>JAKSBV010000203.1 GCA_022360955.1 Bacillota bacterium
ATTATTGTTTTTCCAAAGATAAATATTTATGCACAGGGTTTTAATTTATACGAGGATGCTATATAATATGTATTATAGGTGTACCGAAATAGTCAGGAGGTTGCGGATCATTGAATCTTCAAAAACTCAAACGTCTGCTGCGTCAGGAAGAGGAAGCGAAGCTGGACTTTAAAGCCGTATTTCATATGTCTACGGAAAGTGAAAAAAAAGAATTGACCAAAGATGTTATTGCGATGGCGAATTCGCGCGGAGGGCGAGGGTACATTATTTTTGGCATTGAAGATAAAACCAAGCAAGTATTGGGCATAGATCCGGAAGAATTTAGCGAAGAACAAATTCAGCAGATTATATACAATCGGTGTGATCCTCCCGTACCGATACGTGTGGACATATTGGAATACCAACACAAGCATATAGCGGTATTGACGATTTATAAGAGTGATCAGACGCCTCATCAAATGGTTCAGAATGGTGCATTCTACGTTCGCAGGGGCTCTACCACCGATGTTGCCCGCAGGGAAGAAATAGCCAGTATGCTTCAACAAAACGGTTTGTTCAGTTATGAAAGAGTGATACTGACCAATGTCCTTTTGGACCAATTGGACTATAAGCTCATAGAGAATTATTTTCCTGCTGATCTCATACTATTGGAAGGGCTGGGGATTGTGGGAAAAGATAACGATAGTGATGAATATCATCCCACCATTGGAGGATTGCTGCTTTTCGGACGTAATCCCGCTCTTTTTTTACCCCATGTTTATATACAGGTATTATTGAATCATGAAACCCGATTATTCACAGGCAATATACTTAGCCTATTGGAAAAGGTGGAGGGTTTTTTTGAGGAATTGTGCAATGATCGGCATTACCCCCTTGAAGCCCTATATGAAGCGATAGCAAATGCGGTTGTACACAGGGATTATTTGGATTTTTCCAATGGGATTATCATCCGTGTTTTCTCCAATTCCATTGAGATCATTAATCCGGGAGTGATGATTTCCGGAAACAGGGTGTATAGAGTGCAGAAGGAGAACAATCCCAAAAGGCGCAATGCATGGTTATACCAAAGGGCATTAATGATTGATAAAAAAGGAAGATTTTTAAAATATGGATTAGGCATTCAACGGATCAAGGAGCAGTTTAAGGACATCGGCCGCGTCAAATTCATTAATCTGGGTTCCCAAAATCTGTTTAAGGTGATATTGCCGGGATTTGACATCAACCCTTCGGAGTTGGAAGTCCGGCGGTCGGAGGTAAAATAATGGTGTGAAAAGTGCAAAAATAAACATTGACGTATCTTAATATATATTGTATAATTACTTTGCGTGACGAAGATAAGTTTTATTTACGCCATGTGATATGATGAAATCCGAATACAATACAAAGGTTTGATGCCTTTGTAACTTTTTTGTAAGGCTTTAAGCGTGACATGGTTTTAGTTCGTGAGCGTGGCTCAGATGGTTAGAGCCGATAAAGTAATGCTACATCACATAAAATTTATTGTGGAAATGGTGTTTGCAGAATAAAAATTTTTATGCTAATATAGATATAGATTAAACAGACAATATATGGGCGATTAACTCAGCTGGTAGAGTGTCACCTTGACGTGGTGAAAGTCGGGGATTCGAGTTCCTCATCGCCCACCATTTTAAATATATTTAATACTACAAGACAGTTCACATGATGTGGTGGTCTTGTTTTTTTATATTAAAAAAACACATCATATAGCGCACGAGAACAAAAATTCCCGTCGTGGACTTCCAAACGACATACTAAAGTGTACACTTTTTTGACATGAATTTTCAAAAATTAGATAAAATTTTCACTATAATCTCTATAAAAAATGAACAAACTGAAAATGAATAAGAATTATAAGGAGGTAAGTGATGGGATTTTTTGATTTTCTTCTAGGAAGAAATAATCATAAAAGCGGGAGAGAGGATTTCCAGGCAGAGGTTAAAAACGTGGATTCATCCAAACTTACGCCTTTTGATGAAGAAGTTTCAACGGATATCATGTCTGCGGATGTAACACAATCCTATAATTCTTACTCGGACAATGGTTTAGAGCTGCAGGAAGTTCAAGATAAGGTCAGAATAGTGTATAGCGGGTTACTGGCAAAAAACGGAGCGCAGGATATATATGTGATTGTAGGATACGGCAATAATCTGAGATGGGAAGACGTAGCCTATTATCCTCTGCACAAAATTGATGCCGAAACTTACGAATTAGTGCTTCCTGTAAAAAGAGACGGCAATATAAACATTGCCTTTAAAGATGCGGCAAACAACTGGGATAACAATGGAGAGATGAATTACACTTTTGAAAATCATTTTTTTGAGGGCAGCTCTTAGTAAAGATAAGTGTACGTTAAATCTATCAATACATTTGAACAAACAACGCAGAAGGGTCGTTGTTTGTTCAAATGTAGTCTAAGCTTGCCATTCGTTATATTTGCCGGCATCGTTTTCTTCAACCCAAATTCATAAAAAATGCTTGACATTAAGAGCGAATAGTGGTAAAGTAGTGTCTAGCGAAAATAAAGTAGAAGTTATCCACTTCTCACCTTACGGTTTTAACTGTTTAGGTTAATAGATTCGATAATGTTAACGGGTGTTAAATAGGTGGATAGACTACAGGTCTATCCATTTTTTGTTTCATATACGGACAGTAATGGGTGTGCCGGGATATCCATAGGATCAAATATGTTTTATGGATGTTGACAGAGTCTATATTGAGACTTATCAATTGAAAGATTTTGTTGTGGTCAATGAGGGAATGCCAAAATTTTTAGGAGGTGTACAGCTATTAATAAAGAATTAATGATTAATGGGGAAATTAGGGACAAAGAGATCCGACTTGTGGGTTCAGACGGAAGTCAATTAGGTATTATGTCTGCAAGAGAAGCTCAAAAGATAGCAAACAGCAAAAATCTTGATTTGGTTAAAATTGCGCCGCAGGCTAAGCCGCCGGTGTGTAAAGTGATGGATTATGGGAAATACAAGTTTGAGCTGGCCAAAAGGGAAAAAGAAGCCAAGAAAAAGCAGCATATCGTCAATATCAAGGAAGTCAGGATTTCGCCTTCAATTGACAGCCATGATTTCAATACCAAAGTGAATCATGCGTTGAAATTTCTAAAATCCGGGGATAAAGTGAAGGTTACTGTTCGATTCAGAGGGAGAGAAGTTCATCATTCCTCATTAGGTAAAGAGCTCTTGCAACGGTTTGCGGGTGCGGCAGATGAATTGGGCAATGTTGAAAAGCAGCCGAAACTTGAGGGCAGAAATATGACGATGATTATAGCGCCTAAACAGCATGGATAAGACGGCAAAGCTGTCATGAATCGTCAATAACGAAGAATGGGTTCATATGTGGTTCAAAATAGGCATTCCGAGTGGATTCGATAGTGGTATTATTTTAATATAATATAGATTTTGCGATATTAATTTTTGAAATTTTGAGAGGAGTGTAATTTAGATGCCTAAAATTAAGACGCATAGAGGTGCTGCAAAAAGATTTAGCCTTACGAAGTCGGGTAAAGTAAAAAGATCAAAGGCGTATAAGAGTCATATTCTTACGAAGAAATCCACCAAAAGGAAAAGAAATCTGAGAAAAATCGGTTATGCCAGCGATGCAGATGCAGCAGTGATTAAGAAATTAATACCTTACAAGTAAAACTTTACCATTAAAACTGACGGAGGAGGTTTAAATAAATGGCCAGAATTAAAGGCGCAATGCATACTAGAAAAAAACATAAAAAAATATTAAAGCTTGCTAAAGGATATAGAGGTGCAAAAAGTAAACTTTTTAAAACTGCTAACCAGGCGGTAATGAAGTCCCTTGTTTATGCTTACGTAGGCAGAAAGAGAAAGAAAAGGGATTTTAGAAAGCTCTGGATTTCCAGAATCAATGCCGCATCAAGAATGAATGGTTTATCTTATAGCAGATTTATGAACGGATTAAAAAAGGCTGATGTTCAGATGAACAGGAAAATGCTTGCAGACCTTGCAGTCAATGATACGCAAGCATTTGTGCAGTTGGTCGAAAAAGCTAAAGCCAGCTTATAAATGTGTGTGCAGCGATTAATAGACCCGGAAACGGGTCTATTTTTGCAATTTTCTAGGTTTTGGGAGAGGGAAGAATGATTAAGAATTAGATTTTGTGGAATCCATGAGTGCTTCGTTCTCACCCCTCATCTCTCAGCCTTCAGCGATTCTTTAGCTTTGGAATCATTTTCTTCTATAGAAATTTCTATGCTCAAACCCGTAACGGAGGTTGATATGAAGACAAAAAGAGATAAATTTAGTCTATTGAATATGTCGCCGACACAATTTATTGTGTTGGGATATGTGTTGGTTATTTTAATCGGAAGTATATTGTTGAATCTTCCGATGGCTTCAAAAGACGGCAACAGCGTTGGATATGTCAATGCCCTTTTTACGGCCACTTCGGCAACGTGTGTGACCGGATTGGTAGTCGTAGATACATATACGCACTGGACAACTTTCGGACAGTTGACAATCCTGTTTTTGCTGCAAATAGGCGGACTCGGCTTTATGACAATGGCTACATTGTTTTCCTTGATGCTTGGCAGGAAAATCAGTTTTAAAGAGAGACTACTCATGGCCGAATCCTTAAATCATTATAGTTTGGAAGGCATTGTGAGACTTACCAAACAGATTCTCTTAGGGACGCTTATGTTTGAGGGGGCAGGAGCCCTCATCCTATCCATTCGATTTGCGAATGAATACGGAGTAGCCAAAGGCATTTATAAAGGTATCTTTCATGCTGTTTCCGCATTCTGTAATGCCGGTTTTGATTTGATGGGAGAAAGCGAAAAGTTTACCAGTTTAACGGCCTATGTGGATGACCCTATTGTAAATTTAACCATTATGGCACTGGTTATCATCGGAGGATTGGGTTTTTACGTATGGAATAATATATATAAAGCGAAAAACGTGAATGATTTAAAACTGCACACAAAATTGGTTCTGCTCATTAGTGCCGTTTTGCTTGCCGGAGGATTTATATTTTTCTTTTTGCTGGAATTTAATAATCCGGATACATTAAAGCCATTGAGCTTAGGGGATAAGGTTTTGGCTGCAATGTTTCAATCTGTTACAACCCGAACGGCAGGGTTTAATACCCTTCCATTATCGGATTTGACCAATGCTTCGAAATTTATGACCATTGTATTAATGTTTATCGGCGGTTCCCCCGGTTCTACGGCCGGAGGTATTAAGACCGTGACTGCCGGTGTGCTGCTTTTTGCTGTTATTTCTGTTATCAGAAGAAGTGACGATACGGAACTGTTTAGAAGAAGGCTTCACTACTCCGTAGTTTTGAGAGCATTATCGGTTGTAGTGATCAGTATCGGAATCGTTTTAGGGACAACCGTTATTTTGTCTATTTTTGAGAGTGCTTCTTTTATAGAAATATTCTTTGAAGCGGTTTCGGCCTTTGGTACGGTAGGCCTATCTCTTGGCATGACGCCTTCACTGAGTACGGTGAGCAAGTTAACGCTGATTGGGACAATGTTTTTGGGGAGAGTGGGCGTATTTACAATGGCGCTGGCCCTTGTAGCCAAAGGGAAGAAAAATCGCAAACTGAGATATCCGGAAGGCAAAATAATGGTAGGGTAATTTTAATTCTAAAGAATGGGAAGTGAAAAAGATGCGTTCTTTTGTTGTACTTGGTATGGGAAGATTTGGACAAAGTGTTGCCAAAACTTTGTATGAGCTGGGTTATGAAGTTTTAGCCATTGATAATGATGAGGAAGTCATACAAGACATGACGGATTATGTGACCCATGCCGTCATAGCCGACGCTACGGATGAAAATGTGTTAAAGTCATTAGGGGTAAGAAACTTTGATGTAGCGGTTGTTACAATAGGAGGAGACATGCAGTCGAGCATTCTGGTAACCCTAATACTCAAAGAAATGGGTGTAAAATATATTCTGGCGAAAGCGCGCAGTGAGCTTCACGCAAAAGTATTAAATAAGGTAGGAGCCGACCGTGTCATCTTTCCGGAGCGAGATATGGGAACAAGAGTAGCGCATAATCTTGTGTCATCCAATATACTGGACTATATTGAGTTGTCTCCGGATTATAGTATTATTGAAGTGGCGGCCCCGGAACAGTGGGTGGGCAAGTCTCTGGTAGAATTAAACGTCAGGGTTAAATACGGTATTAATATTATGGCGATTAAGAACGGTAAAGAAATTAATATTTCACCGAGAGCAGATGATACGATTAAACGTGATGACGTTGTGGTGATTATTGGAGCGAACGCTGATATCAGCAGACTAGAACAAGAATCTTTGGAAGAAAAGTGATTTGATGTTAATAAATATTGTCAGTACTGCAAACAAAACTTTCAAACATATAAAAGCGCTGGGGCGTAAGAATTACAGAGAAAAGCATAAAGAGTTTGTGATTGAAGGGGTGCGTCTGTTAAAAGAGGCGCTCCAATCCCATGCTCCGATCAAAGCCGTGCTCGTCAGCGAGAGCTTTTTAAAAAACGATCAAAACCGAGCATTTTTAGACAAGCTTTTAATGGATGTCAATAACCGTCCTTCCCACTCCCCACCCCCCACCCCCCACTCCATTTACACCTGCAATGACCGTATGTTTAAAGAGATGACGCATACGGAGACACCCCAGGGGATTTTGGCTGTCGCAGCGGTGCAGTCGCATTCGCTAAAGGATATCACAGAAGATCACAGGCCTTTTTTTGTGTATTGCGATGCCGTACAGGACCCCGGCAATATGGGTACCATCATTCGGACGGCAGATGCTGCAGGAGCAGATGCGGTTATAGTATCCGGAGGTTGTGCCGATATCTACAACCCTAAAACGGTGCGATCTACAATGGGCTCCTTGTTTCATTTGCCGGTAATTAAGGTTGAGGATAGCAGGGCGGCCTTATCCGACTTGAAAGAGAGAGGATTAAAGGTTATTGCAGGACATTTGTGCGCAACGGCAAAGAACCATTTTGAAGTAGACATGAAAAGAGGGCTGGTGCTGGTCATAGGAAATGAAGCAAACGGTGTATCGAAACCAATTGTTGAACTTTCCGATTATATTGTGAAAATACCCATATTGGGTCGTGCGGAATCATTAAATGCCGGGATTGCTTCGGGGATATTAATGTATGAAATCGTGAGGCAGCGCATGAAATAGTTTTTGAAAGCCATGGTTTGCAGGTCGGATTTTACAATGTAAAAGGACCGGCAAACGATCAAAATCGAAAGGGTCCGATGCTCTTTCGATTTTATTGTATTTTTAAAAAGTGCTTTACAGAAAGTTTTTTTTATAGTACTGTAATAAATAGTGTATAGTATATAGCCGACATCATAGGAAAATATTGGTGCGCAGCTGGCAGTATAGGGTTTACGGATGATTAGGCATTTGTGAATTTACAGGATAACCAAGGCAAACAATGAAATCTTCAACAAAAATGCGGCTTTGCTGCATAACTGTCAACTGTCCATTGTCAGCTAATATATGGGGGGGTTGTAGTGGAAGGGTTAAAATATTGGTTGTGGTTAACAAATGTTAAAGGCATGGGAAATGTCAAGGTCTACAGGCTTTTGAAGCACTTTAAAACACCTAAGGAAATATGGCTTGCCGACCAAAATGCATTAAAAGGGATAGCACGGCTCAGCAATGAGGATATCCGTCATTTAAATGATAAAAGCCTAAAAAAAGCAGAAGAAATAATGCAGAATATGAAAGCTTCTAATATTCGCGCCGTTACGATGCAAGATGCGGAGTATCCTGAACGCCTGAAACATATTTATAGTGCGCCGGCTGTGCTGTATATCAGGGGGCAATTGAAGCGGCAGGATTTGGCTTCTGTCGCTATCGTTGGTTCACGGAGGGCTTCTCATTATGGCAGAAAGGTTGCGGAAAAACTTGCATACCAGCTTGCGGAAAGGGGCATAACGGTTGTAAGCGGTATGGCAAGAGGCATAGATACCAGCGCTCATAAAGGAGCCCTGAAAACCGGTCAAAGAAGTATCGCCGTGTTGGGATGTGGTGTAGATATTGTATATCCCAAGGAAAACCGTGAGATGATGGCGTATATTGCAAAAAGCGGTGCGGTTTTATCCGAGTATTGTCCCGGTACGCCGCCTAATCCGCAAAATTTTCCGGCAAGAAACAGAATTATCAGCGGGCTTTCCCTCGGAACAGTAGTGGTGGAGGCCGGTGAAAGAAGCGGTTCTTTGATTACGGCAGATTTCGCCCTGGAACAGGGAAGAGATGTTTTTGCCGTTCCCGGCAATATAGACAGCTATGCCAGTATAGGCGCCAATAATCTCATTAAGCAAGGGGCTAAATTGGTTAGCTGTGTTGAAGACATATTGGAAGAATTGCCGGAACAGGTCGCCGGTGATGCCGCGATTAATAATATGGAATTAAGTCATACTAATAATAGTTCTAAAGACATAGGATATTTGAAAGATATGGATTTATCTTCGGAAGAGGAAGAAGTTATAAAATATTTGTCGAGCGAGCCCTTGCACATTGATGCATTATGTATTCAATCGGGATACAATGTGCAAAAATTAAATGCGGTTTTAACATTACTGGAAATGAGAGGCATTGTTAATCAGCTTCCGGGGAAGCGATTTGTTGCGATAATATAAAATATCATCATAACGTGTATGAAGGAGGAAAAAGATGGCTAGTTATCTTGTAATTGTAGAATCTCCTGCAAAAGCGAAAACGATAAAAAAATATTTAGGGAGAAACTACAAGGTTCTTGCTTCTATGGGACATTTGCGAGATCTACCGAAAAGTCAGCTGGGTGTGGATATCGAACAGAACTTTACACCGAAATATATTACGATTAGAGGAAAAGGGGAGCTTTTAAGCAAGTTAAAGAAGGAAGCGAAAAGTTCGGATAAAGTATTTCTAGCGACCGACCCGGATCGTGAAGGGGAAGCGATATCATGGCATTTGGCAAAGGCATTGAACATTAATGAAGATCAAAAATGTCGTATTACCTTCAATGAAATTACCAAAACGGCTGTCAAAAGTGCAATCAAAGCACCTAGGGACATTGATGAAAAACTTGTGAACGCACAACAGGCCCGTAGAATTTTGGATAGAATTGTGGGGTATAAGATCAGCCCTCTCCTATGGCGGAAAGTCAAAAGGGGCTTAAGTGCCGGAAGGGTTCAGTCGGTAGCTACCCGGCTGATATGTGATCGCGAAGGAGAAATAGAAGCCTTTGTCCCACAGGAATATTGGACCATAACGGCAAAATTGAAGGATGAAAAATCCGGTGGATGCTTTGAAGCAAAGTTCCATGGCTCTCAAAAAGGGAAAATCCCTTTGAATGATAAAGAGGCTGTGGACGAGGTGATGTCACGGCTGGAGGATGCGGATTATGTGATTCGGAAGGTCAAAAAGGGAGAGCGAAGGAGAGCGCCCGCACCGCCGTTCATAACGAGCACATTACAGCAGGAAGCTTCGAGAAAACTGGGATTTACGGCCAAGAGGACGATGATGGCCGCCCAGCAGCTTTACGAAGGTGTTGATATAAAAGGGGAAGGCACCATAGGTCTGATTACTTATATGAGAACCGATTCCACGCGTATCAGTGAGGAAGCACAGCATAATGCACGGCAATTTATAAGCGATAAGTTCGGTGGGGAATATGTACCTCAAAATCCTAAAAGGTATAAAAGCAAAAAGAGCTCTCAGGATGCCCATGAGGCCATTAGAACGACACAGGTACATTTAACGCCCGAAAAGGTAAAGGGTTCCTTGAAGCCCGATCAATATAAATTATATAAACTAATATGGGAACGGTTTTTGGCGAGTCAGATGAAATCAGCGGTATATGATACTTTAAGTGTTGATATTGCGGCAAAAGACTATATATTTAAGGCGAACGGTTCTAAAATAAAATTTATGGGTTTTATGATACTCTATGTAGAAGGCAGTGATGAGGAAGTTGTCGATGAACAGGACAATATTCCCGCATTGACGGAAGGCCAGAGGGTTGCGTTAAATAAGCTGACCCCGAAACAGCATTTTACACAGCCGCCCCCGAGGTATACGGAGGCAACACTGGTCAAGACATTAGAAGAAAAAGGCATCGGACGTCCCAGCACCTATGCGCCGACGATTATCACGATTATAGCCCGGGGCTATGTAGAAAGAGAAAAGAAGCAGTTGAAACCTACGGAATTGGGTCATATCATCACGGGTCTTATGATAACGCATTTTAAAGATATCGTGGACATAGCATTTACGGCAAATATGGAACAGCAGCTGGATGAGATTGAAGAAGGTGACGGAGATTGGGTAGAGGTCCTAAAACGATTCTATCATCCCTTTGCGCACACTTTAAAAGAAGCTGAAGACGAAATAGGGGATATAGAAATTGAAGATGAAGTAACCGATGTAAAGTGTGAAAAATGCGGCAAAAATATGGTGATTAAACATGGCAGGTATGGGAAATTCCTTGCTTGTCCGGGTTTCCCCGGGTGCAGAAATGCCAAGCCTATCCTGGAGGAGGCAGGCGTTAACTGTCCCCTGTGCGGCGGAAAGATATATATTAAAAAGACCCGGAGAGGAAAAAAATATTACGGTTGTGAAAACTACCCCGGATGTCAATTGATGACGTGGGACGAACCGTTGCAGGAACAGTGCCCCCAATGCCAGGGTGTACTCGTTAAAAAAGTCTCCAAAAAATCAAGCAAAATTCAATGCAGCAATAAAGAATGCAAATACGAAAGGAGTCTGGATGAATGACGGTAACCATTATTGGCGGGGGGCTGGCAGGATGTGAAGCAGCATGGCAGATTGCAAATAGAAATATTCCTGTAAAGCTTTATGAAATGAAGCCGGATCAATACACTCCTGCACATCATTCTCCTTATATGGCGGAATTGGTATGCAGTAATTCACTGCGTTCCGACCAGCTGGAAAATGCTGTGGGACTTTTGAAAGAAGAAATGCGTTTAATGGATTCATTAATCATGCGATGTGCCGATGCGACACGGGTACCTGCAGGAGGCGCGCTTGCAGTAGACAGAAACGGGTTTTCTCAAAGGGTGACTGAGAAAATAGAGGGCCATGCATTGATTGAGGTGGTCCGTAGGGAAGTCGTATCTATTCCTGAGGACGGACCGGTTGTGATTGCAACCGGTCCTTTAACGTCCCCGTCCCTTGCCCAAAGCATAGCCGAATATACAGGAGATGAATATTTATACTTTTATGATGCGGCCGCACCAATTGTGACCTATGAGTCGATAGATCACCGGAAGGCTTTTAAGGCGGCTCGCTATGACCGAGGAGATGCGGATTATATTAATTGTCCTATGACAAAGGAGGAATATCTGCATTTTTGGAATGCGTTAATAAACGGTGAAGAAGCCGAACGGAAATGCTTTGAAAAACAAATTGTTTTTGAAGGGTGTATGCCTGTTGAGAGGATGGCCGCAAGGGGAGAAAAGACCCTCCTTTTCGGTCCTTTGAAACCGGTAGGGTTAACAGACCCGCGAACGGGGCAGACGCCTTATGCCGTTGTGCAGCTCAGGCAGGATAACAAAGAGGGCACCCTTTATAATATAGTAGGCTTTCAAACCCATCTTAAGTGGGGGGAGCAAAAGCGAATATTCGGCATGATCCCCGGGCTGGAAAAGGCGGAATTTGTAAGATACGGGGTTATGCATCGCAATACATACATTAACTCTCCGAAGCTGTTAAACGCTGCATACCAGAGCAAAGGGAACGGGAACATTTTTTTTGCAGGTCAAATTACCGGTGTGGAAGGATATGTGGAGTCGGCTTCGTCAGGTCTGGTGGCAGGACTGAATATGGCAAGAAGAGTCAAAGGAGAGGACCTGATATATTTTCCTAGAGAAACAGCCCTTGGTGCACTAAGTCACTATATTGCCGACAGTTGTACCGTAGACTTTCAGCCCATGAATATTAACTTCGGTTTAATACCGGGTTTAAACGAAAAAATTAGAAACAAACGGCAAAAAAACAGGAAGATTGCAGAGCGGGCAATCGACATCATTCATGGTTTTGCGAAAGGTAAATTATAAGTTAAAATTAGTGTAAACTATTGACATTTTAAAACCAGCGGTTTACACTAATTAATAGCATTACTAAAATATGCTATAGGCATGTGGTCCTAAAACAATAGGAAGGAATATCCATATACAACAGAATCATATAATAATACAATAAATTATGGAAAGAGAATATCTATGCATAGAAAAAATATAGCAATTATTGCAGGAATATCATTTTTTTTGTCGAATAATTGATTTATTAAGTTTTATAAGTTTTTGTAAAATCTTAACCCAATATCATTGGACGGCAAAAAGGATTTACACCATAGGATTTGAAGTTTTCCCGTTGAATCAGTCAAAGTATCTATTTCGTAAGATTGTGAATAAAACCCATTTAAAATCTGATGATGGAAGGTGTATGTATGATTAGTAAGTTGTTTGACAATACGGCAATATTGGAGAAAGCTGTGGAGGCTTCTTGGCTGAGGAATGAAGCGATAGCGAATAATTTAGCGAATATTGATACACCCGGATACAAAAGACGGACAGTAGAATTTGAAAGTTTCTTGGCAGAAGCATTGGACCAGAAGAAGATCATGGGACATAGGACGCACGAGAAGCATATGCCTATAGGGAAGCAAGATATAAACAATATTTCCATTAAACAAGGACAAGACCATTCGGAAAACGAGATGAGAATAGACGGAAACAATGTTGATATAGATGCGGAAACAGCATTGTTTCTGAAAAATAATATTTATTACAATGCGGTTATTCAACAATTATCCGGGAGATTTAGTTCTATTAAAACCGTACTGCGTGAGACAAAATAAGTTCAACCGGTCTGAGCGTTATCTACATTCATTTTTATATTACCAAAAAGGTTAGTATAGCCTATAAGTAAACAGTAGTTCAGCATTAACAGCTGGGGACAAAACATGAGAGGCATTACAAATTATAAACAAAAAGGTGGTATATATGACATTTTTGAAATCTATGGATATTAGTGCTAGCGGGCTTTCTGCCCAGAGATTAAGAATGGATTTGATTTCTCAAAATATTGCCAATGCAGATACGACAAGAACGGAAAACGGACAACCTTACCGAAGAAAAACAGCTTTATTTGAACAAAGAGGAAGTTCTTCTTCATTTTCAAGTTATTTGTCGGAGAGCAGCAAGACAAAGATAGGTACAAGCAATATTAACGGTGTGAGAGTAAAACGCATTATTGAGGATTCTTCACCTTTTAAAAGAATACATGACCCGGGGCATCCGGATGCTGACGAAGCAGGCTATGTGCTTATGCCCAATGTAGACACTATGACTGAAATGGTCAATATGATTTCGGCAACGCGCTCTTATGAAGCAAATGTAATGGCGATGAATTCAACGAAGGCTATGGCCATGAAAGCTTTGGAAATAGGAAAATAAATTTTGGTGAACAGTTAGCGGCGGATGATGGCTTATAAAAGCTGCTGGAGGAGGTTGCAATGAAAGTAAACGGTGTTAATCCTATTGAGTTAATGAATTTGAATCCTGCTGTGAAGGATAAGACTTCTAATAGTGAGATTAGTTTTTCCGAGTTTCTGGAAAACGCCATTGAAAGTGTTAATCAATTGCATAAAAATGCAGAGGACTCCAGGCAATTATTAGCTGCCGGGAAAATAGAAAATTTACATCAAGTAATGATAGATTCGGAAAAGGCTTCGGTGGCCGTTCAATATACGATTCAAATACGCAATAGAATAATGGACGCATATAATGAAATCATGCGAATGCAATTGTAATCGTTGGTGCCATATCATCCAATGAAATAATGGCGTGTGTTATATGGTTCCTGGAAATAAAGTGTATTCTTAACATGGGACAAACGTGCAACACAAATAGCGGTGGGAAAATCCTTAAAACCCCCGCTCACATGTTCACAGCTCGTGACATATAACCCAATCTGTTTTTTCATATAATCTATTTATCGGCAACACTTATTAATTTTTAACCGTAATATGTGGAATTCCTAATTTTTTTATAACATGGACGATGTGTTTTGTAAAAACTGGTTACATTTATGTAGTGATGTACAACCATATACGCCGGATGCATAAATTTCATATTTCGGTACAACCGGTTTATGCATTGGCTGTATCTATCTTAATATATTTATATACGATGATTGAGGTGTGAATATGCCTGAGCTTTTTAGCAAGATTCCTCAGCAATTTACGGAATTTTGGAAAAATTTAGACAAAAGTAATAAAACGAAAATGATTGTAATATCGGCTATTGTCTTTCTGAGTGTAGGGGCTGCCATCATGATGATTACCCGTCCCCAGTATCAGGATCTTGTTTCGTTTGTGGAGCCCAGAGATGCCAGGGATGTGATTATGCAGTTAGACAAGAGCAATATCGAATACCGACTGCAGGATAACGGCACCATTCAGGTGAAGAAGAATGACTTGAACAGAGCCAAAGCGGCCTTGCTGCAAGAGGGTCTGCCCAAGGGAGGAAGTGTGAGTTATAAGGACGAGTATGGCAAGTCCAGCTTGGGCACCACGAATGTAGAAAGACAAAGAGGGTATAAAGAATATCTGGAAAGAGATATGGCCGCTACGCTAAAAGCTATGGATAATGTGAGAAATGCCGTCGTAAAGTTGAGCATACCTGAAAAAAATGTTTTTTTCGGAAAAGAGGAAAGCAAGGTTAAGGCAAGTGTTGCGGTAGATTCATATCAAGAGCTTACAAACAAGCAGATTAAGGGCATAGAGCAATTCGTCGCAGGGGGCGTCGAGGGCTTGAGCCCGCAAGATGTAACCATTCTTGACAGTAATGCCAATATATTAAACGATAGCTATGATGATGATTTTGCCGGTAGTATTGACAGGCAATATGCGCTGAAACAAACGGTGAAAAGAGGCGTAGAAAAGCAAGTAACAGAGCTTCTGGCAGGGACGGCGGATAATATAAAGGTTATGGCGAATCTTGAACTTGATTTTGATACGTTGGTTACAAATAAAGAAATATACGAGCCGGTTATCGATGATAAAGGGATTATTCTAAGTCAGCAGACCAGAAAAGAAACGGTTATAAACGGAACCGACGGCGGTGCACCGGGAATGGACAGTAACCCTCCCCAGTACCCTAATGCGAATACAAGTGAGACAGGAGAATATAAGTTAACCGATGAAACAACCAATTATGAGGTTAATAAAACGGTACAGCAATCTACCAAAGAGATAGGCAAATGGGATCGAGACAATTCATCCATCGCAATTGTGATGCATTATATGCAAGAGCCTCCGGCAGATACAGGAGACGGCAATGTTGTGAATGCGGCCACGGCGAGAGCAGATGTGGATGATGTAAAAGCAACGGTGGCTTCCGCAACAGGGATACCGTTAGCGAATATTACCGTTCAGACCTATGATATGCCTGCATTAACCGAATCCAAACCGCCGTTAGATTTAGCCGCATTGGCAGATAAGTATGGTGCGCTTGTTTTGGTGGGTATTCTCATTGCTTTGATTGTCATGATTATTTTAAGAGTGAATAACGAACAGGGCTTAACGGAACAGGAACAGCCTGTTTCTGCAAAATATAATGCAGCTAATAGTGAAGAAATGCTGCCAGATATAGAGTTAGAAGAAAAATCGGAAGTGAAAAAGCAAATAGAGAAATTTGTCAAGCAAAAGCCTGATGCTGTTGCACAGTTGTTAAGAAATTGGCTGGCAGATGATTGGGATTAATATCGTTTGGGGTTTGACGTTCGGAGTTCATAGACCTTTGAGATCATAGGGATTTTCGAACGCCGAACACCGGACCGGAATGGGGGGAAGAAGCGGTGCCGCGTGGGGTCAAGACTGAGATTTCCGGTAAAGAGAAAGCCGCAATGCTGCTTATTGCATTAGGACCGGAAAAATCTGCACAAATATTCAAACATTTGAAAGAAGAAGAAATTGAGCAATTAACATTGGAAATTGCAAATATAAAAACCGTAACAGCTGAAGATAAACAAACCGTACTGGATGAGTTTTATCAGATATGTCTTGCGCAGCAGTATATTGCAGAAGGCGGTATTTCTTATGCTAAAGATATACTTGAAAAAGCTTTGGGCAGTCAGAAAGCCCTTGAAGTGATTGACAGGCTGACGGTGTCTTTACAGGTGAGACCTTTTGATTTTGTGAGAAAGGCGGATCCAAGTCAGCTTCTTAATTCGATTCAGGGAGAGCATCCTCAGACCATCGCACTTATTTTAGCTTATTTAAGACCGGTGCAGGCGGCTATTGTTATTTCCGCTTTGCCTCAAGACAAGCAGGCAGAGGTTGCAAGAAGAGTTGCCACAATGGATCGCACTTCTCCGGAAGTGATCAAAGAAGTGGAAAAAGTACTGGAAAAGAAACTTTCTTCCTTTGTTACGGAAGATTATGCCAGTTCCGGCGGAATACAGTCTATTGTTGATATATTAAATTCCGTTGACAGAGGAACTGAAAAACATATTATCGAAACCCTTGAAATTGAGGATGCCGACCTGGCAGAAGAAATTAAAAAGAGAATGTTTGTATTTGATGATATTGTTACGCTCGATAATAGGTCAATTCAGAGATTTCTTAGAGAAGTGGAAAATAATGAGTTGGCACTGGCCCTTAAAGGTGCTAGTGAGCAAGTACAAAAAGTTATTTTTTCCAATATGTCCAAACGTCTTGCCGAGGTGATCGAAGAAGACATGGAATTTATGGGCCCTGTGCGTTTAAGAGATGTTGAGGAGGCCCAGCAAAAAGTTGTGAATGTCATTAGGAAACTTGAAGATGCCGGTGAAATTGTTATTTCCAGAGGCGGGGGAGATGAAATCATTGTCTAGGGTCATGAAATCTTTTCAAATTAATGTGGGAGCACCATTGACGGTTGATCCTATTGATGTTGAACAGACACAAAACGAACAATCTCCGGCTGATGAGGCACGGCAATTAGTGGACGATGCTTGTGCGGAAGCGGAAAAAACAATTAATGATGCCAATAAAATGGCTGAAAAAATATTGGAAGATGCCCGGCAACAGGCTGAAAAGATGCGATTAACGGTCTTAGAACAGGCTAGAGAAGAAGGATACCGGCAGGGGCATGAGGAAATTACGCAAAAAGCGGAATCTTTACTTAAGGAAGCAGAGGAAATCAGGGAAAGGGCGCAGCAAGAATATCAGGCCTTGTTGGAATCGGCAGAAAAAGATATTGTGGACCTTGTTTTAGACATTACCCAAAAGGTTATTGGTGATGAAGTCGAATCCAGACCTGAGGCTGTTCATTCACTGGTAGTTCAGACGCTGCATAAATGTAAAGGTGCTGAAACCGTCATTATAAGAGTTTCACCATCGGATTACGAAACCGTCAGACAAAATAAAGATGCGATTATCCAGCAAAGCGCATTTTCCGGAGAAGTTACCGTCAAAAAGGATCTGTCACTCAAATCCGGAGGGTGTATTGTAGAGACCCCCGGCGGGAAAATCGATGCCGGCTTTCGGACACAGCTTAAAGGGATTGAGGAAGCATTTAATGAGTTGTTGAATTAGTAGGGAGTGGGGAGTAGGGCGTGGGGAGTGCAGAGAAAAGTATTCATTTTGGAAAGTACCGTGAAGCACTGCAAAACAATTGTTTTGTTAAATATTGGGGCAAGGTTTCCCAGGTAGTGGGGCTTACCATTGAGTCCTGTGGTCCTGCTGTCAATATTGGTGAGCTTTGTTACATCTATACCAGCAAAGGTGCCAGCTATATTATGGCAGAAGTCGTGGGATTTAAAGATGATAAGGTATTGCTTATGCCCTTGGGAGATATGAGTGGGATTGGTTCAGGAAGCATGGTCGTTGCTACGGGACATATGCAGCGAGCACGTGTGGGAGAAGCTTTGATAGGCAGAGTCTTGGATGGGCTTGGAAACCCGATAGATGGGAAAGGGCCGCTGGAAGTCAGCCGTTTTTATCCCGTGAATAATATGCCCCCGGATCCTCTGTCCCGAAGAAGAATTGAGAATCCTTTATCTATGGGGATCAAGGCGATCGATGGGTTGTTAACCATCGGGAAGGGACAAAGAGTAGGTGTATTTGCAGGAAGTGGCGTAGGGAAGAGTACATTGATGGGGATGGTGGCTCGACATTCTCTTTCCGATGTAAATGTCATCGGACTTATCGGAGAAAGAGGCAGGGAAGTAAGGGAGTTTATAGAAAAGGACTTAAGAGAAGAGGGCTTAAAACGATCGGTGATTGTTGTTGCAACTTCCGACCAGCCTGCTTTGATAAGATTAAAAAGTGCCTTGTTTGTTACGACCATTGCCGAATATTTTCGAGACAAAGGCAAAGATGTTCTTCTTTTGATGGATTCCCTGACACGTTTTGCAATGGCACAAAGAGAAGTGGGGTTAGCGATAGGAGAACCACCCGTATCCAGAGGGTATACGCCGTCGGTTTTTGCTGCATTACCCAAGCTGTTAGAGCGTGCAGGAAATTCCGCAAATGGTTCCATTACAGGTTTATATACGGTTCTGGTAGACGGGGACGATATGACCGAGCCGGTTACGGATACGGCCCGAGGGACTTTAGATGGCCATATTGTCCTATCCAGAAATCTTGCCAATAGAAATCATTATCCTGCTATCGATGTACTGGCAAGTATCAGCAGGGTGATGGGAGATGTTGTAACAGAGGAACAAGTAAAACTTGCAAACGAAATTAAAAGGGTCATGGCCGTTTATAAAGAAGCGGAGGATCTAATCAATATCGGTGCTTATATTAAGGGAAGCAATCCTAATATTGATTACGCCATAGAATACATAGAAAGCATCAATCGGTTCTTACGGCAGGACATATACGATCACTTTACTTTTGAACAAGTGTTGGAACAAATGAAGGAAGTGCTTAATTAGTGGGGAGTGGGGAGGTTGGAGTAGGGAGAATTTTTGAGGGTTAAATGTACGAAGGTCCGTATAAAATGTTTATGGCGAAATATATGGTTTGTTTTCGGAGGTTTTCTCTCCCCACCCCTCACTCCCGACTCCCCACTAACATAGGAGGTTTTCTAAGATGACACAGTTTCATTACCGTTTGCAGTCCGTGTTAAATGTCAGAGAGCAGTTGGAAGATGATGCAAAAAATAAGCTTGCCGGCCAGGTGAGAAAGCTGAATGAAGAAGAAAAAAGGCTTAAAACGATTCACGGTGAAAAGGATAAGTGTTTTGCCAATATTGTAAAGATGAGTGGTGAGGGCGTAAACGTGGCGAAACTGTGCCAATATAACCATTACCTTTCGTCCATTAACGGCAGATTGGACCAGCAGGTGCAAAGTGTCAATCAAGCGTCTCAAAATGTCGATATACATAGAGAGAAACTTATTGAAGCGGCAAAAGATAAAAAGATACTGGAAACCCTAAAAGAAAAAGAACTCCAGACCTTTTTACAGGAGCAATTGAAAAAGGAAGAGAAAAGAATAGATGAAGTATTAAGTTATAAGTATACTGTGAAATAGGAGGAAGCAGATGCCAGTGCCCCAAATGACTAGCTCACAGCGTGAAAAACAAAGGTCCGATCATGACCAGCATATTATAATGAAGGCGCTTTTGGTGATTGTTATTTTACTATTGATAGGTTTGCCTGTTTTGCTGATTAAGTTTGATGTAAGAGGCATCGGAGAGAAGACAAGGCCTTTGATCGAGGATATACCTTATGTACAAAACATTCTTCCGCCCATACCGGACCCGGAAGACCCCCAATATATGAACAAAGGGGAGTTAACGCAAAGGTATCTCACGTATAAGGAAGATTATGAAAAGTTAAGCAAAGAAGCCGAGCAATTAAAACAAGAACTGCAAGATATTACCGATATCAGACAAAACTATCAAAAATTCTTAGAGGATCAAAAAAACCTTGAAGAAAAGGAGAAAACTTTACAGCAAGAGAGCCAACAGCTGGAACAGGATAGAGAAAATTTTTTCAATGACATCAAAGATGAAAAGAAAACCGATTTTAAAGAATACTATGAAAAAATAGAAAAGGAAAAAGCACAGGAACTGTATGAAGCGATTTTGACGGAAGAAAAAACAGATCAACAGGTGAAAAGCTATGTTTCTTATTATGAAAAGATGGAAGCAGAAAATGCTGCAAAAATATTCGATGAAATGGGTTCTTCCAAATTGGATTTGATTGTAAGTATTGTAAAAGCAATGAACAAGGAAAAAGCGGCAGAGATCCTTTCTTCCATGGATGTATCCCTTGCGGCAAGAATTGCGGATCGATTGTCGAAAGAGTACCCGATGGAACTGCAAAGCGGCAGTTAAGCATGAATAGACGTACCCGTTATTTGCTGAGAGTCCCGGAATAAAGGTTTTGAATTTATAGTTAAAGACAATAGCTATAAATTTTAAAACATAAATGAGTCTTGTGTTGAAAGGAGGTGAAAAGAAGATATGCGTAACCATTTCGCTGTAGATTTTTCTGTTGATTCCCCTTATAGCAACAAAGCTGTACCCAAAAGACGGAGCAGCAAGGCTTATGACAATGCCTCAAAAGACTTTAAAGGTATTTTGACCAGCACGACTAAAAGCAATCAGTCCCGCAGGACCAATGGAACGGAGCCTAAATACGCTTCCGCCATTGAAAAATGGGACAAAAATGCTTCCAAACAGGGCGTATCCTGCGAAAAAACTTTCGCGAAAAAGCATGACTTGACGCACGACACTGTGCAGGAGGTAGAAGCAGAAGATAATGCAGTACATCAAGTCATAGCGGAAGAGCTTGACAAAGAGGCGGTCGCTTATTTGGCTGAGCTTACCGGGATGAGTATTGAGTTGATTGAGAAAATCCTAAATGGTGAAAAGGAAGCTTTAGCTTTAGGGGAGCAAAATTTGTTGCCTGAAGTTCAAAAGCTGGTGACCGTATTAAAAGATGATCTAACCCTTACGGCATCGCATAAGATGATGCTGCTGGAGAAAGTCGAAAAGCTAGTCAATGAAATGGCGATTTCCTCAGTGTCGGACAACGGCGACATGCAGCAGGCAGCCGAAAGTACACTGAAACAATTGCAGCAGGAGTTGGCTGCGATAAAGCAGCAGCTGGAAGGTCTTGCAAACGTACATACGCTTATACAAGAAGGCATTAACGAAGCAGCCATGCAGATCAATATGCAGGAGGCGCAGCAGCGTAATATGCAGGAGGCACAACAGCAGACCGCTATGCAGGATAGCGATGGTACGGAAGGCGAGTCAAAAGAGCAGACCGCTGTTTTGGGAGCAGATGCAAAAGCCTCACAAGAAGAAGGCAGTGAGCAAAAGGGTGACGCCTCGGAACAGAAGGGTTCTAATTTGGACAAAAAATTCCAAGTGATCAACCTTCAAACGAAAGAGGCCGGAACCCAATCCGACCCGGTACCGTTTAATGACGTGATAGACGCAAAAGGCGACATTGATGCTGTTGAGACGGTTACCAAAGCCTATCGTATGTCGGAAGGCAATAAACCGGATGTATTTAAACAGGTGGTGGAACACGCTAAAGTGGTCGTTCACGATGGGAAATCGGAGATGACGGTACAGCTGAAGCCGGAAAATCTGGGTAAATTATCATTGGAGATTGTTGCCGAGAGAGGTGTATTGGTAGCAAAATTTGTTGCAGAAAGCCAGCAGGTCAAACAAATCATTGAAGCGAATCTGCCGCAGCTTAAGGATGCCTTGGAGAGCCAGGGACTTAATGTTCAGGGTTTTAGTGTATCCGTTGGCGACAACAGTGCACAAAGAGAAGCCTTTGAAAAGGGAGTGGCCGGACAGGCTCGAAAGAATGTGAAAAGCGGAAATCAGAGCATGGCTGCGATGGGGTTAGAATATGAGGCGGATTATATGGTTGAGAATCCCTATCAGATTTCTGACAGTCGCATTGATTTTATCGCGTAAAAGGGGTGGATATATGTCTACAAATGCAGTACAAAATAATGGGGGAACTGAGTCAGCTTATCAGCCCTTGAATCGAAACACAGGTAATTTGGGAAAAGATGATTTTTTAAACCTATTGGTGACACAATTAAGATATCAAGATCCCTTAAATCCTATGGATGACAAAGAATTTATTGCCCAGATGGCCCAGTTTACATCTATGGAGCAGATGCAGAATATGAATTTAACCATGACCAATACGATGGCCTTTGGTATGGTGGGCAAAGAGGTGCGTGCGGTAATTCAGGATGAAGAATCGGGAGAGCTGCAGGAAGTCATAGGTATTGTGGATAGCGTAAGATTAGACAAGGGGAAAGCTTATGCGGTGATCGACGGGAGAGATGTACCGGTAGACGATATTACCGATGTCTTTGAAACGTTTCCGGCAGAACCAAGGCAAAAAATTACCGATTTTACCAACCTCATTGGTAAAAACGTAACGGCTGTCTTCATTGACGGCAAAAGAGAGCAAAGCATGGAGATTGTAGGCGATGTCAGTGAGCTGAGCTTGACAAACGGCGTCGTATATTCTCATATGGACAATGTCAATGGGGTGATAGACGATGTGGTATTAAGCGAAGAAGAAGAGGGTTCATTTGTGGATCTCGAAACCTACTTGGACGGACACATGGATCAAGAAATTACCGCCGTATTAAAGACAACCGTAGAACAAGACGGAGAAACGGTTACACGTAAAGTGACGGTAAAAGGTATTTTGAGAAGTGTGACGCAGGATCCGGGAAGTGGGGAACTATCCGTTAGGCTGGACGATATTAGAGTGCCTGCAAATAATGTAGTGAATATAAAGTAGAGTGGTGATGTTATGCGAGATAAGCCCCTATTGACCAACAGGGTGCTTACCACCGGCAAGCCGATTTTCCCGGCCGCGCCCAATAGGAAAAAAGGAACGAGCGGTGAAGGCGGATTTAATCATATCCTTCGGGAAGCGGTAGATAAGTCAAAAAAGGTTACATTTTCAAAGCACGCGGAAGCGCGTTTGAGTGCCAGAAATATTAAAATTACCGCCGCACAGATGCAGAAAATCGACGATGCGGTTGCAAAAGCCGATGAGAAGGGTGTAAGAGAATCATTGGTGCTCATGGATAACCTTGCTTTGGTGGTAAGCGTGAGGAACAAAACGGTCATTACAGCTATCCATAACGAAGAGATGAAGGAAAATGTTTTTACAAATATTGACGGTGCAGTCATTGTCTAATAGCCGGACCTAGCAAGGAGGCTACACATTCCCGAATGACGGACGGAATGTCTGGATCCGACAGACGCACCTGAGCAGCGAACAAAAGGAGGTCAATGCATTATGATGCGATCAATGTTTTCCGGCGTATCCGGATTGAGAGCGCACCAAACCAGAATGGATGTTATTGGTAACAATATAGCCAATGTCAATACAGTAGGGTTCAAATCCAGTAGAGTAACATTTCAAGAAGTTTTTAGTCAAACCATTAGGGGTTCTTCCGCGCCGGACAATGCCACCGGTCAAGGCGGCACCAATCCCATGCAGATAGGACTGGGCATATCGGTGGGTTCTATCGATAACCTGTTTACCCCCGGAAGTGAGGAAAGAACGAATAATCCAAACGATGTTTCTATTGAAGGAGATGGTTTCTTCATTGTAAGAGGGAATAATGCGGAGAGCTATAAGTTTAGCCGTGCCGGCAATATCACACAGGATGACTATGGCAACCTGATGATTGGCAGCATGAGGCTTTACGGCTGGCAGACGCGTAAAGAAGGCAGCAAGACGGAATTCGATACCGAGCAAGCATTGCAGCCGTTGAACCTATTTACCGATCCCTCGAATGGAAACAAGAGGGTGCTTGGAGCCACTGAGACAACGTCTGCCAAGTTTTCAGGGAATTTGGATTGTTCTTATGCTGGGTTAGATTCTGCTAACCCTAGTCTAGCACTGCCAGGTGCAGGTAGTTCTCTAGCGGATATTGAGAACGCAGTACAAAATACGCCTGATATTGAAACCTTTACCGTACCCTATAAGATATATGATAAGCTGGGGAATGATTACACGATAAGCGTAACTTTTGTAAAAAATGAAGTTGACGGCAGTACTACGGAATGGTTCTGGTATTCGGATGACGGCACGGACCCACCGGCTCAAGGAATGATAGCATTTGATGGCGGCGGAGAAATTATTAATGATCTGAATACCCATCCTAATCATCCTGTTGAAAACGAGCTACTAGTCACTCCGAGTGCAGATAAAGGGACCGATCCTTTTACGGTTGTATTGGATTTCTCCAATTTGACCCAATACAACAGCCAGAGTAGTGTTAAAGCAACACAGGTGGACGGCTATCCGCCGGGAGAATATGTAGGACATAGCATCGGCTCCGATGGGGTTATTACGGCCCTTTATACAAACAACCAGCAGCAGGCGCTGGGGATGATCGCATTGGCTTATTTTGAGAACCCTGCCGGTCTGGAAAAGATAGGTGGCAATTTATACCTTCCTACCAGTAATTCCGGTGACTTTCAGAAGGGTTATAAGCCAGGATCGGCAAGCGTAGGGAAATTAAAGCCCGGTACCCTTGAAATGTCCAATGTGGATTTAGCCAAAGAATTTACCGATATGATCACCACACAAAGGGGATTTCAGGCAAATTCAAGAATCATTACAACTTCCGACGAAATGTTACAGGAGCTTGTAAATCTTAAGAGATAATGTACAGGGGGGACGGTTCACAGTCGACAGCTTAGAAAGTTGATCGGTTGGGCTGTGGACCGCTCACCGTAAGCCCTGAAAGGCACCGCTAAGCTTGTAAGACCGGCCTTTGCGGAAAATCTCGAATTTTCCAACTTCTTGTTGTGATATAAAGGTGGTTTATGTTATGATAAAGGTGACCCGCTTTAATGGAAAAATTTTTTATGTGAATTGCGATTTAATAGAATTCTTGGAGTCGACGCCCGATACCGTAATTACTACCACAACAGGTAAAAAAATAGTTGTGTCGGAATCTGTCGAAGAAGTTATTCATAGAATTATCCAATTTAAAGGCAAGATTTATTGTTACAAAGAGCAAGAATTTGAAAAAGCTCAGTCTCCTGAGTCTGCAGCCGAAAGTTAAATCCGGATGCGGAAAAAACAAGCGTGATATAGTATGGCATATAGATTGAACATGAAAAAGAGTTTGTATTTTATGAAGGTATAAAGATAGCACACTTTAAACCTAAACATGCATTTGGATCAAATAACGATGGTTCTGCGTTTTTTGTCCAAATATAAATGCCATTTTAAGGTGTGATATCTATATATTTCGCAATAGTTTAGAAATAAAATTCATAAGAGTGATCGCGAAATATATGGACTGTTCAAAAAATTACTTTTAGAGATATAGTCAGGTTTGTGAGGTGTTTTTATGGATATTGCTACAATCATAGGATTTGTGTTGGGGGTTGTCTTTATCGTATCTTCCATGTCAATGGTAGGTCCCTTGAAATGGTTTTTCAGCTATTCGTCCATTATGATTACGATTGGCGGCACAATCTGTGCCACCCTGATACACTATCCTTGGAATAAGTTTATCAATGCGTTCAAGACTGTGAAATATGTTCTGCAGGCAAAGCAATTGGCACCGGCAGAGATCATTCAGAAAATTATAGAACTGGCCAACATTGCCAGAAAAGAAGGTCTTTTGGCCCTAGAAGAGGCTGCAGATCAAATTAATGATCCGTTCTTGCGAAAAGGAATTCTTTTGATTGTAGATGGTACTGATCCGGATCTTGTCAGAAGTATTCTTGAAACCGAACTCATCTTTATCGAAGGAAGGCATAAGGAAAGTCAAGGGGTATTTGAAACGATGGGGACGCTGGCCCCGGGTTTTGGGATGATAGGAACTTTGATAGGACTTATTGCGATGCTGCAGCAATTACACAATCCGGAAACCCTTGGTCCGGCTATGGGAGTAGCGCTTATTACCACTTTTTACGGGACGCTGGTGGCCAATTTTATCTGTACGCCCATTGCAGGAAAATTAAAGACGCGAAGTTCGGAAGAAATACTTTTGAAAGAAGTCATGATTGAAGGTCTCCTGTCTATTCAAGCGGGGGAAAACCCGAGAATTATTGAAGAAAAATTAAAAGCTTTTCTTGCGCCGAATATGAGAAAAGAAATCGGTAAGAAAGAGGAAGTGCCGGAAGGCGAGAGTATAGGTGCAGGCGTATGAGTCGGAGGAGAAAACAGGCAGAAGGACAAAAGGGTGCTCCCCAATGGATGAATACATATGGTGATATGGTTACGCTGCTGCTTACATTTTTTGTAATGCTGTTTGCAATGTCTAATATAGACGCGGTAAAGTTCGAGCAGATTATCAATTCTATTCAAGGCTCTTTAGGCATCCAAAGGTCCGGTATTTCTGTCTATACAAAAGAAGTCGAGGCTACCGACGGGGACCAGCGAAAGACCGATTTGGACGACTTGATGGAGCAAATCAGCAGTCGTGATAAGGAAAATGATATGGAAGATTTGGAGAAAATCTATTCCCAAATTAAAGCCTATATACAAGAGAATGATCTTGGAGATTTTGTAGAAATAACGAAAGAAAAGCCGGGGTTGTTGATAAGGTTTAAAGAAAATGTTCTGTTCGATTCCGGTAAAGCGGCGTTGAAAGAGGGAGCTCAAGAGATCTTAACAGATATGGCAACCATATTTAATGCCTTTAATAAACACATTAGGGTGGAAGGGCATACGGATGATGTTCCGATTCACAATGAGGAATTTGAAAGTAATTGGGAATTATCCGCTCAAAGAGCTGCAAATGTTGTGAAATATTTTATTGAAGAAAATGACGTTGACCCTCGTAGACTATCACTTAGCGGATATAGTAAATATCATCCTGTTGCCGAAAATTCCACCCCGGAAGGCAGGCAAAAGAACAGGCGCGTAGATGTGGTTATTTTGAGGGAGTATATTTTAGATGTTATTTCTGCCAGTGAGGGGGACAATAGAGCAAATGAGTAAAGGAAATATCATATTGTTGGTCGTTATAGGCATATTGCTTTTTGCTATTGCATTTGGTATCGGCATATTGGTGTTTGCCGGCGGACAATCCGCAACCGATGTTGTGGGTGAAGATGGTTTACCCAAATATGATTTGGAAAAATCGGTTTTATATGCCATAGGGGGAGAGCCCATTCTTTCAAATTTAAATACAGGGAGTGTAAAAGACAAAAGGGTCATCAGAGTGAAAGCCCAATTAAGGGTAGCCGATGGTAAATTTGCAGATAAGCTGGAGGCGTCCGATGTCATCATTCACGATACCATCATGTCGATTTTAAGGAAAAAGACACCGGAAGAGGTTATTAAACCGGAAGCGAAAGAACTCATAAAGCAAGAAATCATTCGTGAACTTAACGCATGCTTTGAGACGGACAAGATCTTAGACGTATATTTTCAAGAATTCATAGTCCAATAGGAGGTGGTTGATAATGGGGGATATTCTATCGCAAAATGAAATAGATGCTCTGCTGAAAGCGTTGAATACCGGTGAAATTGATGTAAATCAAATGAAGACCACCACACAGGAAAAAAAAATAAGGGAATATGATTTTAAAAGACCAAGTAAATTCGCCAAGGATCATCTGCGCACGTTAAATATTATTCATGAAACCTATGCAAGGTTTGTTACCAATTTTCTTTCCGGTTACTTGCGAACACTGGTAAATGTAGAGGTCATTTCCGTGGAGGAAATAAGTTACCATGAGTTTAGCAATTCGATTTCCAATCCGGCCGTGTTGGCAATGGTAGATTTTCTGCCCTTGAACGGATATGTGATTTTTGAAATGAATCCGAATATTGTTTTTGCCATTATTGACAGAATATTAGGCGGCAGCGGATTAAGCTTAGAGAAAATCAGAGGATTTACCGAGATTGAATTGTCGATTATTGAGCGATTGCTTAATCAGATGTTAGGACTGTTGAGAGATCCGTGGGAGAATGTAATAGAACTAAAACCAAGATTAGATAGGATAGAAACAAACTCTCAATTTGCTCAGATCATCAGTCCCAATGAAATGATTGCTTTGGTGACGCTTGATACCAAAATTGGTGATGTAAAGGGCATGATGAATATTTGTATACCTCACCTGGTGGTCGAGCCTGTTATATCAAAGCTGAGTACAAAGTATTGGTTTGGTTCGATACAAAAAGAAATGTCGGCGGAATCTAAGCAGAATATAGAACATAAGATTGAGAATACGAAAATTCCCTTAAAAGTATTATTGGGTAAAACCCAGATCCCGGTGAGCGATTTTATTGAGCTTCAAAAAGGAGATGTCATTCAGCTTGATACGATGGTAAATTCCGAATTGGAAATGATGGTAGGCAATATCCATAAGTTTTATGGACAGCCGGGCGTTAGAAAGAATAAGGTTTCTGTTAAAATTACGAAGGTGTTAGAAAGGGAGGAGGAAGGCTTATGATGAGTAGTGATATGCTTTCACAAGCAGAAATTGATGCTTTATTAAATGGCCCTGAAGATAACGAGTCAAATGAGGATACGAATGCGGCGCCGAATGTAGAGGAGATAACTTTTGCCCCGGAGGAAGCGGATGCTTTGGGGGAAGTTGGCAATATAAGCATGGGAACTTCTGCGACAACACTTTCTACCTTGCTGGGACAAAAAGTGTTGATTACAACACCGAAGGTTACGGTTACCAGTTGGAGGGAACTCGCCAATACGCACACCATTCCTTATGTAGCAGTAAGAGTTGAATATACAAAGGGGTTGGAAGGTTCTAATCTGCTTATATTAAAAGGGGAAGATGCAAAAGTTATAACCGATTTAATGATGGGGGGCGATGGCAAAAATACGGAAGGAGAATTAAATGACCTGCATTTAAGTGCTATTGGAGAAGCAATGAATCAAATGATAGGTTCGGCCGCTACCTCTATGTCGTCTATGTTTGATAAGAAGATTGATATTTCCCCGCCCAAAGCGGTTGAAATCAATTTTAGAAGTGATGAACCTTTTGGAGGATTCGATTACGATGAGAAAATTGTACAGGTGGCATTCCGAATGGTTGTAGGTGAACTGATTGACAGTGAAATTATGCAGCTTCTGCCTCTGCCTTTTGCAAAAGAGCTGGTCAATAACTTATTACAGGCCGAACAGACGCAGCAACCTGCACCACAAGCAAGTCTGACGCCTCCTGATCAAGAAGAGCAAGAGCGGCAAAGTCCGCAGCAACAGTCAATCACTACTGATTCAGCACAACAAAACATGGGAGAGATGGCCATGGCACAAAAAGAAAGTGCAAAAGACAAACCCATAAAAGAGCCGATCAACGTCCAGCCGGTTCAGTTTCAAACTTTTGGGGAAGGTGTTGTATCGACAGAAAAAGAAAATATTAACCTGATTATGGATGTGCCTCTTGAGGTTACGGTTGAATTAGGTAAAACACAGCGTTTAATAAGGGATATCTTAGAATTTGCCCCGGGCTCTATTATAGAATTGGATAAGCTTGCGGGTGAACCCATCGATATTCTCGTCAATGGAAAAGTAATCGCAAAAGGTGAGGTAGTTGTAATAGATGAAAGCTTTGGCGTGAGAATAACGGATATTGTTAATCCGTCCAGGCGAATATAGCTTTCTGACATGTATGCGAGATGATTTTATTTAATCTAATAAGGAAAATAATACTATATCCAGGCAAACCTGTTTAAAGTTCGTAGTTGTAGTTCCGTAAAGTGATGGAGACTCTTTGCTTCGGACTCCAAGCTCCGAACCGGTTTTATACTAAGTGATAAGGAAGGGGATAAAAATGAGTAAGAGTGTACTTATTGTGGATGATGCAGCATTTATGAGGATGATGATTAAGGATATTTTATCTAAAAACGGATATGACGTTGTAGGCGAAGCTGAAAATGGAGCAAAAGCTATTGAAAAATATAAAGAGTTGTACCCCGAATTGGTGATTATGGATATTACAATGCCCGAAGTGGATGGTATTGCAGCCGTGAAAGAAATTAAAAAGACAAATGCGGATGCTAAAATCATCATGTGTTCTGCAATGGGGCAGCAAGCTATGGTGATTGAATCGATTCAAGCAGGGGCAAGAGATTTTATTGTAAAACCTTTCCAAGCAGAGCGTGTGATTGAAGCAATTAAAAAAGTAATAGGGTAATGGGGAGCAAACGGCAGACGACCGCACTGCCAATAATATTCAGGAAGGATTTTGTATGGAAGGACTAGAACTGGTAATAAAAATTGTCACTTTTTTGATTGTATTCGGATGCCTTCTTTTTATTGCTTATGTTACAACCAGATACATCGCTCAAAAGACATCAACGGCAATGAAGAGTAAGCATATGAAGGTAATAGAGGTTATATCGCTGGGTATGGATAAGAACATTTATTTAATACAAGTAGGCGACAAATTTATTTTGGTTGCTGTATCCGGGAGAAATATACGATACTTGACTGATGTGCAGTTCGATTCGAATGAAGAATTTGTCAGTCATACGGATCAAGCGTTTGATTTTTCGAGCATTATTTCAAAATACTTAACCGGAAAACATTCGCAGCAGGCTCCTTCTCAATCTATGGGGCAGGAGAATATCTCAAAAAGCGGTCAGGGCTCCAATCATACGAAAAAAATAAGAAAAGCTTTTGAAACACTAAAGGGAAATGATAAAGGCGGAGATGGAAACATTGATGAGTAAAGGGACGTTTTGCAGAGTGAAGCTAATTGCAGCAATTATGATTATGATTATCATTATGTTGACTAGTTCGGTGGCATATGCCGACCCGGAAGTTCAGATTCCGAAATTTCTTGAACCGGCCGAAAGCCGAGAAGATGTAGCGACTAGTTTGCAAATTATATTTTTACTGACAATATTGTCATTGGCACCGGCGATACTAATTATGATGACTTCCTTTACACGGATTATTATTATATTATCGTTTTTAAGAAGAGCTCTGGGTACACAGCAGATGCCTCCAAATCAGGTGATGATTGGATTGGCGTTGTTTCTGACTTTTTTCATTATGGCGCCCATTGGTACAGAAATTAACAATCAAGCAATACAGCCCTATTTAAATGAAGAGATCAGCCAGAGTGTCGCATTAGAGCGGGCTTCTCAGCCGCTCAGGCAGTTTATGCTTCGGCATACGCGAGAAAAAGATCTTGCACTTTTCGTTAATCTGTCTAATATGGAGACAGGGGAAGATGAGGCGGAGTTTCCTATGAGGATTATTATCCCGTCGTTTATTATCAGTGAGTTGAAGACGGCGTTCCAGTTCGGATTCATACTCTATATCCCCTTTTTGGTATTGGATATGGTAGTAGCAAGTACGTTGATGTCGATGGGAATGATGATGCTGCCGCCGGTAATGATTTCCTTACCGTTTAAAGTATTGTTATTTATCATGGTAGACGGATGGAATCTTATCACCCAGTCGGTTATCATTAGTTTTAAGTAATATGGAAGCTGGCCAAGCCGTGATGTTTTTTCATAGGTTGTGAACCGGAATGCTGTTTCTGCTTTAGGGTTCATGATCTATAGATTAAGGCAGAAATAAGGGTTAAGTTTTAGAAGTGGGGGGGATACAATGGATCAGGGCCTTGTAATTGATTTGGCACAAAATGCACTTGTAACGATTTTGCTTGTAGCGGGCCCAATGCTTGGATTAGGTCTGCTTGTAGGATTGGCGGTAAGCATTTTTCAAGCGACAACGCAGATCAGTGAACAGACATTGTCCTTTATTCCTAAAATTATTGCCGTCTTAGGGTCAATTATTATCTTTGGTCCTTGGATGCTTTCAACAATGGTTAAATTTACAGAAAATCTTCTTCTAAACATTAATGATTATATAAAGTAAGGGCGAGAGGGATAAATGGATATTGGTCTTGAGTTTGTACTGGCGTATATTGATGTTTTTTTATTGACCTTGGTTCGGGTAACTGCAATTTTTATTCTTTCCCCGATATTCGGAAGCAGAAATTTGCCTCATATATTCAAAATGTCTTTAGCTTTAATCATAGCGTTGATCATTGCCCCTATGATAGGTCCGGAGACTCAAATAGAATACAATGGGTGGCTGCAATATGCATCCGTTATTTTCATTGAATTTCTGGTTGGGTTAATATTGGGATTTGTCTGTTATATGGCTTTCTTATCTCTATATCTTGCAGGACAAATTATTGACATGCAAGTGGGGTTTGGAATGGTCAATGTGATAGACCCTCAAAGCAATATGCAGGTTCCTGTCGTGGCAAACCTATATAACATCATTGCTTTACTAATGCTTTTTTCAATCAACGGTCATCACATGATTATCTCTTCCCTGTTTTACAGTTATAAGATTTTGCCTATAGGGACGGCTGTCATTACGGAAGTCCTGGTTGTAGATGTTGTACGAATGTTTGGAGAAATGTTTAGCATCGCTTTTAAAATTACCGCACCTATTATCGCAGCGATTTTTATTACCAATGTAGCGCTGGGGATTCTGGCAAAGACCGTACCGCAAATGAATGTTTTTATGGTGGGGATGCCTCTTAAGATCATCATCGGACTCCTAACCTTAATCCTCGTTATTCCGATGTTTTCGGTTGTTATGGATAATATTGTAAATGGTATGTTTCATGATATAGGTACCGTACTGAAGGATATGATAAGAAGATGAATACGCAATGGTTGAAAATTGATATCCAGTTGTTTGCCGATAATGACGGCAAAACTGAAAAGGCTACCGCAAAGAGAAGAAGTGATGCAAGAAAAGAAGGACAGGTTTTACAAAGTAAGGAAATAAATTCGGTTTTGGTGCTGATCATCGCTTTTTTTGCCCTTAAGTTATTAGGCAGTTATATGTATGGGCAGATGGCGGCCTTTACCAGAAAAGTGTTTATGATATATACGGTACAGAAGGGTCTGCTGGATGAAGGGAACCTGTGGCCGTTGGTGCTGGAGATTTTTTTAGTGATGTTTAAAGTAGTTGCCCCATTTATGGGTGTCATTCTAGTGATAGCGCTGCTTGCAAACTATGCGCAGGTGGGCTTTCTGTTTACGACTAAGCCGCTCAAGCCTAAGTTTAATAAGTTAAATCCCATACAAGGAATGAAGAGGCTTTTTTCGAAAAATACATTGATGGAATTGGCAAAAGCTATTTTAAAAATTACTATTGTAGGAATCATTGCTTACTATTATATGCGCGATGAGACAAGAAACATTATTGATTTGATGGATAGAGAAATCGGAGAAATAGTAGTCTATATAGGTCATTTAATTACGAATGTTGCATTACGGATGGGCATCATATTAATACTATTGGCTGTTGTGGATTATATTTTTCAGTGGAGAAAGTTTGAAAAAGATTTAATGATGTCTAAACAGGAAGTCAAAGAAGAACATAAACAAGCGGAGGGAAATCCGCAGATAAAGTCAAAAATCAGGCAGAAACAAAGAGAGTCTTCAATCCGAAGGATGATGACTGAGATACCGAAAGCGGATGTAGTCATCACCAATCCCACACATTTTGCTGTGGCATTAAAGTATGATGCAAAGATTGCCGATGCACCCATCGTGCTGGCAAAAGGGCAGGATTATGTTGCCCTCAGAATCAAAGAAATTGCAAAAGAAAACAAGATTGAAATTGTTGAAAACAAGCCTCTGGCAAGGGCATTATATACTTCGACCGATATAGGTGAAGCAATTCCGCCGGAGCTTTTCCAGGCAGTAGCGGAAGTTTTGGCTTTTGTATATAGTTTAAAATAGATGATCATTGACAGTAAGAACATAAAGCTTTCAAAGTATCGTTAAACCGTGAACGGTAAACTAAATGCGAGAGGAGGAGAAGGGTGAAGTTTAAAGACATATCCGTATCAGTAGTTGTGATAGCAATTGTTTTGATTATTATCATTCCGGTACCGCCCGGACTATTGGATGTACTGCTATCCGTTAATATTTCTTTGGCACTGCTGATATTGTTAAATACGATTTATGCTAAGGATGCATTGCAATTTTCGATTTTTCCTTCTCTATTATTAATAACAACCTTATTTAGATTGGCATTAAATATTTCGTCCACGAAGCTGATTCTCTCAACAGGAAACCCGGGAGATGTCGTAAAGGCTTTCGGCGGATTTGTAATACAGGGCGAAGTCGTTGTGGGTATCATTGTTTTTTTGATTATTACCATCGTACAGTTTATGGTTATTACAAAAGGTTCCGAAAGGGTTTCGGAGGTAGCGGCAAGGTTTACGCTGGATGCAATGCCGGGGAAACAGATGGCCATCGACGCGGATTTGAATACGGGACTTATTAGTGAGCAGGATGCCAAAGAGAGAAGAAAAGAAATACAAAGAGAAGCCGATTTTTACGGTGCGATGGACGGTGCCAGTAAATTTGTTAAAAATGATGCCATTGTGGGTATTGTGATCACCTTTATTAATATCATCGGCGGATTTGTTCTGGGTGCGGTACGCGGGGAAGGTGAAATATCGGAACTGTTATATGTATATACTAATCTTACGGTCGGAGATGGGTTGGTTAGCCAGATTCCTGCACTATTGATTTCGACCGCTACCGGTTTTATTGTTACCAGAGCCGCTTCCGATTCTAACCTTAGTAATGATTTATTAAAGCAAATATTTCAGAATCCCCTGGTCATGTTTTTGGCGAGCGGTGTTTTGGCTCTGCTGGCCCTGGTTCCCGGACTGCCGTTTTTCCCCTTTGCCATTCTGGCAGTGGTATTGGCCGGATCGGGATACAGCCTTAGAACAGCCTTACAGCGGACCGAAATACAAAAAGAAGTTGAAGTTGAAGAAAGTGAAGTTGAAGAGATTAGAAAGCCTGAAAATGTGGTATCTTTATTACAGGTGGACCCAATTGAATTGGAATTTGGATATGGTATTATCCCATTAGCGGATGTCAATCAGGGCGGAGATCTCTTGGATAGAGTCGTCATGATCCGAAGGCAGATTGCACTGGAATTGGGAATCGTTGTACCTGTTATTCGTTTGAGAGACAATATTCAGTTGAATCCGAATGAATATGTCATTAAAATAAAAGGCATAGGCGTAGCGCAGGGAGAGTTAATGCTGGATCATTATATGGCCATGAATCCCGGCACGGTGGAGGAAAAAGTGGAAGGGATTGAGACAGTGGAGCCGGCGTTTGGGCTTCCGGCCGTGTGGGTAAATGAGAGTCAAAGAGAAAAAGCCGAAGTACTGGGTTATACGATTGTTGACCCACCGTCTATTATTGCAACGCACTTAACGGAAATTATTAAAAATCATACCCATGAATTATTGGGCCGTCAGGATGTTCAAACCCTTATAGACAATGTTAAAGAAAATCATTCTGCCCTCGTAGACGAATTAATTCCAAAGCAGATGTCTTATGGGGAAGTACAAAAAGTGCTTAGCAATCTTTTGAAAGAAGGAATATCCATTAGAGATTTGGTCAGCATTCTTGAGACACTGGCAGATTATATCACAACGACGAGGGATACGGATGTCTTGACAGAATATGTGCGCCAAAACCTTGCAAGAGCAATTTCAAGTAAATTTATAGGAAGCGCCAGAGCAAATGTTATAACCCTGGACCCCGTATTAGAGCAAACCATTATGGATTCAGTACAGCAAACGGAGCAGGGCTCCTATTTGGCTATGGATCCTTCGGCGACCCAGGAAATTATCAATGAGGTATACAGACAAGTGCAAAAAATACTATCTATGGGGCAGCAGCCGATTATATTGACATCGCCTATGGTGCGATTGTATTTTAAAAGGCTGATGGAGCAGGCGATTCCCGAACTAATTGTATTATCATATAACGAGCTGGATTCCTCAATCGAAGTTCAGTCTGTTGGGATGGTGAGTGTGGCGAAATGAAAATAAAAAGATATATTGGTAAGGATTCTCATGAAGCAATGATGAAGGTAAGGATGGATTTGGGCAGTGACGCAATCATATTAAACACTAGAAAAATTAAACAAAAGGGCTTGACGAAATTATTTGCAAAACCTTTGGTGGAAGTATTGGCCGCGATAGATGAAGGTGCAAATAAGCCTAGAAAAACCAATATGTCAGCGAATGTTCATTATGAACCGCCCGCCGGCGGTCAATCTTTACCCGGCAGAAATGATAATACGGAAAAGCAGGCAAAGGGAGAGGGACAGGAAGAAAGCACAGAAAGTCTAAAAAATAAAGTATATAACATGGAACAGATGCTGCAAAGGATATATGCGCAGATGCGGCCGGGCAATACCGATGCAGTGGCTGTTGAAGAAATGCCCCCGCGTTTGTCCGTACAAAACGATACGGATAAAACCTATAAGATTATTCAGATATTTTCGGATAATCTGCTTAAAAACAGTGTTGATAGTTCTATCGTAAAGAATTTGGTTCAAAATGTCGAAAATAATATTACAAGTACTAGTAATGTGAATGATATAGCAGCCCAAATGTATAATCATATTATTTCCATATTAGGTACTCCGCAGGCGATACAATTGAAAGAAGAGGAGGATAAAGCCAAAGTGGTTGCTTTTGTAGGCCCCACAGGAGCCGGCAAAACGACAACATTAGCAAAGATTGCCGCCATTTTTTCAATCGATTATAATAAACAGATTGGTATTATTTCAACAGATACTTATAGGATAGCGGCCGTGGAGCAGTTAAAAACATATGCGCAGATATTGGGTGCGCCTGTTAGCGTTATTTATGCTCCGGAGGAAATAAATAAAGCGATTGACGATTTTTCCGATAAAGAATTAATATTTATTGATACTGCAGGCAGAAGCCATAATGATATAGAGCAATTTGAAGAGTTAAAAAAGATTATAGCATTAAGTGACCCAGATGAGATATTTCTGCTGATCAGTTTAACCACCGATTATAATGTTTGTAAAGAAATTGTAAAAAGCTATAGTTTTTTGAAAGACTACAAAGTTATTTTTACCAAGATGGATGAGTCATTTAATAGCGGGATGATTTTGAATTTAAGAAAATTTACCGATAAACGTTTATCATATGTAACAACAGGACAAAGTGTTCCGGACGATATTGAGATCGTCAATATTGATAAGATTGCAAAAAAATTATTGGGGAGCATTCGAGTATGAGGGATCAGGCAGACAAATTACGGAAAATAATCGATGACTTAAAGATGCGCGAATCCGCTTTCCAATCATCGGAGCATGATGCACCGGCCAGCAAAAGGTGCAGAGTGATAACCGTTACCAGTGGAAAAGGCGGCGTCGGAAGACGAACTTTTCGGTGAATTTTGCATTAAAGCTAAGCCAGATGGGCTATCGGGTAGTGATTTTAGATGCGGATTTCGGATTAGCAAATATTGATGTGCTATTCGGTATTTCTCCCCGCTATACTTTATTAGATGTCATTAATAGCAATAAAACGATATTTGATATATTATCGGAAGGCCCTATGAATGTAAAATTTATTTCCGGTGGTTCGGGTATTGAAGAAATGATCCACCTGGAAAAATGGCAGTTAAATATCGTTATAGAAAAAATAGCCTCCCTGGACCAAATTGCAGATATTGTGGTTGTAGATACCGGGGCCGGCATTTCCGATAATGTTATAAGTTTTATTACTGCGGCTGATGACGTAATTTTGATTACAACACCCGAACCTACCTCTATTATGGATGCCTATGCACTGGTGAAAACAGTTTCGGTTAAAGATAAGAATAAGAAAATTCACGTTGTAATCAATAGGGCTGACAATATAAAAGAAGCCGTGAGTGTTGCAAATAAGCTGTGTCTTGCTGCCGATAAATTTTTAGGTGTAAAGCTGCAGCAATTAGGACATGTATTGTATGATATAAGCGTGGTGAAGGCAGTGAAGCAGCAGCAGCCCTTTATACTTAGCTATCCAAAAGCGCTGGTAACCCGACAATTTAGTGAAATTGCGCATAAATTAATGGGAGAGACTGACACTACATCACAGACTTCGTCAGGGCTAAGGGGCTTTTTTAGAAAGTTAACAAATATAATTAATGCATAACTTAAATGAGGATGATATAATGGAAATAAAAGATGTGAATTTGGGAACAAAGTTTGAATTAATCTTATACGATTATGACGGCACAGAGAAAAAACCGAATTATATTAGTCAGCTTGAAGAAATTCTGGACGACCGTACGATTGATGTAGCAGCTCCGATTTCCGAAGGAAAGATTATCCCCATTTCGTTGGAAAATAAATTAAAAATTGTATTTTACCATGAAAAAGGTTTGTTTTTTTTCAAAGGCAAAGTCATAAAAAGAGGAAAAAAAGAGAATGTTGTTGCCCTTAGAATTGAAATCATCAGTGATTTCGAAAAGATACAGAGAAGGGAATATTTTAGGTTTAATTGGGTCATGTCCGTAAAATTCCGATTGATTGGAGAGGAGCCGGCCGAAGCTGCTGTCGATGACGGGAATGCATCTTCAAATATTGAGGGACAAGAGGATGGCTTTATAGACGTTTTGTCCAAAGATATAAGCGGAGGCGGACTTGGCATTGTTACAAGCGACAGGTACAAGATTGATGATATGTGTGAAGTGATATTGGATCTGGAAAATGACAAAAAAGTACGTATCCGTGGAAAAATTGTAAGATCTCTGTTATGTGAAAGAGAGAGTGGAAAATATGACACAGGACTTACCTATGAAGAAATAAGTAGTCGGGATAGAGATGCCATTATTAAATTTATTTTTGATAAACAAATGAAGTTGAAACAAAAAGGCATGATTTAGGTTGTTTTAGGTTGTTAAAAAGTCAACAGCCGACAATTAAATATTTGATGCAATCGGAGAATGGAGTATTGGCGCCTGTACATCGTTGAATGTTTGCAGCCATACGGCAATCCCAATAAACGCCAAGACCCACATCTCCGAACGCCAAACTCTGAACTCCGAACTAATAATAATAGATATGAGGGATTAATATGCCAATCAAAGTGCTTGTAGTAGACGATTCTGCTTTTATGAGAAAAGTTATTTCCGACGTATTAAATGCAGATAGCGAAATCACAGTAGTGGACACGGCAAGAAATGGAAAGGATGCTCTGGAAAAACTACGATTATTAACCCCGGATGTTATAACACTTGATGTAGAAATGCCCGTTATGAATGGGTTGGATTGCCTGAAAAGCATTATGAAATCTAAACCTTTGCCCGTAATTATGTTGAGTAGTGTAACGAGTGAAGGGGCCGACGCAACCATAAAGGCTCTGGAATGGGGAGCAATAGACTTTATTACAAAACCGACAAATATTTTTGATATTGGGAAAAATGAACTAATACAAGAAATGATTGCAAAAGTAAAAGTAGCTAAAAATACGGTTGTAACCCCGTATACACATTTTTATAATTATGGAAATAAATCCGAAGTCATCCATAGCAGAAATTTGAAGAAGATTGTTGCTATTGGAACCTCTACCGGAGGTCCTAGGGCACTGCAGCAGGTTATCCCTTTAATACCGGGAGATATTTCGGCCGCTTTTGTGATTGTTCAGCATATGCCTCCCGGATTCACCAAATCCCTTGCAACACGTTTAAACGGCATGAGTGAATTGACGGTGAAAGAAGCAGAGGACGGTGATATTGTTACGGCCGGTTGCGCTTACATCGCGCCGGGTGATTATCATATGGTTTTTAAAAGGAAAGACAGAGGCAGTACGCTGACCGTTAAACTTGATAAAAATAAGGCTGTTTCAGGGCACAGGCCCTCCGTTAATGTGATGATGGAGTCGTTATCCAATACGGGCTTGAAAGATATTATCGGTGTTATGATGACAGGTATGGGTGCTGATGGCTGTGAAGGATTGAAAAAGCTTAAGTTGGCAAATAAGGCTTCGGTCATCGCGCAAAATGAAGAATCCTGTGTTGTGTATGGTATGCCTAAAGCCGTTGTTCAGGCCGGCATTGCAGATATTATTGTTCCCTTAAATCAAATAAGCAACAACATTGTTAAAATGGTGGAGGTGTCATAATAATGGAGATGAGTCAATATTTGGAACTTTTTATCGAAGAATCAAAAGAACACTTGCAAAATCTAAATGAGCATTTATTAGAAATTGAAAAAGACTCTGAAAACATGACGATTCTTAACGAAATCTTTAGGGTTGCACATACACTAAAAGGTATGGCAGGAACCATGGGATTTTCAAAAATCGCTAAACTTACCCATGATATGGAAAATGTGCTTCAAGAAATTCGAAATGGGCAGATCAAGATAACCACTCACATTATTGATATATTATTTAAATGTTTGGATGCCCTCGAAAATTACACGAATCATATTATTCATGAAGGCACTGAAGGAGAAAATACCTACGATGACGTTATAACGGCGCTTAATGGGATTGCTGCTTTTGATGGGCCTGGAGAATTAAAGACAGCGGCAACGCCGGAGAAAATAGAGCACCAGGATAGGGTATTGCTCGAAAAGATTGAGGAAGAGGTTTTTGCAGAAGACGAATACGTACAAAAGGTGATTAATAAAGCATTGGAAGAAGGCGTTAATGCTTATAAAATAACGGTTAAGCTTAATGCAGGCTGTATGTTGAAAGCAGCAAGGGCCTTTATCATTTTCAGAACACTTGAAAGTGAAGGTACCGTGATAAAGTCACAGCCTAAAGTAGAGGATATTGAAGATGAAAAATTTGATTTTGAATTTACGGTTGTTGTCGTTTCGAAGGTGCAGCAGAAACAGTTAGAACAGCAGCTCAATGCCATTGCTGAGGTTGATGAAGTAACCGTACATAGGTTAGGCAGGAGAGAACTAGCCGCCGATACACAGTCTGGGGAAGGACAAGCGCAAGAAGAACAAATCATATTTTCCAATGCGGGAAAAGAGCCGGGACAAGATAGCCAAGAGGAAACGACAGCTACACCTCAGGCCTCTAAACCCAAAACGAGAAAAACGGTTAGGGTGGATATAGGCAGATTGGATAACTTAATGAATCTTGTCAGTGAGTTAATTATTATTAAAACAAGATTAGAAGATATAGAAGGTACGGGTCAAAGCCACAATTACGGTGAGGCCGTAGAGTATCTGGAAAGGATCACCACAAGCCTGCATGATGCTGTTATGAAAGTAAGGATGGTGCCGGTGGAGATGGTGTTCAACAGGTTCCCAAGGATGATACGGGACTTAGCAAAAGAGCTCGACAAGAAAATTGTACTCAATATGTTCGGAGCCGAAACGGAAGTAGATAGAACCGTTATAGACGAACTAGGCGATCCGCTAATTCACCTTTTGAGAAATTCCGCCGATCATGGTATTGAAAGTCCGGAGGAGAGGAAGGCCAAAAATAAGCCCGAACACGGTACGATTGATTTGAAAGCTTATCATGACGGCAACAATGTTGTTATTGAAGCGCAGGATGACGGTGACGGCATAGATACTGAAAAAGTAAAGCAAAGGGCAATAGTAAAGGGGTTAATTGATAAAGAAATTGCCCATTCCCTTTCCCAGAAAGAGATTATCGATTTCCTATTTAAAGCAAGCTTTAGCACCGCCGATAAAATAACCGATGTTTCAGGCAGAGGTGTAGGACTGGATGTAGTAAAAACAAAGATTGAAGCGTTGGGCGGAATGATAGAGGTTGAAACCAAGAAAGGAAAAGGAAGCAAATTTATTATCCGGTTGCCCTTAACCCTGGCAATCATTCAGGCCCTTATGGTCATGCTGCAAAAGGAAAAATATGCGATACCTTTAAGCTCTATTAAAGAAATCATTAATATTAATCCTGAAGAAATAAAATTAGTACAGAAGAAAGAAGTTATTTTGTTACGAAATACCGTTATACCGCTGATTAGATTGAATAAGGTTTTAGATGTTCCTCAAGCGGAAGAAGAAGAGAAAAAACAAATAACGGTTGTTATTGTAAAGAAAGGAGACAAATTGTCCGGATTTGTTGTAGATAATCTGATTGGACAGCAAGAAATCGTAATAAAATCCCTGGGGAAACATCTCTCAGGTATCAAGAACATGGCAGGTGCTACCATTCTTGGTGATGGACAAGTAGCTTTAATCTTAGATGTGAATGCCTTAGCGCTATAAAGGGGGGAGATTATGGAAACCAAAGTAAAGAATGAAGCAGTGGATACGTCGCATTCAAAACAATTTGTCGTATTTAAATTGGATAAGGAAGAATACGGATTAGATATTCAAAGAGTGCTTGAAATTGTAGAACCATCGGTCATTACCCGTGTTCCGCGTGCTCCGAAATTTGTAAAAGGTGTGATTAATCTTCGGGGAGAGATTATTCCGGTAATGGGTTTGAGAGAGAGGTTTGGACTTCCTCCTATTGAAGATACGGAAGAAACGCGCATTATTATTTTTAAGGTGAATGAATCTTCCATTGGTGCAATTGTAGATGCTGTCGCAGAGGTTATTCATTTATCACCGGATGAGATTGAGGGGCTCTCAAATTTTAGCAGCGATAACTCACTGGATTTTATATACGGTGTTGGTAAAATTGATGCTAGAATCGTAACCTTGCTGAATCTCGATAAGCTGGTAAATTATGCGAAGAGAGAAGGGTAAACGGTTGACGGTTGATAGTTGACGGTTAAAGCTTTAAAGACAGGGACGGTCTTAAGCGGGATATCTGGAATAGCGATGATTTGAAAATGAGGTTTTGTTGTTAAGTCAATGATCAATTTCAACGCGTTCATTCTTAATGATTAATTACTTTTTGGGGGTTAAGATGAAAAGGTCGATTGAAGAATTAAATGCAATAGAATTGGATGTGTTAAGGGAAATCGGGAATATTGGGGCCGGAAATGCAGTGACGGCGCTTGCCAAGATGCTCAACAAGAAAGTGGATATGTCGGTACCTCAAGTCCGAATTTTAGAATTCAAAAGTGTCACAGAATTGTTAGGCGGTGCCGATAATCTGGTTGTAGGCATATTGTTCGATGTAACCGGTGATTTGGAAGGATATATTATGTTTATCCTGGAACAAAAATATGCCCATATGTTGGTTAATATGCTTATGAGTAAGGATTTATCCGATATGAGTGATTTTAGCGAGATGGATATATCGGCTCTAAAAGAAATTGGTAATATTTTGGCAGGATCTTATCTATCTTCCCTTTCGGCCCTTACCAATTTAAAGATCTTAACATCAATACCCGATTTGGCTATTGATATGGCAGGCGCCATATTAAGTGTTCCCGCTATAGAATTCGGAAAAATAGGCAATACGGTTTTATTTATAGAGACTGAATTCAAAGAGGATGATTGTACCATTGTGGGAAATTTTTTCTTAGTACCGGAAGTTGAATCATATGACGTATTATTAAAAGCATTAGGGGTAGTAGACTGATGGAGAATTTAGTAAAAGTAGGAATGGCTGATTTGAATATTGTTCATTATCCTAAAGGGCTGACAACTTTAGGATTGGGTTCTTGCATAGGAATTACCTTATTTGACGCTGCTGCTAGAATTGGAGGATTGGCACATATTATGCTGCCGTCCAGTACACAGGTAAGAAATAACACAAATCGAGCAAAATTTGCGGATACTGCGATTGTTGATCTATTAGAAATGATGATAAAAGCCGGAGCAAAAAAAAGAAATGTTGTTGCCAAATTGGCGGGAGGAGCACAAATGTTTTCTTTCGCCCGTACAAACGGTATCATGAAAATAGGTGCAAGAAATGCGGTTGCCAGTAGAGAGATTTTGACAAGGTTAGGGATACCGATTGCTGCGGAAGATACCGGTGGAAGTTATGGAAGGACGATTGAGCTTGATACCGCGAATGGTAAACTTTTAATCAAAACGATAGGACATGGGAATCAATATATTTAATTGCTTAAAGATAAAGAACTGCAACCCTAAAACATATTTGATTTTAAAGTTCGGTATCCATATACAATGTTTTATCACGGAGTATATAGATAAGTGAAAGGAGCAGCGGATATGAGATGGATTAACAGTATTCCACCCTTATTATCTCTTTTCTCTTCATTATTGATATGTGTTGTAAGTTTAGGACAAGCCGTTAGTTTTCGTGTGATATGTTTAAGAGCTTCGATAACCCTTGTTGTGTTTTATATATTTGGGTTGTTCGTACGTAAAATGTGTATAGATATGATTACCGATATCGTAATGAAAAAGCAAAAGAAGATAGAGGAGAAAAAAAAGAAAAAGTTGGAAGCAGATCAGCAGCAAGGAAACGAAACAAAGGGAGAGGATGAGTTTTTTTCACCTCTGAATGTAGCCGAGTTGGGGGATAAAGAAGCAAAAATCATAACCAATCAAGTGATGCAGCAATAGTTGAACACGTTTATCCTATTATAACCTGCACATAAGGTTGATTGGTTGGCAGTTTACAGTTAGAAATGATGACTGAGTGTATTTACAGGAGAGATTGCGAATGTCTAATGCTACTTGCAAACAAACGAGCTTATGGAAGCAATATAGTGAGTCCAAAAGCAGTGTAGTAAGAGAAAAGTTAATATTGGAATATTCTCCATTGGTCAAATATGTTGCCGGCAGGTTAAATATCTACTTTGGGAATAATGTGGAATACGAAGACCTTTTGAGTTATGGCGTTTTCGGATTAATAGATGCTATTGATAAGTTTGATTTGGCTAAAGGTGTAAAGTTTGAAACCTATGCATCTTTAAGGATTAGAGGGGCCATTATTGATAGTATCAGGCAGTTGGATTGGGTTCCGAGAACGTTGAGACAGAAAAGTAAAGAGATAGAAAAAATGTATATAGAGTTAGAAAGTAAATTGGGACGACAACCGGATGACCGTGAAGTGGCTGACAAACTAAATATAAGCATTAAGGAACTACATAAAGTATTAAATGATCTAAATATATCTAATCTCATTTCATTGGATGAAGTTTTGGAACAAAATCATGAGTCAAATATAGGCCTTAGCTATGATAGTCAATTTCAAAGTCCTACCGATTATGCAGAATTTAATGAGACCAAAAAAATACTTACTGAATCTATTGATAAGTTGTCTGAAAAAGAGAAAAAAGTGGTAACATTGTATTATTTTGAAGAATTAACGTTGAAAGAGATTAGTGCAATTATGAAGGTCTCCGAATCCAGGATATCTCAATTGCACTCAAAAGCAGTAACAAAGTTAAGGGCCAAATTAAAGGGCCATAAATCGATACTATACGAAGGGTAAGTGGTGATAAAATGTCTGAAAACAATTACGGGATTGGCAGCAAAGGATATAGGCTGGAGTTTTGTGAGGATGGCGTTTTTCTTATCATTACACCTTTATCGGAATCAGGTATTATTGTAAATGTTGACGATGTATTAAATTATCTAGATAAAAAACAGATTAGCGGATATGATTGTGATAGGATTACTGAAATTGTAGAAATAGCTGACGGATCTTCGCAAAAAATTGCTGAGGCACAAGAAGAGTATAAAATTGACGCATCTACTATGATTAAGATTTCAAATGATAAGATGAAGGCAAGTATTGAGATTACACCTCCTGATGGTGGGAAAATGCTATCATGTGAAGAAATGATAAAGGTTTTACATGAAGGAAATGTTGTATTTGGATTGGATACGGATACCATTGATGCAATTTGCAGGCATCCCGTATTTGATCAGGAAATAGCCATTGCAAAAGGCGTTGAACCTGTTCATGGCAAAGATGGAAAAATGCAGTATCATTTTGAGCTTTCAAAAAGCAGAACCCCTAGACTGCTTGAAGATGGCAGAGTAGATTTTCATGAGTTGAATCTGATAGAAAATGTACGTGCGGGAGATGTGCTTATTACGGCCATACCACCGACACCCGGTGAATCGGGAAAAAATGTATTGGGCGAGGAATTACCGCCTATTCCCGGCAAGCCTGTGATATTACCTAAGGGTAAAAATGTTGACATATCCGATGATGGGCATCAACTATTAGCGTCTACGGATGGCCAGGTCGAAATTGTAAACCATAAGGTAAATGTCTGTGAGTTATATGAAGTAAAGGGGAATGTTGACAACTCCGTTGGAAATATTGATTTTGTGGGCAATGTAGTGGTGCGAGGAAACGTGCTGACAGGTTTTGCGATAGAAGCAGGTGGAACCGTTGAAGTGCAAGGAGTTGTGGAAGGTGCTACCATTAAAGCAGCCGGAGATATTATATTGCGCAGAGGCATGCAGGGACTCAATAAAGGGGTGCTTATAACGGAGGGGGACATTGTTGCAAAGTATATTGAACACAGCAACATAACCGCTAAAGGAGATGTCAAAAGTGAAGCGATTATGCATAGCAGGGTCAGATGTGGAGGCAAGCTTATCTTGAGCGGTAAAAAAGGGTTGATTGTAGGGGGGCTCGTAAGAGTATGGCAGGAGATAAGCGCCAAAATGATCGGATCTCCGATGGCAACCGTCACTGAGTTGGAGGTAGGCATAGACCCTGAGTTGCGCGAGAGGTATAAGGAACTTAAAGATGAGCTTGTAAAGGTTGAAAGTGAAATCAAAAAGGCGGATCAGGCCGTACAACTTTTAAAAAAGCTTGAGGGTTTAAATAAATTAGACGAACAAAAAAAGCAATTACTGGTGAAATCAATTAAAACAAAAGTTTTACTGACTAATAACTTTATGGAAATGAAAAAGGAATTTGTAAACTTAGAGGAGAAATTGGAAGAAGAAGGCAGCGGTAAGGTAAAAGTGCTAGATGTAATTTACCCCGGTACTAAAGTGACTATTGGTTCTCCAATGATGTATATTAGAGAAAATATTCAATATGCTACGCTGTACCGTGACGAAGCAGAGATTAAAATTGGGGCATATGAGAAATAAGGGAAAATTTGAAGGTTATAATAAACTGTAGACTGTAATGCGAGGTGATTTTGTTGTCGATTAAGCCTGTGGATTTGCAAGTTATGATACCAAAGACGACCGAGGTCTCTAAAATTTATAGTGAAGAAAATAATAAAAATTTTATGAATCAACATCATGCGGCGACGTCATTTCAGCAGCAGACAGAGCAGAGTCTAAAAAAAGTAAATGCGACTAATGAGGCTTTTAAAGGAAAGATTAAAGAGAAGCAAAAGGATGAGAAAGAAGGCCAAGCCCAAGAAAAGAAAAACAGGAAAGAGCAAAAAGATGGTAAGCAGCATCAACAAAAGGGGAGTAGTCATTCAAAAGCAAGCACCATTGATATACGGATATAAATAGTTCGGGGTTCGGGGTTTGGCGTTGAGAGAGAAGGTACGAAAAGAAATGGGGCGGAGAGTTGTTCCGATCATTTATTTCTGTGAACGGTGGGTCAAAGTGAGGAGAATGTCAAGTGGAAACAGTTGCTGGAATATTGTTAGTGTTTTCAATTATGATTTGTATTTATGCATTGATGACAATTCGTAGATATAAAAAATCTTTTCAAACAGAATTAACTGTGTTTGAAACAAAAATGCAGCAGTTGGAGACGATGCTCAACAATTCCGACGAGATGGTTAACGAACTCAATAATCTTTCGGATTATGTAGTTGTAAGGGTAGAAGAGGCCAATACACAGCTTGTAAATACTTTATCCACCTTGGATGAAAAGGTGAAGAGCGGTTCCGAACTGATTGAAGACTTGGAAGTGCAGTTAGAGCTGCATAATGACCTTTTGGTGCAGTCGGCTGAAATATGTGAGCAGCTACCCGACGGCGTTGGGACAGAAGCTAAAAAAGGTTTTGAGTCAATGGGCGTACGGAGGAGTTCCAATGGACGCATTTCGATTAATCCTAAGCATGCGGAGGCTTTGAAACTGTCGGAAGAGGGCATGGGCATTAGAGAAATTGCTCGGAAATTGGATATTGGCCAAGGTGAAGTTCAATTGTTATTAGGTCTGAAAAAATAGGGCAAGAAGCGTTTCTTGCCCTAAAAAAATGTAAGAATGCATTTAATGAGGCCGAAGAAGCTTCAACCCAAATTTATACACCCAAAATTAAAAAAAACAGTTGCTAATTAAATATAACTGTGGTAAACTACTATAGGAAAAAATACACACACTTTGGGATTTTTAAAAGGGTGCCATGCATATGGATACGGGACTTTACAATCGAATCTATATTTTGAACAAAGAGGTAGAATCATCGTTGTTTGTTCAAAGGTATGCGGAGGTTGCAGCTCGTTATCTTTAATGGTTTTTTAAAAAGCGGAACAAAGTGGAGGTATTCAAAACCAGGAGGTGAAAGTATGTCAGTTATTTCAATGAAACAACTTTTGGAAGCGGGCGTTCATTTTGGTCATCAGACAAGAAGATGGAATCCTAAAATGGCTGAGTACATCTTTACCGAAAGGAATGGTATTTATATCATAGACCTTCAGAAAACGGTAAAGAAAATTGAAGAGGCCTATAATTTCATAAGAGATTTAGCGATGAATAATGAAAGTGTTCTTTTTGTGGGGACTAAGAAACAGGCTCAGGATTCTATTAAAGAAGAAGCGATTAGGGCGAATATGTTTTTTGTAAATGCCAGATGGTTAGGCGGTATGCTTACCAATTTCAAAACAATCAGAAAACGTATTGACCGCTTGCATCAACTTAATCAAATGGAGGAAGACGGAACATTTGATTTGCTGCCTAAGAAAGAAGTTATCAAGCTTAAAGGTGAAAGAGATAAGCTTGAAAAGTTTCTAGGCGGTATCAAGGATATGAAGAAGCTTCCCGGCGCTTTATTCGTAGTTGATCCCAGAAAAGAGAGAATTGCTATCGCAGAAGCCAGAAAGATAGGGATTCCGGTTGTTGCGATTGTGGATACCAATTGTGATCCGGAAGAAATTGATTATGTGATTCCCGGTAATGATGATGCCATTAGAGCCGTAAAATTAATTGCATCTAAAATGTCGGATGCTGTGCTTGAAGGAAGACAGGGAGAACAGATTGTAGCTGAGGAAGAAGAACAAGAGGAAAAAGAGTAAACAGTGTACAATCAACAGTGGATATTTCAAATCACTGAATATGCTGATACTGCTGATAGAATGGTTGATAATGATTTGATAGATGTTGATCCTATCGTTTTACAATGTAAAATCCGGTCTTCAGTCTTATTGAGAAGACTGAAGACCGGATTTCTGCGTTATGCCTTTTTAAAAAATAAAGTTTAGGGTTTGCGGCTGCCGATGAATTCGGAAATTTTCTCCCCATGCTTGCCCCGGAACGAATGAATAAATGGTATAATATTTGGAAATTTTATATAAAAGATATTAAAGGAGGCGTTAAAGTGGTAAGTGCACAGATGGTAAAAGAATTAAGAGAAAGAACCGGTGCCGGAATGATGGATTGTAAGAAAGCTCTTGCGGAGACCGGTGGTGATATGGAAAAGGCAGTTGAGCATTTGAGAGAAAAAGGCTTGGCGGCGGCTGCAAAAAGAGCCGGAAGAGTAGCGGCAGAAGGCTTGGTTGAGGCTTACATACATGGAAACGGAAGAATAGGCGTATTGGTTGAAGTAAACTCGGAAACGGATTTTGTTGCTAAAAATGAGGAGTTTAAGGTTTTTGTAAAAGACGTAGCAATGCAGATTGCTGCTGCCAATCCTCAGTATGTCTCGAGAGAAGAGGTGCCGGCAGAGATAATAGAAAGAGAAAGAGAAATATTAAAAGTACAGGCGCTGAATGAAGGAAAGCCGGAAAAAATTGTAGATAAAATGGTAGACGGAAGAATTGAAAAATTCTTTAAAGAAGTCTGCCTGCTGGAACAACCTTTTATCAAAGACCCCGATAAAACGGTCAAAGACATATTGACAGAAAAGATCTCTACCATTGGAGAGAATATGAATATTAGAAGATTTGCAAGATTTGAAAGAGGCGAAGGCTTAGAAAAAAGGCAAGATGATTTTGCAGATGAAGTTGCAAATATGGTAAAATAGCAATATAAAATAAAAAGGGACACAATCTTGTGTTCCTTTTTTGGAAATGTATACCTTAGCACATGCAACGCGAAAAATGCAACATAGTTAATGTGAATTCTTTTTCGTGTTCAATCTGTTTTGCTTAACGGGAAAAACTTAATCCTGTAACACAAATCGTACTTGTATAGACGGTCCGATAAAAAATGGTATGAATTTTTACAATATAAGCAGGATTTTCTGGTTTAATGTAGAAGATATATTTAGGTGGAGGCTATTTCAATGATTCCAAAATATAAAAGAGTGATATTAAAAATAAGCGGTGAAGCTTTAGCAGGGGAAGGGCGATTTGGATTGGATACTGATATAATCGGTGCCATTTCCGAACAAATTGCCGAATGTATCCAATTAAGAGTACAAATGGCTATTGTTGTTGGCGGAGGTAACTTTTGGAGAGGTCGAAGCGGGAAGGGTATGGACCGCACCACAGCAGACCATATGGGTATGTTGGCAACAGTGATCAATAGTTTGGCATTGCAGGATGCACTTGAATCCAGAGGCATACCTACCAGAGTTCAGACGGCAATTGAGATGAGACAAATTGCCGAACCGTACATTCGCAGAAAAGCAGTAAGACATCTTGAAAAGGGAAGAATCGTTATTTTTGCTTGTGGCACCGGGAATCCTTTCTTTTCAACGGATACGACAGCAGCACTTAGAGCTGCTGAGATAGACGCAGAACTTATTCTGTTAGCGAAAAAAGTGGATGGCGTGTATGATTCGGACCCTGCCCAAAATGCCAATGCTGTAAAATTCGATCAACTGACCTATATCGACATACTAAACAGAGGGCTGGGCGTTATGGATTCTACTGCTACTTCTCTATGTATGGACAATAATATTCCTATTAGGGTCTTCGGATTGGACCAACCTGAGAATATTAAAAAAGTTATTATGGGTGAACAAATTGGGACATTGGTAAAGGAGGAAAATATTTCATGAAGAATGCTTATAAAGAAGTTGAAGAAAAAATGGAAAAGACCATTCATTTTTTAAAGGAAGATCTTTCAGGAATTCGGGCAGGCAGGGCCAACCCCGCAATTTTGGAAAAAGTTCATGTCGACTATTATGGTGTATCTACCCCGATTAGTCAAATTGGTAATATTGCCGTACCCGAAGCGAGAACGCTAATTATTCAGCCGTGGGATGTTAGTATGATAAAAGAAGTAGAGAAAGCGTTGCTGGCATCGGATATAGGAATCACACCGAACAATGACGGTAAAGTGATTAGATTGAATTTTCCTCCTCTGACCGAAGAGAGAAGGAAAGAACTTACAAAAGTTGTGCACAAAAAAGGAGAAGATAACAAAGTGGCCATCAGGTCGATTCGAAGGGATGCGCTGGAACTTTTCAAGGCACAAAAGAAAAAAAGTGAAATCACTGAAGATGATTTAAAAGATATTGAAAAGGATATTCAGGAATTAACAGACAAGTATGTGAAAAAAATAGATCAAATTAGCAGTACAAAAGAAAAAGAAATCTTGGAGGTATAACATGCTTCCGGATGTAGTAGGATATCGATTGGAGAAGGGCAAAAAGATATTGCTGGATGAAGGTTATCGTGATATCAAAGTTTTGTTTACGCGTTCTCCTAAGCATAATCCGCAGTTTACCGGTTATCATAACCAAAGAATTGTGATGATCGGAGACATTGACGATTCAACAGTTGAATTGCTGGTTTGTCATGTATAGTTGTCCCCTCATTGTGAGGGGCGTTTCTTTAACTGGAGGTCGGAAATCAGAGGTCGGAACGGTAGACGACTGCAAAGCAGTTTTATCTAGGTCGTTTTACATTGTAAAATCCGGCCGAAAAGAAGAGGATTTCATGTTCTTGCATTTTGTTTAGCCTCGGACTTCCGGTTTCGGACCTCCGATTTTGGGTATGGAGGACGTTAGAGAGTGGGATTTAATTTTAAAAAAATAACAGAAAAAATAAAAAATCTAAAAAATACAAAAAGTGAACATGAATTAGACTACACGGCGCTGCCGGAGCATATAGGATTTATCATGGATGGAAACGGCAGATGGGCAGCCAGAAGGGGATTGCCTCGCAGTGCAGGACATAAGGCCGGAGCGGAGGCGTTGAGACGGATTACGGAATTCTGCGATAAAATCGGTATAAAGATTATCACTGTCTACGCTTTTTCAACAGAGAATTGGAAAAGGCCTCAGAAGGAAGTAAAAGCATTAATGGGTCTATTATCCCAATACCTTGGGGATGCAGAAAGAGAACTTGCCGGAAAGAATATTGTTATAAAAGTTATTGGAGATATTACAACCTTATCACAAAAGATACAGCAGCAAGTGATTGAAACGGAAAGATTGACACAAAATAATACGGGATTGCTTTTAAATATTGCCATTAATTACGGAGGAAGAGATGAGATTATTCACGCAGTAAAGCAAATCGCCAAAGAAGTCCAAGCGGATCGTATAGCTGTAGAGGACATTGACGATCAGCTGATGTCTCAACATATGTATACAAGAGGCATCAAAGACCCAGATTTAATTATACGGCCAAGCGGAGAGTTAAGGCTTAGTAATTTTTTATTATGGCAATCTGCCTATTCGGAATTTTGGTTTGCAAAAATTTATTGGCCTGATTTTAATTCTCAGCATTTGTTGGCGGCAATCAGTGACTATCAAAAGAGAACCAGAAGATTTGGGGGAATTTAAGTGCTTAACAAAAGGATAATAAGTGCGGTAATTGGCATGGTGCTATTAATATTAATAGTGGTTTCAAGTAATATAGTGCTTAATATTAGTATTGCTATTATTGCTATTATTGCCTTATATGAGTTGTTTTCCGCTTTGAAAGTACAGAAAAATTTTCTACCGGCGTATTTAGGGTATTTTAGTGCTGTGGTTATTGCATTTAGCGACTATTTTCATCCGGGTTGGATGAGATTATTAGTATATGTCTATGTTGCATTATTACTTTTATTGATGTTGATCTACTATCAAAAAATAGATTTTAACCAAATAGCTGTTACCTTTTTTGCTGTTATATATATTTGTTATTTCATGGCACATATTATTTTTACAAGAGATTTGAATAATGGAAGTATTTTAATTTGGTTAATTTTTTTGGGAGCCTGGGCGACGGATACTTTTGCGTTTTTTGTGGGAAGCTTTTTAGGGAAAAAAAAGCTATTGCCTGACATAAGTCCCAAGAAAACCGTAGCAGGTGCATTGGGCGGCATCGTCGGTTGCGGGCTGTCTTTTTTGTTATATGGCTATATTATTCATATTTTGGGGAATTATAGTGTTCACTATATCAATTTATTACTTTTAGGATTGTTGAGCTCCATTTTTTCTCAACTTGGGGATTTAGTGGCTTCTTGTATCAAAAGGCAGTATGGCGTGAAAGACTTTGGGACAATAATGCCCGGACATGGAGGGATATTGGATAGATTCGACAGTATTCTTTTTGTAGCGCCTGTAGTATATTATTTTGTTGTGCATTTTACGATAATTGTTTAGTTTGGAGCGGGGAGCGCAAGGTATAGTCTTGAAATATTTCGATACCATGCTAAATAGCCCACTTCAAACTTACTTAATATAAAGGGGAATCTAATTAAATATGGTCAGAAATATATCCATTTTGGGGTCAACCGGTTCGATAGGGACGCAAACATTAGATGTAGTAGATAGCATGGAGAATGTAAAAGTATGGGGGTTATCTACCAACACAAGCATTGATTTGCTAGAAAGACAAATAAGACAGTATAGACCTAAAATAGCGGCTGTAATGGATGATCAATGCGCTAAAAAATTAAAACAAAAGGTAAACGATACCGACACAAAAGTGGTTGCCGGTATGGAGGGGCTTATAGCGGCTGCTACATTGCCGCAGGTTGAAATGGTGGTAACCTCAGTGGTTGGGATCGTTGGACTGGTGCCGACGCTAGAAGCGATAAAAGCCCGTAAACATATTGCATTGGCCAATAAAGAAACCTTGGTTACGGCGGGTAATATCATTATGCAGCAGGCCCGAAATCACAATGTTTCCATTATTCCCGTTGACAGCGAACATTCGGCGATCTTTCAATGTTTGCAAGGAGATGATCAAGATGCAGTGCGTTCTGTTATTCTTACAGCTTCCGGAGGACCCTTCTTACATAAACGACCGGAAGAGTTAAAAGATGTAACGCCCCAACAGGCTTTAAAGCATCCGAACTGGGATATGGGACATAAAATCAGTATTGATTCCGCAACAATGATGAATAAAGGATTGGAGATTATTGAAGCCAAATGGCTTTTTAACATGGATATAGATCAAATACAGGTGGTGGTTCATCCTCAAAGCATTATACATTCAATGGTAGAATACATCGATCATTCTATCATTGCACAATTAGGATTGCCGGACATGAGGATCCCGATACAATATGCACTTACCTATCCGAATAGGATTGCGTCCAATCATGAGAGGCTGGATTTATGTAAAATAAATGAATTAACATTTATACGGCCCGATTTTGAGACCTTTACATGTCTGGCCCTTGCCTATGAGGCGATCAAAGAGGATGGAACAATGCCTGCCGTGTTAAATGCGGCCAATGAAATTGCTGTTGATTTGTTTTTAAAAGGAAAAATCGGTTTTACAGAAATTGCAATGTTAATTGAGCAAACAATGAGGAAGCATAATAATATCAAAGACCCATCGTTAAAAGATATCTTGGAAAGCGATGTCTGGGCGAGGGAATATGTTAAGGATAGCTTGGAGTTCGGAGTTGGGAGTTTGGAGTTATAGATAACGCACACTAGAACTAGAAATATAATAGTATGGATAAACCGGAGGTCAGAAGGCGGAGGTCGGAAAGTGACTAAACAGGGACGGAGAGTAAAATAGCAATGAGCTGTGGTACAATACTGGGGACATTCTCAACCCTCAACTATTTTTCAGATTAGGAATACCTGTTGTTGGAGTACGATTATATTTCCAGACTTACTGTTTATTGTATATAGAAAAGCAAAATGTAAAGCTAAATATATATTAACATGATAAGATTTTGTGTTTTTCCGAACTAACGCATAGAAAGGTTTGGTGATTGTAATGACGACAGTTATATCAGCCATTATTATTTTGGGTGTATTGATATTGTTCCACGAGTTAGGACATTTCTCTGTTGCAAAGCTGGTAGATGTAAAGGTTCATGAGTTTTCTATCGGCATGGGACCCCAACTATTCAAATTTGTCAAAGGAGAGACGTTGTATTCTTTAAGGGCATTACCCATAGGGGGCTATGTTAAATTAGAAGGCGAAGATCAGGATTCCAATGATGCAAGAGCTTTTAGCAATAAACCCGTATGGGCAAGGATTGCAGTGCTTGCGGCCGGAGCAATCATGAATTTTATTTTAGGTTTTTTAATTTTTGTGATATTATTGGCGATAGAACCTGCTGTACCTCAGCCCGTTGTGGGTGAGCTGATGGAAGGTATGCCTGCACAGGAAGCGGGATTGCTGCAGGGGGACAGGATTGTGCAGCTTAACGAATATAAAGTGAATATTCAAAAGGATGTATCCTATTTTTTAAGTAAAAATAATGACCGGCCTATCGATATGATTGTGCTGCGAGACGGACAAAAGGTAAACGTAAAACTAACCCCTCAATTCAATGAAAAATATAATCGTTACATGCTGGGGTATACGGCTAAGACCGTAAAAATGAATTTTTTTGGCTTGATGCGTACGGCTTATTATGAGACGGCCTTAATGACAAAAATGATTATTTTATCCTTTGGTGAATTGTTTACCGGAAAGGATGGACTGGCTCAGGTATCAGGGCCTGTAGGGATTGTGGGCGCCATTGGCGGTGCGGCAAAGGCCGGGATTAGTCCCCTGTTGTTTTTAGCGGCATTGATCAGTATCAATCTGGGTATTTTTAATTTGCTTCCTATTCCGGCTTTAGATGGCAGCAGAATCATGTTTGTTGTGATCGAAGGGATTAGAAGAAAACCGATTAATCCTGAAAAAGAAGGTTTGGTGCATATGATAGGGCTTGGGATGCTTCTATTGTTGATGGTTATTGCGACGTTTAACGATATTTCGAGAATATTGGGACAGTGATATAGAGTTGGGTGTTTGGCGTTGGGAGTTGGGAGTGAAAGCAAACAATATCAATAAGACATTGAAGCTGAGGGTTGAGAGCTGAGCATGTAAAGTCTCAACACTCAGCCCTCAGCCGATTATATTAAAGATAGCACACTGCAACCTAAAAATACATTTGGATCAAACAACGAGGGTTCTGCGTTTTTTGTCCAAATATAGATTCGATTTTAAAGTGTGATATCTATATTGAGGAGCAATTGCAGTATGACGGGACAATTGATAAAACGCAGGAAAACGAAGATGGTTAGAGTAGGCAATATTGAAATTGGCGGACAAGCTCCGATTGTGGTACAATCTATGACCAATACGGACACTAGGGATGTTGCGGCTACGGTGCGGCAAGTGATCGAGCTTGAACAGGCAGGCTGTGATGTGGTGCGCCTGGCTGTTCCCGATATGGAAGCTGCCCAGGCGATAGGCGACATTAAAAAAGAAACGAATGTGCCGTTGGTAGCAGATATTCATTTTGATCATCGATTAGCCCTGGAATGTATCGCGAGAGGCATTGATAAGATACGGATTAACCCCGGCAATATAGGGTCCGGAAGCAAGGTGAAAGAAGTTGCTGTGCAGGCAAAGCAGAGAAGGGTTCCGATTAGAATCGGGGTGAACAGCGGCTCGATTGAAAAGGATTTATTGGCCCAATACGGTTCTCCCACGGCAGAAGCAATGGTGGAGAGTGCTTTGCGGCATGTGGCCTTGCTCGAAGAACATGACTTTACGGATATTGTAATCTCATTAAAGGCTTCTGACGTTCCGAGGACGGTAGAGGCTTATCGTTTAGCGGCTCAGAGGCTGGAGTACCCGTTGCATTTAGGGGTTACGGAAGCAGGTACGTTGTGGTCGGGAACGATTAAATCGGCCATAGGTATTGGTTCATTATTGCTGGACGGCATTGGAGATACTATACGGGTATCCCTTACCGGTGATCCGGTGGAGGAAGCGAAGGTCGGTATACAGATATTGAAATCTTTAGGCCTGAGAAAGTCAGGGATTGAGTTGATTTCTTGTCCTACCTGCGGGCGGTGCCGCATTGATCTAATCGGCATTGCCAATAGGGTTGAACAAAGGTTGCAAAATTGTGGGAAAAATATCAAAGTTGCAGTGATGGGATGTGCGGTTAATGGCCCCGGTGAAGCGCGGGAAGCGGATATTGGTATTGCCGGCGGCAATGGGGTCGGATTAATATTTAGAAAAGGGGAAATAATAAAGAAAGTACCGGAAGAACAGTTGGTAGACGAGTTGATAGATGAAATTGAAAGAAGTTAATCCTTTGCAGTTGTGATATTGAACGCAAAGAAGACTTTTCCTGTTAACTTGCAAGGACTGTGAAGGGTAAATCGTGAACGGGAAAAGGACGGGAGATTAATGCAAATCAGCGCAATTATTCCTGCATATAATGAAGCCCCGACCATTAAGAAGGTCATAGAGGTACTTTCTCAACTTGAAGAGATCCAAGAGACAATTGTCGTAAGTGACGGTTCGGAAGATCGAACGGCGCCGATTGCACGGCAGGCCGGTGCCAGAGTGATTGAGCTTATGAGGAATATTGGCAAAGGGGGCGCAATGAAAGTCGGGCTTGACCATTGCGGCGCCGATATTGTATTATTTCTGGATGCGGACCTTATCGGATTAACGCCGGAACATGTGCGGAATTTACTGCAGCCTGTTGTCAGCGGAGAAACGGATATGTCCATAGGGATATTTGACGGCGGTCGATTTAGTACCGATTTGGCACAAAAAATATCTCCTTTTTTGTCCGGGCAGAGAGCGGTTAAAAAAGCTGTATTACAGGACCTATGCAATATGGAAGTCGCAAAGTTCGGGATAGAGGTTGCCCTTACCGATTATGTGAGAAAGAACAATATACCCTATCAAAAAGTGAGGTTGCCGCAAATGACCCATGTGATGAAAGAAGAGAAGTTAGGGTGGAAAAAAGGTATACGGGCCAGATTAAAAATGTATTGGGAGATATTGCGCAGTTTGACGACAATCAAACTCGATTGAGATAGAGGTGAACCGGTGAAAGGGGGGGATCCATATGGCTCAACACGCAGCCGATGCTTATAGTTTGACCAAATTGTTTCCTGATATTGAGATGGATCATGCGTTAAAAGAGGTATTGAGTCGGTCTAAGGTACTGAGTACCCGCATATATCGTAAAACGAGAACAATTGAGATTACCATCCAGGCAAATGCCTTGATATATAAAAGGAGTCTTGACCGGATAAGAAAAAAAATCAAAGATAGATACGGATTGAAAAAGATGCTTTTAAACGTTCACTATGTGGATGTGCAAGACAACGATGATTATTTGCAGGATTATTATGAGAGCATACGGTATTACCTCCGGAAAAGATTTCCCATATGCCGCAGTTTACTGGCCGAAAGTCTGTGTAAATACGAAAAGGAAAAAAACAAACTATTGATCGAACTAAAATTCGGAGGGTCCCATTTGTTGAAACATTACAAATGTGATAAAACCATTGAGGTATTAATCAAAGAAGAGTTCGGAGAAAAGATAGATGTTGAATTTGTAGACCTGCATGTATTAAAAGAACAGAAGCATGAATACTTTAGTTTTAAAGAAAACGAAGAAAAAGCGATTATTTCAAAAGCGTTAGCGGAGACCCAACCAGAATATAAAGAGAGTTCCTCGTCATCCCATGGTCCGCCTGCGGACAAACAGGTTCCAAAGGCTTCGTCTATCCTATTGGGTAAGCCGATCAAAGGAGAAGTTACGGGGTTGTCACAGGTAAGCCCCGAATCCGGCCGTGTTGTTGTTGAAGGGGATGTATTTGCTGTTGATGTCAGAGAGATCAGAGGAAACAGATATATCGTTTCCTTGGATATTACCGATTATGTGAGCTCTATCACTGCTAAATTTTTTAGTGATAAAGAGAAATTTGCGCAGATGAAAGACAAAATGAAAAGCGGTATCCGCATAAAAATAAGAGGAGAAGCCCAATACGATAAATATGCGAGAGAGCTTGTCATTTTTGCTTATGACATTACCCAAGTTGCCAAACAGGAGAAAATGGATACGGCTGAGAAGAAGAGGGTAGAATTGCATCTGCATACGCAGATGAGTGCAATGGACGGCATATCGTCAGTCAAAGAGCTGGTTGGCAGAGCGGCCAAGTGGGGACATCGTGCCATTGCCATTACGGACCACGGTGTGGTACAAGCTTATCCTGAAGCCTATGAAGCGGGAAAGAAACACAATATCAAAATTATATACGGTGTAGAATGCTATCTCGTGGACGATCATACGCCCATTGTCTACCATCCTGCAGAGATCCCGTTTGATGGGGATTTTGTAGTATTTGACATTGAAACGACGGGATTAAATGCGCAAAGGGATAGAATCACCGAAATAGGGGCCGTAAAAGTAAGCAACGGAAGCATAGTGGACAGGTTCAATACTTTTGTGAATCCGGAAATCCCCATACCGCGCAAGATTACGGAGTTAACGGGTATCAGTGATGAAATGGTAAAGGATGCGCCTGCTATTCATGAGGTCATCGGCCGGTTTTTACAGTTTAGTGAAAATTGTGTTTTGGTTGCACATAATGCCCCCTTTGATACGGGGTTTATTAAAATAAATGCGCGAAAGCTGGATATTGATTTCAATTACTGTATTTTAGACACATTGGAACTGAGCAGGGGGTTGTTTCCCAAATTAAAGCGCCACAAACTGAATATCATTGCAAAACACCTTGATATCAAGCTGGAAAATCACCACAGAGCAGTTGATGATGCGGAAGCCACGGCAGAGATATTCATTAAGTGCATCAAACTTTTAAAAGAAAGAAATATAGAAAATGTAAGTGAGATTAACAACGCTTTTTCCGGGGCGATTGATGTCAAAAAGATGCCGCCCTACCATGCTGTGATTCTTGTGAAGGATTATGTCGGCCTGCGGAATTTATATAAAATTATTTCCGAGTCCCATTTGAATTATTTTTATAAGAAACCCCGTGTCCCTAAAAGTCTATATATGCAGTATAAAGAAGGACTGATGATTGGGTCCGGCTGTGAAGCAGGCGAACTCTACCGGGCTATTTTGCAGGGCAAGCCCTATGAAGAGGTTTTAAAAATTGTGCGCTTTTATGATTATTTGGAAATACAGCCGTTAAAAAACAACTATTTCTTAATTGAGAACGAAAGTGTTAAAAATGTTGAGCAATTGAAGGAAATTAACAGAGAGATTGTAAAATTGGGTGAGAAATATAAAAAGCCGGTGGTCGCCACCTGTGATGTGCATTTTCTTGACCCTTGCGATGAGGTGTTCAGAAGAATTCTAATGGCCGGGCAAGGTTTTAAGGATGCGGACCATCAAGCACCGTTATATCTGAGAACTACAGATGAGATGTTAGAGGAATTCAGTTATTTGGGCAAAGAAAAGGCCTGGGAAGTGGTCGTGGAGAGCACCAACGGTATTGCCGATATGATCGAACACGTACTGCCCATACCGGAAGAAACGTTTACCCCGGAAATTGAAGGAGCGGAAAGTGAGATAAAAACACTTTCAACCAATAAGGCTAAGAACATTTATGGTGCCCCGCTGCCTCCCATTGTGGAAGAAAGAATGAACAGAGAGTTAAATTCTATTATTAAGAACGGCTTTTCGGTCATGTATATTATTGCGCAGAAACTGGTAACAAAGTCTTTGAGCGACGGGTATCTGGTTGGCTCCAGAGGTTCCGTAGGCTCTTCGTTCGTAGCCTTTTTGACGGATATAACGGAAGTCAATGCCCTGCCGCCCCACTACGTATGTGCACAATGCAAATATTCGGAGTTTGTTACAGACGGTTCGGTGGGGTCAGGAGCGGATATGCCCGATAAAAATTGTCCTAAATGCGGCCACAAGCTTGATAAGGACGGACATGATATTCCTTTTGAGACCTTTTTGGGGTTTGACGGAGATAAGGAACCGGATATCGACCTTAACTTTTCAGGGGATTATCAACCGACTGCACATAAATATACGGAGGAATTATTTGGAGAGGGCCATGTATTTAGAGCGGGAACCATTGGTACGATAGCGGAAAAGACTGCCTATGGTTTTGTGAAAAAATACCTTGACGAAAGAGAAAAGGTTGTTCATAATGCGGAAATAAATCGTTTGGTGAAAGGGTGTACCGGGGTAAAGCGTACAACGGGGCAACATCCCGGAGGTGTCATGATTGTACCGAGCAAAAATGAAATATATGAGTTTTGCCCTATCCAGCGCCCGGCGGATGATACGAGTTCCAATATCATTACGACCCACTTTGATTATCACTCGATCAGCGGTCGCTTGCTGAAGCTGGATATACTGGGCCACGACGACCCGACGGTTATTAGGATGCTGGAAGACCTTACAGGGGTCAATGCTCGGGAGATTCCCATTGATGACCCTGCCACCATGAGTATTTTTACGACTACGGAGGCCCTGGGGATTAATCCGGAAGATATTGATAGTGAAGTTGGTAGCTTTGCCATTCCGGAATTCGGAACAAAGTTTGTACGTCAAATGTTGATTGATACACAACCGGGAACTTTTGCAGAATTGGTTCGTATCAGCGGATTGTCCCACGGTACCGACGTCTGGTTAAACAATGCCCAGGAATTAGTAAGAAAGGGCACTGCAAAATTGTCGGAAGTCATATGTACGAGGGACGATATTATGGTGTACCTTATATACAAGGGCGTGCCCAAAAAGCATGCGTTTAAGATTATGGAAAGCGTGCGAAAGGGAAAGGGGTTAATGGAAGAGGATGAGAAAGTGATGCGTGAGAAAAATGTACCCGATTGGTATATAGCATCGTGTAAAAAAATAAAGTATATGTTTCCCAAAGCCCACGCTGCGGCCTATGTGACCATGGCTTTCAGAATAGCCTATTTCAAAGTACACCATCCGGAAGCATTTTATATCGCTTATTTTACGGTAAGAGCAGATGATTTTGACGCCCAGCTCATGACCCATGGGGTAGATCGGGTAAGAAACAAAATCAAAGATCTGGAATCAAAAGGGAATGATATAACGACAAAAGAAAAAAATATTTTAACAATCCTGGAAGTGTGTAACGAAATGTATAGCCGAGGGATCAAATTCCTTCCTATAGATCTATATAAGTCCGATGCCTCTTATTTTATCAATACGGGCAAGGGGATTCTGCCGCCGCTGAATGCATTGCAGGGTGTAGGTACGGCAGCAGCCAAAAATATGGTGGAGGCCAGAAAGGACGGAGAGTTTCTTTCTATCGATGATTTGAGAATAAGAGCCAAAGTGAGCAAAACGGTGATTGAAATTTTACAGGAACACGGGTGTTTGGAGGGACTGCCGGAGAGTAATCAGTTGAGTTTATTTTAGTTTTTTTTCAATTTTATTATTGCTAAATTGATGATAAAGTGATATAATTTTCTATGGTTTAAATAGTTAATACATTCTGATCGCGAAAAGAGTGGGTACTTGTCCCACTCTTTCGCATTATGTATCTAAGCAATTATGAGGAAAAGAAATAAATTACATACATCCGGAGTATAATACATAATAAGCATTTTACGTATTCACAGTAGAAACTTGGCTGCCGGTTAGCTGTGAACGCCGAAGGATAAAAGAAGGGTAGTGGGAAAGTGGCTAAAGGAAAAGTGGAAGATGTTGTTTATGAACTGGCGGTACCCATTACGGAAGAAAGCCAGTGTGAACTTGTAGATGTAGTCTTTAAAAAGGAAGGTTCAAACTGGTTTTTAAGAGTTTTTATCGATAAGGAAGACGGGGTTGGGCTGGATGACTGTGAAAGGGTAAGCAAAGCATTAAGTGACGTACTGGATGAGGTTGACCCCATTCCCCAAAGTTATTATTTGGAAGTCTCTTCTCCGGGTATTAACAGACCGCTCAAGAAAGATAGAGACTTTGAAAGGTCTGTAGGGGAGAAGATTGAGATAAAGTTATACCAAGCGCTGGATGGGAAAAAAATCTTATGCGGTACGCTGGAAAAATATCAAGACGGTATGATTCACATTAAAACCGATGATGCATCTGTAATAGAAATCAATAAGGCAGATACCGCATTGGTAAGACTAGGTTGAAATGGTGGATGGTGGGTAGTGAGTAGTGGGTAGGCATTGGAATCCTAAACAATGGTTTAAATTGTCCGCTGTCAGTTGTCCACTGTCAACTAACTAAAAGGGGAGGATAGAAAATGAATGCTGAATTTATGGGTGCACTGGCGCAAATAGAAAAAGAGAAACATATAAGTAAAGATGTGTTGATAGATGCAATTGAGGCCGCACTTATTTCGGCTTATAAGAGAAACTTCGGCACATCGCAAAATGTTATGGTGAATATCGATAGACTTACCGGAGGGGTGAGAGTATTTACCAAAAAGAAAGTGGTAGAAATACCGGATAATGATTTGAGTGAAATCAGCCTGGAGGAAGCAAAAAATATTAGTGGTAAATATGAAATAGGGGATATTGTAGATATTGAAGTTACACCAAAGAAGTTTGGCAGAATAGCCGCACAGACAGCAAAGCAGGTTGTGGTACAGAGGATAAGAGAAGCTGAACGGGGCATTATTTTTGATGAGTTTGTGAATAAAGAAAACGATATCGTAACAGGTATTGTGCAGCGTTGGGAAAAGAAGAATGTAATGGTGGAAATGGGCAAGGTGGAAGCGATCTTGGTGCCTAATGAACAAGTGGCAAGTGAGCAGTACAATTTTAATGAAAGAATTAAGATTTATGTGCTGGAAGTGAAAAAAACGACCAAAGGTCCCCAGGTATTTGTTTCCCGTACCCACCCGGGCTTGGTCAAAAGGCTTTTTGAGAAAGAGGTTCCTGAGATTCACGACGGTATTGTTGAGATTAAAAGTATTTCGAGGGAGCCCGGTTCCAGAACAAAAATAGCCGTGCACTCCAATGAGCCGAATGTTGATCCCGTAGGGGCTTGCGTGGGACATAAAGGCAATAGAGTTCAGGTGATTGTTGACGAACTTAGAGGCGAGAAAATTGATATCATCAAATGGAGCGAGGATCCTGCCGAATACATCGCTACAAGCTTGAGTCCGGCAAAGGTATTAAAAGTAGATGTAAATGAATCAGACAAGTCGGCAAAAGTGGTTGTACCGGATTATCAATTATCCCTGGCTATTGGCAAAGAAGGGCAGAATGCACGTCTTGCTGCAAAATTAACCGGATGGAAAATTGATATTAAGAGTGAATCGCAGCTTAAGTAAGCATAAGGAGTTATGCTTAATCTTTTTTAGGTTATTGATATTGCCCGGGAAAACGCATTAAAGATAACCAACTTTAAACCTAAAAATACTATATACACAAACAACGATGATTCTGCGTTTTTTTTGTATATATAAATTCAATTTTAAAGTTGGGTATCTATATCAAAATATATGTTGAATTTTTCTTGTTGAATCTATGAAGGCATATATTTCACGGTATAGGACATAAAACCTATGTGAAAGGTCTGGCCCGAAATATATAGACGGTGAAATCCGAACAAAATCGAAAGGGCTTGAGGCCTTTGAGATTTTATTATGGGTGGTGATAGCTTGCAAAAGAAAAGGAAAGTACCTCTTAGAATGTGCTTGGGCTGTAGAGAGATGAAACCGAAGAAAGAACTTATAAGAGTTGTTAAAAATCAAGAAGGTGAAGTTTCTATTGATTTTAAAGGGAAGAAACCCGGACGTGGTGCATATATATGTGATCATGTAGAGTGCTTTAGAAAAGCGCACAAGGGCAAACAGTTTGAAAGGGCATTTTCTCAGGCAATAGATGCGGAAATTTATCAACAGCTGGAGCAAGAATTGGAGAAAGAACGTGAATGATAAAGTATATGCTTTGATTGGTTTAGCTCAAAAAGCAGGGCGGCTGGTTTCGGGAGAAAATGCTTGTATCATAGATATTAAAAAAGGCAAGAGTGAGCTTGTCATTATTGCCGAAGATAGTTCCGACAATACGAAGAAGCAGTTTAAAAATATGTGCGGGTATAGAAATATACCGGTTGTTGTATTCGGTACAAAGGCCTTGTTGGGCAAATATACGGGAAAAGGTTATCGTGCGGTGATATGTGTGAAGGACCATCATTTTGCAAGGTCCATTATTCAAAAGTTAAGCGGGGGTGAAGCATTTGTCTAAACCAAGAGTTTATGAAATTGCAAAAGATTTGAACGTTTCCAGTAAGCAGCTTATTGAAAAGCTGCAAGATTTTGATGTAAAGATTAAAAATCATATGAGTACGCTAGAAGAACAGGATATTAACATCATTTTAGAAATTTATACGCAGCAAGATGCAGAGCATCATAAAGTTTCCCAACAAAAAGGAGACAAAAACAATATATCACAACATAACAAAGCCGAGCCGAAAGCACATAAAAAGCAACCGAATGACAGCCCTTCCCAAAAGGAAAAGGACAAGGATAACAAAAACGCAAAAAAGAGCGGAGATGCAAAGCATTATAATACCAGACCCAATGTCGTGGATTTGGATAAATTTGATAACGAGAAGATTGAAAAGTTAATGCCTGACCAAATCAAAGAGGATGGATCCAATAAGAAAAAAGCAAAAAAAGGCAGCGGAAGAACGAGGAAAGACAAGCATTTTAATAAAACTTCAAGCGACGTCCATAAGCAAAAGCAGCAAGAGGCTGTAAAGATTGAAGTTCCCGATGAAATTACCGTAGGGGATTTAGCAGAAAAATTAGACAGACCTGCCGCAGAAATTATTAAGAAGCTAATGTTGTTAGGGACGATGGCAGCAGTAAATCAGATGATTGATTTTGATACCGCCGCCCTCATTGCCGAAGATTTTGGTGTGGAAATCGAAAAAGAAGTGATCATAACGGAAGAAGATAAACTATTTAATGATGTAGAAGATGATCCGGGTAAGCTCAAAGCCAGATCCCCTGTCGTTGTCGTCATGGGACATGTGGATCATGGGAAAACCTCTTTGCTGGATGCCATTAGAGAAGCGAATGTCATTGCCACCGAGGCCGGAGGCATTACGCAGCATATCGGTGCTTACCGGGTAAAAATTAGTGATAAAGACATTACGTTTCTGGATACGCCGGGTCATGAGGCGTTTACTGCGATGAGAGCGAGGGGTGCTCAGGTTACGGATATCGCGATCCTTGTTGTTGCAGCGGATGACGGTATTATGCCTCAAACGATTGAAGCCATTAACCATGCTAAGGCTGCCGGCGTCAGTATTATTATTGCTGTTAACAAGATTGATAAAGAAGGCGCAAACCCCGATCGTGTAAAACAAGAGTTAACCGAATATGACCTTGTTCCCGAAGAGTGGGGAGGGGATACCATTTGTGTCGATGTCTCCGCACTAAAAAAAGAAGGTATCGATCATTTGCTGGAGATGATTCTTCTGGTGGCAGAGATGCAGGAGCTTAAAGCAAATCCGGAACGCTTGGCAAAAGGGACCGTAATAGAGGCAAAGCTGGACAAGGGAAGAGGTTCGGTGGCTACGTTGCTGGTTCAAAACGGTACGCTTAACACCGGAGATGTGATAGTGGCCGGAACCGCAGTGGGCAGAGTCAGAGCGATGATGGATGATAAAGGGAAAAAAGTAAAAAAAGCCGGTCCGTCTGTTCCGGTTGAGATCATCGGTCTTTCCGAAGTTCCCGAAGGCGGGGATATCTTTTATGCGGTGGAAGACGAGAAGAAGGCCAGAGACGTTGTGGAAAAAAGAAAACAAAAAATTAAAGAAGAACAATTTAAACATCATCATAAAGTTTCACTGGATGATTTATTCGATCAGATCAAAGAAGGTGAAATGAAAGAGCTGAATATTATCATCAAAGCCGATGTACAGGGTTCGGCAGAAGCGTTAAAGCAGTCCCTCGAAAAACTTAGCAATGATGAGGTGAGAATCAAAACCATTCATGCCGGTGTCGGTGCGATTAGAGAATCCGATGTCATGCTGGCCTCCGTGTCTAACGCCATTATTATCGGGTTCAATGTCCGCCCTGATTCCGGTGCAAGGTCGTCTGCCGAGCGACAGGAAGTAGATGTTCGATTGTACAGGGTGATCTATAATGCGATAGAAGAGATGGAAGCGGCGATGAAGGGATTGTTAGACCCCACCTATAAAGAGGTAGTCCTTGGACATACGGAAGTAAGAGCGACCTTTAAAGTGTCGGGAGTGGGTACGATAGCCGGATGTTATGTAACGGACGGCAAGATTAATAGAAATTCCGAAGTGCGCGTGATACGGGATGGTATTGTTATACATGAAGGCACCTTGGCTTCTTTGAAAAGATTCAAGGATGATGCAAAAGAAGTTGCCAGCGGATATGAATGCGGTATAGGTCTGGAGAGGTTTAACGATATCAAAGAGGGTGACGTCATAGAATGTTTTATGATGGAAGAAGTGAAGGCTTAACAAGATAGGGATAGTAAAGCTGTTCAGGAAGGTGAAGTATATGGCTGATTACAGAATTAATAAAATTAGTGAAGAAGTTAGACGGGAATTGAGTGAAATTATTAGAGAACTAAAGGACCCTCGCATAGCTGATATGACCAGCGTAGTTTTAGTAAATGTTACAAGAGATTTACGATATGCCAAGGCCTATATCAGTGTATTGGGTGACGAAACGCAGCAAGCTAAAACCATTACCGCATTAAAAAAAGCGGCCGGCTTTATCAGAAGGGAAGTCAGCAAAAGGGTTCAGCTGAGATATACGCCGGAGTTTACGTTTATTCTTGACGATTCTATTCAGCACGGAGCACATATATCGGAGTTGCTTCATCATATATCTCCATCGGAAGGGGAAGAAAATAAAAATGACGCTAGAGAAAATCGGTGAGGTCATCAAAACGGGGATTCATATTGGCATTCTCCCCCATATCGATGGGGATGGGGATTGTATAGGGTCTTCTTTTGCCCTCTTGCTGGCACTAAAAAAATTGGGGAAGAACGCAAAAGTGGTAGTGGAGGAGGATATCCCTCCGGTGTATTCATTTTTGCCGGGGCAATATACAAAGTCGGACGAATTATCGGCCGAAGATACATTTGATATGATTATCTGTTTGGACAGTGGAGACGAAGGGCGGATTAAAGACCGTTTGCATCTATTGCACAACAGCAAAGTAACGGTTAATATTGATCATCATATTACCAACACAAAGTTTGCGCAGCATAATTATGTAGATCCCGACTCGGCGGCGACCGGTGAGATTATTTACGATCTTATCCGTTTGCTCGGGATAGAAATAGACCGGGAAATTGCGGCCAATCTTTATGTAGCGATTGCAACGGATACGGGAGGCTTTAGATATAGCAACACAACCTCCAGAACCCATCATATTGTCGCAAATCTTTTACAGGCCGATATTGATATAGCAAGCATTAATCGAAAGGTATTTGAAACCGTTACATTGTCCAAGCTGAAGCTGCTGTCCGATGCGGCCAATCGCATAGAATTATATGGGGCCGGAAAGATTGCCTTCATTGCGTTAACCCGCGAATTTATTAAAGAAGCGGGCGCCAATGATGACGATACCGATGGATTGGCTTCCCTTCCAAGAACGGTAGAAGGCGTTGAAGTGGGCATATTGCTTACCGAAAAGGAGCCTCAGAAAATAAAAGTGAGCTTCCGCTCAAATGAATATGTTGATGTATCCGAAATTGCCGCTCTTTTTGGCGGAGGAGGGCATATGAGGGCGAGCGGATGTACTTTGAAGACGGATATGAAGACGGCAAAGGCAAAGGTGTTGGAAGCAGTAAAAGATAGTATGCGGCCGACAACATGCAGCATACATTCATAGAGAACAAAATGTTTCAAAAAGATAAAAAGGTTAAGGGTTTAAAAAACAAGGAGAAGCCGCACTGATATTTTCATATTTTTTACGGCGCTAAAGTGATATTCTTCATTGTTATTGCAAAAACAAAGGATTGTGAAAAAATGGACGGGATTATAAATATTCTTAAGCCCAGTGGTATGACCTCCCATGATGTGGTAAGTTTTGTCCGCAGGTGTATGCAGATGAAAAAAGTTGGACATACCGGTACTTTGGACCCTCAGGCAGTAGGGGTGTTGCCCGTATGTATCGGGAAAGCTACTAAGGCGGCAGCGTTCTTGACGGATAAGGATAAAGTATACAGGGCAGAGTTAAAATGGGGGATTACAACCGATACGCAAGATAGTTATGGCGTTATTACAAGCGAGAAGAAAGTAAATATTTCCGAAGAAATAATAAAGAAAGTCATTTTAAGTTTCCAAGGGAGAATTGAACAGATTCCTCCCATGTACTCGGCAGTTAAAATCAAGGGCCAAAAACTATATGAATTGGCCAGACAAGGGATAGAGATCAAGCGAGAACCAAGAAAGGTTCTCATTTATAAAATAAACATCCGGGATATCGATTTTGAAGAGCACACCGTGCTGATGGATGTAAAATGTGGCAAAGGTACATATATCAGAACATTATGCCATGATATCGGTAAAAAACTGGGCTGCGGTGCCCACATGTCTTTTTTATTGAGGACCCAAAGCGGTGTTTTTACGCTGGATCAGGCAGTAACTGTTGAAAAGCTTGAACAGTATTGCAAAGAAGCGAGGGTTGGTCAATTATTGATTCCTGTAGACAAGGTGTTTTCACATTTGCCCTTTGTGATTGTCAATAGGGAAGGGGAAAGAAAAGTTATTCACGGGAATCCGGTTGAAGTTCAATTTCTGAAAGAAAAAATGCATTTAATAAAAGACGAAACCTATAGAGTGTATAATGAGCAGGGCGTTTTTTTATGTCTTTCCCGGGCAATAAAAAAGGGGAATAATGAATTTTATCTCAAAATGGAGAAGAGCTTTTATTAAAGATATGGATATCGCATTGTAAACCAAACCAGTACATTGAGGTGGAATACATGGAGAGTATTTTTCCGAAGGATAAAAACAAAATAGATACATCAAAGGGAACAGGTGTTGCTTTAGGCAATTTTGACGGCCTGCATCGGGGGCATATGGCGTTAATTCACAAAGTCATAGCCATGAGCAAAGACAAAGGTTTAAAATCGATGGTATGTACGTTCAGCAATCATCCTGAAAATGTCATAAAGGGAAAGGTTATAACCCCCCTTATCATGTCTAATGAAATGAAAAAAAAGACACTGCAAAAGTCTGAGTTGGATTATTTATATTTCGAGAATTTTGACGAACGTTTGATGAAGATGAGTGCCGAAGATTTTGTTAAACACATATTGGTGCAAAGCTTTAACGTAAAGCTTGCGGTAGTGGGATTTCACTATCATTTTGGTTACAAAGGAACCGGCGATGCGGAATCATTGAAAGTGTTAGGTAAAAAGTACGGTTTTGAAGTCCAGGTTGTGGACCCGGTAAAGCTGGAAGGTACAATTGTGAGCAGTACGATGATCCGAAAGCTCATCGGTATGGGCGATATGCAAAAAGCATCGCTGTTTATGGGGCGTGCCTATGCCGTTGGAGGAAAAGTGGTAAAAGGCAAAAAACTTGGGCGGGAGATAGGATTTCCGACGATGAATCTGATTGCGGAAGATGTGATGCTTCTTCCGTCAAACGGAGTATATCTTACCGAGACGGTGATAAACAATCGTTGTTATCATAGTATTACCAATGTCGGCAGAAATCCGACGGTCGGAGATAAAGAAACGCGGATAGAGACCCATGTATTAAACTTCCGGGAAGACTCATACGATCAAGAGGTAGAAGTGCGGTTTATAAAAAAGATGCGGGATGAGAAAAAATTTGCCGATGTTCAGGAACTGGCAAGGCAAATTTCATTAGACGTGCAGTATGCCAATGAATATTTTGGGAAAAGTATTTACAATAGCACTAATATATGCTAAAATACAAAGTGGTATTGTCGACCTGAAGCCAGGATATAGGATTCACCGACCTTTTTCTTAGCTGCAGGCGATTTTATATGAACGGAGCGAAAAAAGCTGTATTCATGCAGGTTTTTGCGTTCTTTACAATTAAGGAGGTGAAGTTGTAATGTTGAAAGATAAGAAACAGTCCATTATTGACACATATAAGCTTCATGAGAATGATACCGGTTCTCCGGAGGTTCAGATTGCTTTGTTGACGGAACAAATTAACCATTTAAACGAGCATCTTAAGATTCATAGTAAAGACCATCATTCAAGAAGAGGTCTTTTGAAAATGGTTGGTCGGCGCAGGGGTCTGTTGAATTACTTAATCAAAAACGATATTGAAAGGTATCGTACGATTATTGGTAAACTAAAATTAAGGAAGTAAAGATAATGGGCGGTGTTTACCGCTCATTTATTTAGGTTATTTTATACGGTAACATGGGGCCAAGACCCGAAAGGGCTTAAATCCCTTAAGATTTTACCGTTATAAAAAGTTTGGCGCAAGAGATGCGGATAAACAAATATAATAAATAACCTGGAGTAGGTATATAATAGTATATTATATGCGTTTATGTAGCTATTAGTGATTAGCCATTAGATCTGGATTTTATGTATGATGCCGGGTGGTGTACGTACGAGGAAATGTCAAGATACATAGAGTATGGATCTAAGTGCTAAAGACTAGTAGCTGCAAAACAAAACTATTATCGCTATGGTTTTGGAAGAAAAACATATTCGATACAACAAATAGGAGGTAATGTAATGCAGAAGACATTTAGTATGGATTTAGCCGGCAGACCATTAATTGTAGAGACGGGAAAGCTGGCCCAATTAGCAAACGGCACAGCTTTAGTACGTTATGGAGAGACTGTGGTTTTAGTAACAGCAACTGCGTCCGATAAACCTAGAGAAGGTATAGATTTTTTTCCGTTAAGTGTGGATTACCAGGAGAGGCTGTATGCGGTAGGAAAAATTCCCGGAGGTTTTTTGAAAAGAGAAGGCAAGCCCACGGAGAATGCAATATTGACTTCCAGAATGATTGACCGGCCTTTTCGTCCCCTTTTCCCGAAAGATTTTAGAAATGATGTTTCTATTGTAGCGAATGTGCTTTCGGTAGAGCAGGATAATTCGCCGGAAATTGCTTCAATGATTGGTACGGCCATTGCACTTGCTGTTTCCGATATTCCCTTTAATGGGCCTGCAGCCGGTATTTCGGTCGGATTGGTAGGGGAACAATTGGTGATTAATCCTACGGCGAAACAAAGAGAGGAAAGCGTATTGGAATTAACCGTAGCAGGCACTAAGGAAAAAGTTGTGATGATTGAGGCGGGTGCCGATGAAGTTGCTGAAGATATGATGCTGGAAGCCATTATGTTTGGGCACGAGGCCATTCGTAAAATATGTTTATTTATTGACGATATTGTAAAGGAAGTAGGAAGACCAAAGTCTGAATACGAATCTTTTGAAGTGGACGAAGACTTATATAACGATATTAAAGCGTATGCCCTGGAGAAAGTTCAGAAGGCACTTGATACGGATGATAAAAAGGTAAGAGAAGAAAATCTCAGAGTAGTCTATGCGGATGTATTTGAACACTTTGAGGAAAAGTATCCTGAAGGGGAGAAGGCATTTGAAGAGGCCCTTTACAAGCTTCAAAAGTTTATTGTGAGAAGATGGATATTGGATGAAGGCAAACGGTCCGACGGAAGAGGAATGAACGACATAAGACCGCTTGAGGCAGAAGTCGGTTTATTGCCCAGAACCCATGGCTCCGGGTTATTTGCCAGAGGACAAACCCAGGTACTGACCATCGCAACCCTGGGTGCGTTAGGCGATGTTCAAATGCTGGACGGGTTGGATGAAGAGGAAAGCAAACGATATATGCACCATTATAATTTTCCTTCCTTTAGTGTTGGAGAAACAAGACCGTCTAGAGGTCCCGGGAGAAGAGAAATCGGTCACGGTGCTTTGGCGGAAAGATCCTTAGTGCCGGTGATGCCCAGTGAAGAAGAATTTCCCTATGCCATTCGATTGGTTTCGGAAGTGTTAAGTTCTAACGGGTCAACGTCACAGGGAAGTGTGTGCGGCAGTACTTTGGCTTTGATGGATGCAGGGGTGCCCATTAAGGCTGCGGTGGCAGGCATTTCTGTCGGTTTAGTGACCGAAGGGGACAGATTCATTACGATGACAGATATTCAGGGACTGGAAGACTTTTTTGGGGATATGGATTTCAAGGTAGCAGGTACCAAAGAGGGTATCACTGCGATACAAATGGATATCAAAGTTGACGGTCTTACCAAAGAAATCATTGAACAGGCGTTACAGCAGACAAGGGATGCGCGAATCCATATACTGGACGAGGTAATGCTCAAAGCCATTGATAAGCCGAGGGAAGAATTGTCTGTTTATGCACCTAAAATTATTACGACTACAATAGATCCCGAAAAGATCAGAGATGTTATCGGGCCGGGCGGTAAAGTAATTCAAAAAATTATTGCTGATACGGGCGTAAAGATTGATATTGAAGACGATGGAAAAGTTTTCATTGCAACAACGGACCAGGCAGCAGGAGACAAGGCATTAAAGATCATTGAAGGTATTGCAAAAGAAATAGAAATAGGGGAAGTCTATTTAGGTAAAGTGGTGAGAATTATGAATTTTGGCGCCTTTGTAGAATTCCTGCCCGGAAAAGAGGGCTTGGTGCACATTTCGAAGCTTGAAAGAAGCCGTGTGGCGAAAGTAGAAGATGTGGTGAGCGTAGGAGACGAAGTTTTGGTAAAAGTAATAGATATTGATAAGCAAGGACGTATTAATCTTTCAAGAAAAGATGCGCTGCCTCCGGAAGAAGGCGATTTGAAGAAATAGCGGTTTATAAAAGATTGTAAAAGGAACAGGACATGGCTTCCTGTTCCTTATGTTTTTATGCAAAATATTATTTCCTAAGATTTGATAAATATGTCAGTTGCATATTAGAAAAATATATCTTATACTATAAAATAAAAGCAAAAAATAATGAAAATCATAAAAGGCATTCATTAATCGATTTAAAATAATCATGGTGTTTTAAGTTTTTCATTTTTCATTGTAAATGGAATGGGGAGGCTTTATGTATAAATCAAAAACATTGAAAAACGGTCTTAGAATCGTAACAGAATATATCCCCTATGTACGTTCGGTCTCATTGGGGTTCTGGGTATATAACGGTTCCAGAAACGAAGACAAGGACAACAATGGCATATCACACTTTATTGAACATATGCTGTTTAAAGGAACTGAAAACAGAACGGCTAAAGATATTGCAGAAAGTATTGACAGTATCGGCGGACAGCTTAATGCCTTTACGGCCAAAGAGTATACATGTTATTATACCAAAACACTGGATACACACTTGGACCTTGGGATTGACGTATTATCCGACATGCTTTTTCATTCTAAAATAGACCAGAAAGATATTGATGTAGAACGAAAGGTAATCCTTGAAGAGATTAATATGTATGAAGATTCCCCGGAAGAATTGGTACATGACATTCTTTCGGAAACCGTATGGTCCGGAAACTCCTTGGGATATCCTATTCTAGGTACTAAGGAATCTTTAGACAAGATTAACAGGCCGGAAATCCTTCGGCATATGCAGCATTATTATACACCCCCGAATACGGTGATTGCGATTGCCGGGAATTTTGAGTACGACGCAGTAGTGGCCCTGCTTGAAGAAAAATTTCAGAACTGGGAGGCAGGCAATCATCATCAGAGCGTATATACGAATACGGTATTCAAAAATGATATCGTTTTCCGTGCCAAAGATACGGAACAAACCCATATGTGCATTGGTTTCGAGGGTATAGAGCAGGGAGATGAAAATATTTATGATCTGCTTGTTGTCAATAGTATATTTGGCGGTGGAATGAGCTCAAGGCTGTTTCAAAAAATAAGAGAAGAGAAGGGACTTGCATACTCTATATATTCTTATCCGTCCTCTTATAAGCACGCAGGGTTGTTTACGATCTATGCAGGTATGAATCCTTCACAAATGGGTGAAGTTGTAAAACTGATTTCGGAAGAAATTCATCTACTCAAAAAAGATAAAATCGGGGACGAAGAGTTGAGAAAAGCCAAAGAACAGCTTAAAGGTAATTATATATTAGGGTTAGAGAGCACGAGCAGTAGAATGAACAGCATAGGGAAATCGGAATTGCTGCTGCGAAAAATTAAGACCCCTGATGAGATTATCAATAGGATTAATGCCATTACCGTTGATTCCGCGGCTACGATGATCGATAAAATATTTAACAATATTCAATTAAGTATATGTGTAGTCGGCACCATGGAAAAAGATATTGATCTGAAAAAGGTGATTTCTTTTTAACCCTAAATGCCTTCTACCGAAACTCAAAAAACACGCAACATCTTTTAACGTTTGGTATGACCGGTGAAAACAGATCTTCACGATGTTTTCACTGTCTAAAGTAAAGGAGCAGCCTAATATAGGTTGCTTTTTTTATCTTATTTTTATCTCCGTTCAGGCCGCTGCTTCCCACTTTTTTATTAATGTACAGGTTAAACATGCACTATTAAGTTATTATATACATAAAATGTAGTAAGCTTCAAAGGTGTCCTAAATTTCATGGAGGTGATTTTATGAAAGACAATCGAAGCTTTGCTATTATTGGAGGAGATTTGCGTCAAGTAAAAATGGCGAATGCATTGGCACAAGACGGCTATTGTGTTAAAATCATCGGTTTTAATGATATAGAGTTCCATAAAGACATCGGGATAATGAACAATATTGGTGATGCTGTTAAAGATACCGATATTGTTGTCGCCCCTTTACCTTGCTCGCTGGATAATGAAACTGTAAATGCCCCGTTTTATCATTCGGATATTTATTTTAAAGATTTATTTAAGCAATTATCAAAAAACCACGTATTCCTTGGCGGAAAAATCAGCGACAAAGTTATGAAACTTGCTCAAGTGTATAACATTTACCCTATAGACTACTTTAATCGAGAAGAATTGATCGTACTCAATACCATCCCGACTGCAGAAGGAGCCATACAAATTGCGATGGAAGAGCTGCCTATTACGTTACATAATAGCAGATGTCTTATCTTAGGCTTCGGAAGAATAGGGAAAATGCTTGCAAGCATGCTTGCCGGCATCGGTGCAAATGTGACAGTGGAAGCGAGGAAACATTCAGATCTGGCATGGATAAAAAGCTATGGCTATAAAGGTATTCAGCTTAATCAGTTGGCAGAGGTAATCGGTGATTATGACCTCATTTTTAATACTGTTCCGAGTGTCATTCTAGATAAGGAATTATTATTGAGAATAAGGAAAGAATGTCTGGTCATTGATCTGGCCTCAAAGCCGGGTGGTGTTGATTTTGAGATGGCTAAAGATTTGGGGGTTAAAACCATATGGGCATTGTCTCTGCCGGGAAAGGTGGCTCCGAATACAGCGGGCGATATCATTAAGGATACAATATTCAACATCATTGACGAGTTGGGGGTATAGAAATGGATTTGAAAGGATTGAGAATAGGGTTTGCCGTAACCAGCTCTTTTTGCACACTGGAAATGGTCATGCCGGAAGTCGCAAATCTTGTGGAAAAGGGAGCAGAAGTCCTTCCCATTATGTCGGAAAATGCACAAACGATAGATACAAGATTTGGTAAAGCAGAAGACTTTAGGCTGCAACTGGAGGAGATAACAGGAAATAAAATCATTGACAATATTTTTACTGCCGAACCTATTGGCCCCCAAAAAATGTTTGATATCCTGATTGTAGCGCCTTGCACAGGAAATACGCTGGGGAAGATAGCCAATGGTATTACAGATACCTGTGTTACCCTGGCGGTAAAAGCACATTTAAGGAACCAAAAGCCCGTAGTGATTGCTATTTCAACCAATGACGGTTTAGGGCTAAATGCCAAAAATTTGGGCGTATTGTTGAATACAAGAAATGTTTATTTTGTACCGTTTAGACAGGATAATCCTATCAAAAAAGAGAATTCTCTTGTAGCGAAAATGGACCTTATTATACCTGCTACCGAAAAAGCGCTAGACGGAAAACAGTATCAACCGATGATATTGGGAACAAACGAATAAAGCAAGGGAACGGGGTTGTTGCTTCTTGATCAAAGCAACAGCCCCGTTCCCTTGCCTTGCATTATGCTTGCCCGTTATCAAAAAAATGCAAATCTTAAAATGATCTTTGATTATATTCCGGTTTATGGTATAATCAATGCTTGGGCTCGAGGCTTAATATAGGAAATGTTTGTGCAGAGAGTATAAGTAAGTTAAAGAAATAGGGAATACAAAAGGAGACTATAGGATGCTGGTAAATCGTACTTATTTTATCATTACGACTTTTTTAATGCTGATTGTGCTGTCAATACTGTTAAAAGATGTAATTACAGCGGGCATGATCACCTGGGTTGTTTCAGTAGCAGGTTATATCATTATCGGATACATACGCAATAAGAAAAGGTTAAGGTTACTGGAAGAAATGTGTGACCCGCAGGCCTTTATAGAAGCGACGGAAAGGCAGAGGAAGATCACAGGCAAGGACCGTAAAATAAATGCATGTCTTGATGTTGACAGATCCGCAGGACTTATTTTAATGGGGAAATTTCAAGAAGCAAAAGAAGTGCTGTTATCAATTAATAAATCTTATTTATCGAATATAAACGGAATATTACTTGCGTATACGATTAATTTAATGTCCTGCCTGTATGAACTTGGTGAAATTGATGAGGCAGAAGCGTTATTTGAGACACAAGTGCCTCTATTGTCACCGGTGAATCGACCGCTGAGGCTTGCAATGAAAAGTCTTGCTGCGGATAGACTTTTCTTTTTGAACAGATATGAAGAAAGCAGGGAAAAGTTTCGGCAGCTGTTGGGAGAGAAAATAAATAAACGTGTGAGGTTAGGTATATTGTACAGATTGGCCCAAATAGATCAAAAGGCCGGTGATATGAGATCTGCCGAGAAGAAGTTCAAGGAAGTAGCGGACAACGGCAATCAATTATGGATAGCAGCACAAGCGCAAAAACAGTAAGACCCTTTTTAAAATGAAACATATCCTCCTGCAATATATGACGAATTTCGACACACGGTTTGTTGTATAATAATTTGTGGTCAATCAGGCAGATTGATTTTGCGACAAAGCAAGGGGACGGGATTATTGCTTTATTATAGGAGGTTTTTTAAAATGACATTAGAAAATAATCTAAACACATTGAGTGTATCTCAAAGGATTTCAAAATATTTTTTCTGTTATATCATCATATTGCCTGCGCTGTTTCTAATACTGCCGTTTAAGGTGATGCCCTTTTTAAAGGGATTGCAATTACCCTTTAAAGACTATGAGTCAATAAGGGGATTTATAGATAGCTCATGGGTAGGATTCCAGAACTTCAGCGACCTTTTTTCGTCAATTGAGTTTCGTCTGGCACTTAGAAACACCTTAATCCTTAATCTGGGATACATCATCTTTTGCGGTTTGGTTTCATTGGTTTTAGTAGTGGCCATTAGCTGTTTTAGCGGAAAAAAGGTTAGAGAGTTCTTCGCGAAACTTTTTCTTATACCCTATTTTATTCCGACGATAGCATTTTGTTATATGATGATGCAGTTTCTGTCGACTGATCATTTTAATATTCCGCTTCTTATGCAAAAAGAGTATTTTAGACCTGTATTTATTATAGGACAGACGCTTAAGACCTGCGGATTGCCTGTTATTATCGCTTTGGGTGCTGTCAATGCGGTACGTGAGCACAATGGGGGCAAGCGTTTTGCCAGGCATGTATTGTTCCCTGCAATGAAATGTATCGGCGCTTTTATGCTGATCCGATTTTCAACATTAATGACGGTAGATTTTGAGTTCACACAAGTATTATATAACCCCGCGGTATTTGAGGTGGCCGATACATTAAATGCTTATGGGTATAGGGCCTTTTTTCAACAGATGAATATCGGTGTCAGTGCAGCTATCGATTTTCTGCAGTATGCAGTGCAGCTGATTTTAACAATACTCGTATATTTTATACTGAAAGGCAGCTTTAAAGATATACTTTTCACAAGCGCCAAGAATGGGGGCACCGTATCAAGTGATAAAAACAGGACCAATGTATCGGGGAATATGGCAGGAATGATTTTTGCTTGCTTATATGGGCTGCTTATACTGGTAATCCTTTACCAATTGTGTATTGGTCCGTTTTTAAAACCAAATTTATCAGAGGGCGGTTCAATGCTTTTAATGAACCCTTTCCCGTTTTTTAATAGGTTCGCATCGTATTGGTTTATTACGTTATTATCGGTCATTTTTAGTGCGTTTATGACAATAACGCTGGCCTATCCTTTAACGGTGTATGACCTTCCGGGACGCCGTTTATATAAGCTGTGTCTACTTATGATATTAACGATGGGCTCAGGTGGAGTCAGTGAGTATCGTTTTTATGCAGAGTTAGGTATGATCAATACGGTAATGCCGTATTTTATCAATGGCATGTTTAGTATCATGAGTGTATTTGTACTTAAAAGTATTTTTAATGCCAAATATCATGATTTGAGAGAACAAGCTCTGGCAGAGGGTATGAACGAGCCCCGCATTTTCTTTAAGATATATTTGCCGAAGGTTATAAAACCCGTTATAGGTCTAGCGGTGCTACAGTTTGCAGCGAGATGGAATTCATATATGGATGTGATGCTATACGTGCATGACCAGATGAAAATATCGCCGACACTGGCATTGTTTGTGATGACAGCAGGTGAACATTTTAATACGGCCGCTACCATGAAACTGGCACTCATCATTAGTCTGCCGCCTATATTGTTGTTTATTATTTTCAGCAGGTTCCTTACTTCCGAGGTATTTGTAAGTCAGACGAGAAGATAATGCTTAATAAAGCAAGGGGACGGGGTTGTTGCTTCATCTGTGAAGCGACAACCCCGTTCCCTTGCTTTTTGTTCAGGTATTTTCTAACAATATCACATTAGGCGTGAAAGTTTCGCAGAATATGGTATAATTGTGGAGTGACAAGGGTTGTAAAAGAGGAAAGCTGTTAGAACTGAAATACATAAACGGCAGGTTAAAAATCAAATTCTATTGCTGTTGAAGGTTGAAATGTATTGATTTCAGCAAAAATCCTGTTAGAAGTATAGATAAATTTGTAAATGGTTTAATGCGGAGGAATGAGCATGAGAAAAATATTATTAGTAGAAGATAATTTAAGCTTGATTGAAGGCTTGACATTTTCACTTTCCAAACATGATTTTGATGTGACGGTTGCAAGAACCGTAAAAGAAGCCCGGGCGTGTTTTAATCCAAGTGAGTATGAACTCATCCTGTTGGATTTAATGCTTCCTGACGGCAGTGGCTTTGAGATATGCAAGACAGTCCGTCAAATATCGAATGTTCCAATCATTTTTCTGACGGCTTCCGATGAAGAGGTAAATATTGTGATGGGTTTGGATATAGGAGGCGATGATTATATCACCAAGCCGTTTAAGCTCAATGAACTGATATCCAGAATAAACGCTGCATTGAGGCGCTCCGATTCATTAAAGCAGCAGACAACGGTATTGCATTCAAATGGTATTACGGTAAAGTGTTTGGAAGGCAGAGTCATCAAAAACGGCACAGAGATAGAACTTACGGCTGTGGAGTACAGGCTGTTAAGTCTATTGATGCAGCATCCAAGGGTGATATTGTCAAAAGAGCAGATCATCCAAAAGTTATGGGACTGCCGTGAAAGCTTTGTCGACGATAATACTTTGGCCGTCTATGTCAGCAGGCTGCGTGAAAAAATAGAGGATTATCCGAAACGCCCATCATTTTTGGTAACCATCAGAGGGATGGGTTATAAATGGAATATTGTGTAAGGAGTTTGTGATGAATTTATTCGTAAATAAAGGCGTAAAAAAATTTTTAATCCTGTTGACATCCGTTTTATTGGTTGGAGTTATGTTTGCTCAAATCCTTGCATACGTCAATGGGGTTCGGTTTAAAAGGGAGATGGTGGTGCATGATTATGAGCTTGCCGGCTATTTAAGCCAACAACATCCTGAATTGAGTTCCTCAATCCAAGCGGCCTTTACTGCAGATAAGAATCCCGAACACCTTGAAAAAGGTAAGAGTCTGCTGGAACCATTGGGATATCAAGAGAGCATACAACCATATTTAATCCCTCGGGTAAATCGGTTTTATCAAACAAATAGGGTAAACAATTTCATATTCTCCATACTATTGAGCCTTATCATTTTGCTTGCTGCCTATTCCTTTCTAAAAGCCCACTACCAGAGAATAGACCGGTATCACAACGAGGTGCGCAGAATCATGAGCGGAGAGGTTTCAACGAGGCTTGACGATAGTGAAGAAGGCAGTCTGTCAAAACTCGCGGCATCGATTAATACGATGACTGCCTCACTGTACACGCACATTGAAAAGGAGAAACAAAGCAGGGTGTTTTTAAAGGATATTCTGACGAACATATCCCATCAGCTTAAAACGCCTTTATCTGCCCTGCATATGTATACTGAGATCATGAAGAATGACAGCAGCGATCAGGAGGTGGTAGCAAGGTTTCTGAACAAAAGCGAAAATGAACTTGAACGTATGCAAACCCTCATTGCCAATCTGTTGAAGTTGGCAAAGCTGGATGCAGGGATCATTGGGCTCAACAAAGGCCATCATATGTTAAACGATATGATAGGGCAGGTAGCGGAGAGTTTTGAAATCAGATTATTAAAAGAACAAAAAACCTTTGCAGTACAATCAGACGGAAAGGTATCATATTTTTGCGACAGGGAATGGATGTTTGAAGCTGTCAGCAATTTGTTTAAAAATGCTTTAGAGCACACGACGGCAGGGAACCGCATACGCATTTTAATTGAAGAAACGCCGCTGGTTGTTAAAATAATTGTTGAAGATAATGGGGAAGGGATTCACCCCGATGATATCAACCATATTTTTAAGAGATTTTACCGGAGTAAGTTTTCCCAAAGCAAGCAAGGAACAGGTATCGGCCTTACCTTAGCAAAGACCATTATTGAAAGGCATGACGGTTTTATATCTGTAGAAAGTACACTTGAAAAAGGCACAAAATTCACTGTGCATTTACCGAACTTACAGAATTGTAAGATTTAATTCATATGGGCGTAAGGTTGGCATGTTATTCTATATTCGTTCTCAAAGGAAGGATTAGAATAATAACTGAGGTGATAAAAATGGAGATACTAAAAACAGAAAATCTATCAAAAACTTACGGAAAGGCCGAAACGAAGGTGGAGGCTTTAAAAAATGCCTCTTTTTCTGTCTCAAAAGGAGAATTTGTTTCTATCGTGGGCCCGTCCGGTTCCGGCAAAAGCACGCTTCTTCACCTAATGGGGGCCTTGGACCATCCTACCTCCGGCAGGGTTTTGATAGATGATCGAGATATTTTTAAGATGAAGGAGGAGCAGCTGGCGGTTTTTCGCAGGCGCAACATAGGGTTCATCTTTCAAGCCTACAACCTTGTCCCGGAATTGAATGTTGAGGAAAATATTACCTTGCCGTTACTGCTGGACTATAAAAAGCCGGACAAACAGTATATTGACGAACTGATTCATATACTTGGGCTCAAGGAAAGGAAGCACCATCTGCCCAGTCAACTTTCAGGAGGTCAGCAGCAGCGTGTGGCGATTGGGCGGGCCCTGGCAACCAAGCCTGCAATCATTTTGGCCGACGAACCGACGGGCAATCTTGACAGTAAAAACAGCCGGGACGTTATTGAGCTGATGAAGCTGTCGGTGGACAGGTATAGACAGACCCTGATTATGATTACGCACAATGAGAACTATGCCTCCTATGCAGAGCGGGTTTTTCAAGTGGAAGACGGTGTGGTCACCGAGTTGGGAGGCGGCAGAAAATGAAAAATTACCTCACACTTGCTTTCAAATATCTGTTGGCGCATCCCAAAAAGACGCGGCTGGAGGTCCTCAGTATAGCGCTGGCGGTTGCGCTGGTGACGGGCATATTCTCTATGCTGGATGTCTTTTTGCAGTTTCAAAAGCAACAAATAATACAAGATTACGGCAATTACCATCTTGCCGTTGCAGATGCGTCGGAGGAAGAAACAGCCAATATTCAAAATCGCATTGATGTCCAAAATGCGGGAAGATGGAAGTCTCTTGGAGAAGGCATGGTTAACGGAACAGCTTGTCAACTTGCAGCACTGGATAAAGCCTTTGCGCAAAACATGAATATTCAAGTCATACAAGGAAGATACCCAACCGAAGCCAATGAAATCATGCTCGAACAATGGGCAACGGAAAGCCTGTATTTGAATGCAAATATCGGTGATAGTGTCCGGATTTCTTTTGCGAATACTATTGAAAGAGAATTCGTAGTAAGCGGTATCTATCATGATCTGGGCAGCACGAAGGCAGCCGGTGTACCGGGTGTATTCTTATCCGCTGCCGGTGCCAATCAAATGACACCTGAGCAAAATAGTTTTTATCTTGTTGAATTCAAAAAAAGGGTGAATATCAATAAAGCGGTCAAAGAGATTAAAACAACACTTAACATTGCCGATGACAGAATTAGCCTTAATAATCATTTGCTTGCGGTGATGGGGCAGAGTGACCACAATGCGGCACTGCAAATCTATAGCATAGGAGTCATTTTGTTTTGTATCGTTCTCATAGCAGGGATAGTGATGATATATAATACCTTTCATATCTCGGTGATGGAAAGGGTGCGGCAGTTCGGGCTTTTGAGATGTGTCGGTGCGTCACAGGCCCAGATCAAAAAGCTGGTAAAACGGGAAGGGCTGACGCTGACCCTTTGGGCCATCCCCCTGGGCGTATTTGCAGGAATTCTAATGACCTTTGCTTGTTCTGCAATCCTAAAGTTTTTCAATAATACTTATTTTGCGAATATTCCTTTGTTCAGCATCAGTGTCATAGGAATAGGAACAGGTATCGTTGTTGGATTTCTAACTGTGCTGATCGCTTCTTTTCTGCCGGCGAAAAAGGCGGCCCGGGTTTCTCCGGTCAATGCGGTTACAGGGAATGTTGATATCAAAATATCCAAAAAAAAGAAACAGGGCTTTTTAACAAAAATATTACCCGTTGAAATGGCGATGGGCATCAACAGTGCTATGATAAGAAAGAAAACCCTTTTCTTAATGTCGTGTTCTATTGCGCTGAGTATTATTTTGTTCTTGGGCTTTAATGCGCTGGTTGATTTCTTGCACACTTCTCTTAAAACGACCAAGCCTTATACCCCCGACATTTCGCTCATATCGCAGCAAGGTATCGATAACGAATTGTATGCAAAATTATCAGAGATAAATGGGGTTAAAAGGGTCTATGGCAGAATGCTCGGCTATGTTGAGGCCGCCTTTGATGCCACGAGGCTGTCCGACACTTATAAAGAGCAAATGAAAGAGATTACGGTAAAGGACAACGGTTTATTTGTGCCCCCGGAAAAATCATGGCTTATTTCTTATGATCAACGACAATTAGACTGGGCGAAAGCCGATTTGATAGCTGGAGAACTTTCGGAGGATAAAATGAATAGGGAGAATGGGGTAATAGCGGTTGCGATGCATTTAAGAAAAAATGTATCGACCGAAACGGCACATTTGCAATTAGGGGACAAGATTTATATTGATACGCCTAATGGGCAAAAAGAGCTGACAGTTATGGGTATATTGCGTAAGGTCCCTTTTAGCAGCGAAGAACTGGCATTGACCACATTGATCACCACAGAAGCATTATTCACCGACCTAACCGGTGAATCCGCTTTCAAAGCCGTAGGGATTCAACTCAAACGTAAAAATGACGAAGGAACCGTCGATAGGATAAAGGGCATGGTGGATGACACCATATCTTTCCTAGATAGGCGTCAAAAAAATGCGGAGATTAACCAAACCTTTTTAACCATGGCTGTCTTTATATACGGGTTTGTAACGGTCATTGCCTTTATAAGTATTCTGAATATTATCAACACCATGCATACAAGTGTTGCGTCAAAAACCAGATATCTGGGCGTGATGCGGGCGGTGGGCATGTCGGGTACGCAGCTGAGTAAAATGGTTATGATTGAAGCAGTTACCTATACTTTGAGCGGATGCCTTGCGGGATGTGTCTTTGGTATTATGCTGCACAAGCAATTGGTAACAAAGGGTTTTTCGCAATTTCATATCGTCTGGAGATTTCCTCTCCCTCAGATCATCTTGATTTTGCTTTTGAGTCTATTGGTTACGATGTTTTCTGTTGTTAGGCCGTTGAAACGAATCAAATCAAGAGGTATTGCGGAGATTTTGAATTCATTGTAAACGTATTTAGATTTAGGAGGAAGGATGCACCGGAGACTGCTTTAGAGATAATAAACAGTAATTCCGATGAATAAACAGGTATAATGGGCACATTCCATGACGAAGGAGGGGTGTGTCCCCTTACCTTAATCCAAGCTTTTAGATTCGGAATACCTGTTGCCGGAGTACGAGTATATTTCCAACTTTACTGTTTATTATCTTTAGTATAATAATACAAATATCTCTCATTAGATTGTGTTTATATGGAGGTGTCGGATCAATGAAAGATTATATAAAAGCCCTGATAAAATCAAGGATATTAGTGGGTACTATATTAAGTGCTTGCATGCTTATAGCTAGTGCTATACATGGGTTTTCTGTATACTACATCAGTACTATGGACGGACTTATAGAAAATAAGCAATTTCAAGAAAAAATGTTTTATATCATTCGTCTGGCTGAACGCCACTCTAGCAATATTGGGTTTTATTTTGGAATCCTATTAAGTTTATTTGTTATATATCGTAGAAGGCAAGAAACAGTGGGTCGAGAGGCATTGATGTGTGAACGTGCATCTATCTCAAAAAGACATAAAACTTTCATAAGATTTCTGGTGGATGGAAGTTGGGCTTCAATTCTTCTTTTCTTATTAATGTTGCCTCTCTATATTTTCGACAACATGGGCAGCGGACCTTTGAGATGGTCAGAAGCCTTTCTGCTAAAACAGTGGATAAGTTTTAGTATTATTATCTGGTGGGGGCTCTTGGCATCGGATGTATTTCAGATTATATTTAGAAAGATAACCGCGTCCATTGTTGCTTCCATATTAATTACATTTTGTACTATGTTATGCTTTTTAGTGTTAACACCGCTCATTTTCGGTCATAACCTTAATATACTTTTTATCTTTGGAATAACAGCAATCGTCTCGTTATGCCTACAGGATAGATTGCCCTAGTTATTAAAGAAGGTATTATTAATCCAATTTTGTTCAAATATATATTCGATTTTAAAGCTTGGTATCCATAATGATAACAGGCTTTAAGCTTTTCCATAATATTCTTAGGCCCAATTAAATGCACCCATATATTTTTCGATGTATTGACAGAAACTAAAAGATAGACTATAATTAAACTGAACGGTCAGTAATAGAGGGGAGTAACTCGCCGGTAAACGGTGTACCATTCGTCATCTCTATGCAAGGCATCCGGGTGGTGGTAAAGAGTGAGACCTTTATTCATGTTTTCATGAATAAAGGTTTTTGTGATATGATGGAATAGATTGAAATGTGGAAAGGAATTTACGCTATATGATTTGAATCTTTTGCGTTAAATGTGTGTTATAATAGTTGGATATCTATATAAAAGAAGGTGGGAGTATAAATTGAGCAATGGCATGAAGAAGATTGATAAAGATTCCTTGAATGCGGAAGAAAGAATTCTTAAAGCAGCTACCGATGTTTTTGCAGAGAAGGGCTATGATGCTGCAGGAGTAGATGAGATTGCGAAGAGAGCCGATGTTACAAAACCGCTTATATATTATTATTTTAAAGGCAAGAAAACAATTTTGGAAGAGTTGATAAAGAGATATTTAAAAGCGGTTGTGGAAGAAAAAGAGCAATATATAAACAGTATTAATACTTTAGATAAAGAGATGCTGTATAAACATTTGGATGAAAAAATAGGGATTTTTAGCAAGAACAAAAAGGTTTTAAAAATAATTGCTATGGAAATGCTGAAAGAAAAGCCGGTGGCTGATTCTGTATTAAGCAGCATTTATCAAATGTATCATATGGCTATGCCTAAAATAGAAGAAATGGGGATAGAAATAGAGGATCCTATGGATATAATCGTAACAAGCTTTTTCTTTGGCACAGTACCGACACTGTCATTAATGCTATTTGGAGATAAATTCTGTGATTTTTACGATATTGACAGGGATGAATTGGACAAACGGTTTTTTAAGGCAATGAAATCGGTATATCTTGATTATTTTATTGAATATTTTAAGGAAAATAAAAAATAAATTTTTTAAAGAAACTTTACTGACTAGTCAGTAAAAAACTAAGCGTAAGATCAGGAGAGGCACTTAGGTTTTGAGATGGACAACAGCAGTTAAATTTAAAAGAATGGGAGGTTTTGTTATGAGTAATACCGTAATATTTAGAAAAAAAGTCTTTGGGACAGCGAGGCTGAACGTGAGGTTTCCGAATGCTAATGTTTTACTTTTAGCAACATTAGAGGGCGGCCTGTTACAAGAAAAGCTTGAAGAGGCGATTGTGAGGGTATCAAAAAAGCATCTTCTTATGAACAGCAATATTAACGTCGATGCTGACAACGCTGTTTGGTATGAGATTAATAATGGGATGAAGCCTGCGGTATATTGTACGCAAGACACGAAAGATTTAGATAAAATAATGATTGCTGAGCTCAAAACGCCCTTTAATCTTGAAGAAGGGCCTTTAGTCCGCTTTAACATTATGGGGACAGAGGATAAAACACACCTCTTGATTAGTTGTCACCATGCAATCTGTGATGGTTTATCATTAGTATATCTGGCCAATGACCTTCTTACAGCTATTGCATACCCGGAAAAAGAAATAAATGGGGCAGCAAAGCCTATCGTACAAGATGAGAGCGCGATTCCGGAAAAGGTGAAAAAAGGTTTTCTCATGAAACTAATGATTAACAGTATGAATAAAAAGTGGCAAAAGAGAGATTTACCGTTTACCAAAGTGATGTATACCGATATTCATACTGAATTTTGGAAAAAGCATCATCCGGGTATAATAAGGTGGGGGTTATCCAAAGAGCAGACATCAAAGCTGGTGAAGCAGTCTAAAAAAAATGGTGTTACTGTTAACACTGCAATAGCGACAGCATTTGTACGGGCCCAAAATGAAATATCGGACAGGCAATTTTATTCTGATGATGTAACCGTATCCGTAAGCATGAGGGATTATCTGGAGGAATCGCCTGAAGATGCAATGGGCTTCTTTGCGTCTGCAGTTAGACCGGCATTAAAGTATTCGATTGAAAAAAGCTTTTGGGATAATGCTGTGAAATTCCACAAACAGATCAAAAGCTTGATGACAGAAAAGAATATATTTGACTCTCAGGTAATTGGTTTTTTCAATCCGAAATTTCTTGATGCGCTTGTCCTTGGCAGGTATGGCAAAAATGATGATAAGACAGTTAGAAAAATGATAGCAAGAAAAAAGATGGATGTTATCAATACGGCATTTACTTTATCGAATTTAGGCAGGGTAAATGTTCCGGCCGATTTTGACGGATTAAAGCTTACATCCCTCATGGGACCCGTTGTCTATGGTGATAGTATGGAAAAGTATATTGGTGTTATAACCATAAACGGTCAAATGTTTTTCTCCATATCATTTAATCAAGATATTGTCGGCAAGGATAAGATGGAAGAGGTGAAGAACAAAGTGATTGAATATATAGAGCAAATGTAGAGAGACAGGTAAAAATCGGACTAGGATTGTTTTGCGAGTGCAGTGGAAGAAATAGGTTTGTGATTGGACAGACAATCTGTTTAATAAACGCTTTGAGCGTGTTTGCAATAAGAGAGGTCAGGAATAAATTTGATGCAGTTTGCATTTTATGGGTATATTATATGGTATAGAATAATAAAATGATGTGATCTGTTTTTATATAAATCTAAGATATGTTTTAGCTGTTTCAACCGTTTAGAGACAAGTCTTTTAGGGGAAAGGTAATACTTGTAAAGGGGTGTACAGAGAGGTGAATAATATGAGTGAATTAAATGTAAGCGAAGAATTGATGCTGTTGCAGAGAATGAAAGATTATTATCAGCGGGGTAATACAAAGCCATTAGCTTTTAGAATGGAACAGCTAAAAACGTTGCAAACCCTTATTAAGACGCATGAAGCCGAGATTATTGAAGCCCATAGGTTGGATCTTGGCCGGCACGCGTTTGAAACCTACGCCGCAGAGATCGGATCGGTTTTAAGCAGTATTTCATTTGCCATGAAACATCTAAAACAGTGGATGAAAACGAGAAAAGTGAAAACACCAAAATATCAAGTGGGTTCTACAAGTTTTGTCATACCTGAACCCTATGGGGTGGCCCTTGTGATCGGTGCGTTTAACTATCCTTTTCATTTATGTATAGAGCCGTTGATCGGAGCAATATCCGCCGGTGATTGTACGGTTCTTAAGCCGTCGGAGCAAGCGCCGAATGTATCAAAGCTGATTAAGGCGTTAATGGAGAAAGGTTTTCCGGAGGAATATGTTAAAGTGATTGAAGGAGATAAAGAGGTGATAACCCGTTTAATTCATTCGCCTTTTGACTATATATTTTTTACGGGGAGTATCCCGGTAGGCAAAGTGATCATGGAAGCTGCCGGCAAAAATTTAATTCCCGTTACGTTAGAGCTGGGAGGCAAGAGTCCATGTATTGTGGATGAAGATGCCAATATTGGGGTGGCCGCAGAGAGAATTGTTTGGGGAAAGTTCTTCAACGTCGGACAGACCTGTATTGCACCGGACTATGTGCTTGTCCATGAATCGATCAGGAAGACATTTGCAGAATCCATCAAGCAAAAAATCTCGGATTTTTACGGAAAGGATATATTGGCCTCCAAAGATTACGGACGGATTATAAATGAGCGGCATACAAGCAGATTGATACAAATCATCAATCATGACCGGAAGAAGATTATTTTTGGCGGTTCCTTTGATGTAAGCAAGCGATATATCGAACCTACGATTATGGATGAGGTCACTTGGGAAGATCAGGTGATGCAAGATGAAATATTCGGACCTATTTTACCGCTAATGACCTATCATTCCATTGATCAAGCAATTCAGATGATCAATCAACGGCCTAAACCCTTGGCATTGTATGCTTTTACCGAAAACAAGACGATACAGAAGAAGATTCTTGATAGAACAAGTGCCGGCGGGTGCTGTATTAATGATACAATCAGCCACCTTTCGAACCACCATTTACCCTTTGGAGGCGTGGGACATTCAGGCATGGGTGCTTATCACGGAAAATATAGTTTTGAAACGTTCTCCCACATGAAAGGTGTTCTGCGCAAGTCGACAAAAATAAGAATGAAAATGATTTTTCCGCCCTATCGGGATTCCGCGCTAAAGCTGCTCAGAAAGCTACTGAAATGATCTTGAGATATATAAGGGGAAAAATTTTTTTATTTGATAATATTTTCACGATGTTCCCCTTGACTATAATCTGGAAAAATCTATATAATAGGGAGGAGGTATTATACATTTATATTAATTTTGTGCAACAGGAGGTTGGTTACATGAAAGCACTTGTTTTTGAGGAATTAAATCGTGTAAAACTAAAGGATGTGGCAAAGCCTGTCTTGGTGAATGAAACGGATGTCATCGTAAAAGTTAAATTGACAACCATTTGCGGCAGTGATGTACATTTTATGCAAGGACATGTACCTATTACACCGGGGCATACATTAGGGCATGAGTATGTAGGTGAAATTGAGCAGGTGGGCAGCGCGGTAAAGGATTTTAAACCCGGAGACCGGGTAGTGGGCGCATCGGTATTATTTTGCGGGCAATGCGAGCGATGTCTAGCAGGCCACATTTATAGGTGTCTGAATGGCGGTGTTTTTGGTGCCGGTCCGGAGTACGGAGGATTAAACGGGTCCCATAGTGAATACATGCGTATTCCCCATGCAGATGCAAGTTTGTTACATATTCCTGATGAATTAAGTGATGAGCAGGCACTATTTGTTGGAGATATTTTGTCAACAGGTTATTTTGCTACCGAAAAAGGGAGCGTTATTCCGGGGGATACGGTAGTCGTATTTGGTGCGGGCCCTGTTGGTTTATGTGCCGTTATTACGGCAAAATTATTTAGTCCAAAGCAAATTATCCTTGTGGGCAGAAAAGATGAGTTCCGTCTTGAAATGGGTAAAAAATTAGGTGCTACCCATACCATTCTTTCTTCTAAAGAAGATGTGTTAGAGACGATTCATAAATTAACCGGCGGAGAAGGGGCCGATGTGGCAATTGATGCGGCAGGTTCTGAAACCACACTACATCAGGCAAGCTGCTGTCTGGGTATTGGAGGGCGACTTTCTATTGCAGGTCTGCCCGGGCCAACAGCATCGCTGCCCATGTTTGAATTGTTCAGTAAAAATGTTCGCATTGAAATGGGTCTGGTTGATTTGCATCATATGAAACGTTTATTAAAATTGATTCAATCGGGACAGGTAGATTTAAGTCCTCTTATTACCCACCGTATGAAACTGGACCAGATGGAAGAAGCCATGGAATTATTCGCATCTCGCAAGGAAAATGTTATCAAAGTTGCGATTACGCCATAAATGGGCAGCATACGCAAGTTAATATACTTTCAAAGGGACATGAATCCTTTTAGTTGTGGTTAGTGTTTATGTTGCAAAATGCCTTAAATAAAAAAAGGTTGCCCCAAGATAGAGGGGCAGCTTTTTTGTATATAGACATGTAAAGTTAAAAAAGTGTTAAGAAAAAGTAAAAATCTCTATTTTTTTTACACATACGACATAATTCGACATATTCCCCCTTGACGTTATGAGATAAAATATACTATAATTTAATCTAGAACGATTATCACGTTAAGGATAACCAACTTTAAACCTAAAAATATTATTTACACAAACAACGATGATTTTGCGGTTTTTGTGTAAATATAAATTCAATTTTAAAGTTGGGTATCTATAAAAGAAAGTCACTTTTCAAACATTAATAAAATAGATTGAACGCGCAAAAGAATTGATTCATATGATTTGAATTCTTTGCGTTGAATCTATCAAAGTTATATATTTCGTGCGATTTCAAGCAAACCTTATGTACAATGTTTATGATGAAATATATAGCTAAATTTTTATATCACCTTACAAAATGAATATTGTGAAAGGCAAACTTGCTTAAAGGTAAGGACGCAAAGCTATGGGTCTAAGGTTTTTTTAAAACTATGATTGCCAGGCCGCCCCAAAAAAATGAGTTTCTTTGACAGATAGCTCAATGGAGGCACCTGTGTGTACCATTAGGGCTATTTTTATTTTAAGCTATTTTCACGGTGCACGCATTAAAGTCAACAGGGCTGGAGATCCTTGAGATTTTTTTGTGATGGAAAAAAGCAATATAATACAATACATAGGAGGTTTTTATGTTAAGAGAGATTTATAGTGCGGGTATTATCGGAATAGGCAGCAATATGCCCGAACAGATAAGAAAAAATGATTTTTGGGACGAATATCCCATTTTAAACTTACCAAACAAAGATAAAGATCCCTTTAAAGGTACTGTGGAGAGAAGAGTTTTTCCTGAAAATATTGCGCCTTCCGATGCGGAAACAGAAGCAGGAAGAAGAGCGATTGAAGATGCAGGACTGAATAAAGATGATATAGATTTAGTGATGGTACATTCCATGCTGCAGGATGAAATCATTCCGGGCAATGCCAGTCTTGTGCAGTATAAATTAGGGCTTAAGAATGCCGGTGCATGGAATATGGATACCTGCTGTTCAAGTTTTGTAACCATGTTCATAGCGGCATCGAATCTGATTGCGATGGGTACTTTCAACAATATTCTGATCATTACTTCCGTCTTTCATTCCCATATGCTTGATTATGCCCACTATATTACGCCGAGTTTAGGAGATGGATCAGCTGCGGTGGTAGTGGGATGTGTTGGGGAGGGAAGAGGTTATAAAGTATCCCACTGTACATCCCACGGCCAATACCATGACGGATTTACGATGAAAGAAAGAATCCCTATGCATGAGAAGTGGGTTCATTATAAACCTTCGCCTGCAAAGCCTGTATTGGTTTTTAACAATGAAATAACCTATAAAATCGGCAAAAATTCGGTAAAGGATATGACAGAAGTGATCACCAATACGTTAAATAAAGGTGAGCTGACACCTCAAGATATTGACTTTATGGTAACGCATCAGCCGGTTTACTGGGCCCATGATGCCTGGCGTGAAGCCCTGGGGATTGACGCCTCCAAATCCTATCAAAGCTTTAAGGAATATGGGAATCTTGCATCTTCGACAATCCCTGTTAATCTATATGAGGCAAGAGAAAAGGGATTATTAAAAGACGATGATATGGTTTTATTCGCGTCTTCAGGAGCCGGTGAGAATTTCTCCGTTGCGCTGTTAAAATGGGGAAAATAGTCAGGCAGAGTATTCAAAAAGTGCTTTAAAGGCCAATACCTTTTACCAAATAAAGCAAAAAAACTAATATTATTTTAAAAGGAGATGTTAAAATGTACAGTATTAAAGCGGATGTATCAAAAAATAGGTTGTATGTGGTGGTGGATGGTACCGTAGCCTTGGATGAACTGGACGCGTACACAGCAGACATGAAAAAAAATCTGGGAATGCTCAAATCAGGTTTTACTGCGTTATTAGATTTAAGTAAAACCGTCGTATTTGACCAAGATGCGATGAAGCAGCTGCAAGATACTAAAGAGCTTGCGGTAGCCGCGGGGCTGTCCAAGAGCGCAATGGTAGTTGCATCGGCTACTTTAAAGATGCAGATGAATCGAAATTTTAAAAGTGTAGGGCCTCAGGATAGAGCCTTTAATGATATTGGAGAAGCAGAAAAGTTTTTAGCAGAATAGTATTATTTTAAACGTACCCGCGACAGCGGCTTTTAAAGATGAAAGTGACGCAGTTGATGGGTGAAATGGCATATGCAAATGGCAAAATCACAAATAGATGTAAAATTTTTTTGTGAACGATGAACTTGCTTGAGCTGATCCAAATAGTCATTATCATATGCATATGATAATGGCTATTTGAATTTAGATGTAACATATGCAGCCTAAAAATACATTTGAATAAGGGCGTTTTAAAAGACACATGATTCGTGCTACTTATATCTAATGATCATAAACGCTGCTTTTTTTGAAACGCCATTTGATCGGTTATGGATTGGATAGTACCTAAAACAACGATAGTGCTATGTTTTTTGTATAAATATAAATGCCCTTTTAAAGTTGGGTATCTATATCAAGGAAGAGCAATGTGAAAAGGTTCTAAAAGGGGAGATTTTATGAAACAATTAACTGATTTAACCAAGGGAAAAAAACGTTTTAGAAGCAAAAGCTTTCAACTATCTTTTTTGGTTTGGCTCATACCGGTTTTAGCGGTTATCAATATTGTATATTCTTTTTATGATCTGAATAGAATGGTTATAATTGGAATTTCGGTGTTGACAGCAGTGGCGTCGGTATTTGTAATCCTATTTACCCGTGGTATCAAAAACTTTATTAAAGAGGCAACGGATACATTGGTGAATATAGCGAAAGGTAATTATAGTGTGAGATGCCTGTACAAACCCAATGATGAATTCGGTGACCTGGTCAAATGTATTAATAATACGGCGGAGAGCCTTCAAATGGTTGTACAAGAAAATAAAGAAGTCGTGAATGAATTGAACGCGGTGACTTCGGATTTGAAAACTTCAACGCAGGATACGACTAAGTCGGTGGAGCAGGTAACCAAGACCATGTATGAGATAGCGCAGGGTGGTACCGAACAGTCTAAAAGTATGCAGGAAACGGCAGAGCTTGTCGGAATGGTAACCGAAGCAATAGAGGAAGTAACCAATAATGCTGTTACAATGGAGCGTGAAGCGAAAGATTCTGTAGGTCTCATTGATGAGAGTCAGGTGGTTGTAGATCAACTCAAAGGCAAGACGGCTAATACCGTAACGCTTTTTACCGATGTAACCGGTATTGTCAATGAGATGAACAGTAAATCGGAAAAAATCGGAGGAATCGTAAATATTATCACTCAAATTACTTCTCAAACCAATCTTTTAGCGCTTAATGCTGCGATTGAGGCCGCGAGGGCCGGTGAAGCCGGAAAAGGATTTGCGGTTGTTGCGGAAGAAATCAGAACATTGGCAGAACAATCAAGTCGTTCGGCAAAAGATATTGCGGATATTTTAACACAATCTTTGAATGATACAAAAATTGCTGTGGAAAAAATGTCGGATGCCAATGATATTATTACTGATCAGGAGAATATTATTGCAAAAATAGATGAAGTCTTTAATAATATTAAACACGTGGTAGAACAAGTTGCGAGACAAATGAAGGACTCAAAGTCAACGTTGACGGAAGTCAACTATGCGGTGGAAGAAATGAATAATCAGGCCCAGAATGTTGCGCGTATAGTAGAGAGTAATGCGGCAGCGACCCAGGAAGTATCCGCGGCAAGTGAAGAGCAATTAAGTGTACTTGAATCGGTTAATGAGATGGTGTCCGGGTTATCTGCAATGGCCAATGAATTAAATGCAAGAATGAAAGAGTTTAGGAGTTAATTCTACGGTCTTATGCAGCAAGGAGTGGCAGAACTTTTAATCTATAAATTGTAATCTAGGGGGCTAATATGGAGAACAGGTTATTAATGGGCAATGAAGCTGTGGCAATGGGAGCATTGGAAGCGGGCGTGCAGGTGGTTACAGGGTATCCCGGGACGCCCTCTACCGAAATTTTAGAAACCGTTGCCAGGGAAAGAAATGAAAATACTTACGTAGAATGGTCAGTTAACGAAAAGGTAGCGATGGAAGTGGCCGCGGGTGCGGCCTATGCCGGAGCGAGAACCTTAGTGACTATGAAACAAGTAGGTTTAAACGTTGCAGCAGACCCTTTAATGAGTTTAACGTACATAGGTGTCAAAGGTGGTATGGTCGTCGCTGTTGCCGACGACCCCGGACCCCACTCTTCTCAAACGGAGCAGGATACACGTGCTTTCGGCAAATTCTCAAATTTACCGATTTTTGATCCGTCTTCACCTCAAGAGGCATATCTTATGATTAAAAAAGCTTATGACCTTTCACAAGAGATGGGTATTCCGGTCATTCTCCGGCTAACCACCAGGATTTGTCATTCGTGTGGAACAGTAGCGTTGGAGAACAATCTAAAAAAGAATGATATAGAAGGATTTAGTAAAGATCCAAGATGGGTTATTTTCCCTAAATTGGCTTACAAAAGGCACGAATGGCTGGAAAATTTACAGACTAGGTTAAGTGAAGTATTTTCCCAATCACCCTTTAATGAAATCACCGGCAAAGGCAGGGTCGGTATAGCGGCATCGGGTATTGCGCATCAGTATGTTGCAGATGTATTAGGAGATAGAGAAGACGTTACCCTGCTTAAAGTCGGTACCCCCTATCCTTTTCCGCAACGTGTAGCCATTGATTTTTTAACAAAAGTTGACAAAGTACTTGTGATTGAAGAACTGGACCCTGTCATTGAGGAGGCATTAATTGAAGCAAGTTATCTGTATAAAAGCGTTCCCATATACGGTAAGAAGACAAATCATCTTCCCAAAAACGGAGAGTATTCTTACGAACTGTTATCACAAGTAATAGGGAAGTTTTTAGATAACATTAAAGAGAAGGATGAAAGGGTTAATATACCTTCTTTACCTGTAAGGCCCCCGACCTTATGTGCCGGCTGCGCGCATAGAGCTTCGTTTTATGCCTTTAAAGAGGCCTTAAAAAAAGAAAAGGCAGTATTCTCAGGGGATATCGGATGTTATACTTTGGGGAATGCAAAACCGTTGGAAGCGGTACATACCTGTTTGTGTATGGGGGCGGGTATAACTATTGCCCAGGGCTTACAGCACGTAGAGCCCGACACGAAAAATGTTGCGTTTATCGGGGATTCAACGTTTTTTCATACAGGCATACCGGGCATTATTAATGCGGTATACAACAATGTCAATATGACTGTCGTGGTATTGGATAACGATACTACCGCTATGACCGGACACCAGCCTCACCCCGGCATAGGTGTAACGGCTGCAGGGAATGCGGCACCCAAAGTAGATATTGAAGCGGTTGCAAAGGCGTGTGGCGTCCAATATGTCAAAAAAATTGATCCCTATGATTTAGAAGCAGCCATTAAGGGGGCAAAAGAAGCCGTAGCTTTTGAAGGCGTTTCGATGGTTATCTTTGAAAGGGCCTGCGTTGTCAAAATGAGAAAACAAAATGATTATGTTATTAACCGAAATACATGTAACGGGTGTAAGATATGTGTGAACAGGCTTGGATGTCCCGCGATTTATATGGAACAGGATATACCGACGATTGAGGCTTCACAATGTAAAGGCTGCGGCGTATGCAGTCAGATTTGCAAAATGCATGCTATAGAGGAGGTAGCAATATTTTGAATATAATTATTGCAGGTGTTGGAGGACAGGGTAACGTTCTGGCATCCAGATTGATCGCCAGTACTTCAATCATGAAAGGTATGGAGGCTAAAACATCAGAGACAATTGGGATGGCGCAAAGAGGAGGATGTGTAGCCAGTCATATTCGGATTGGAGGCCAGTACCATAGTCCAATTGTTCCGGAGGGAGGGGCAGACCTTTTAATTGGCTTTGAAATTGCTGAAACCGCCAGAAATATTACCAAATTGAAAAAAGGCGGCAAAGCAGTTATGAATATGGGAAGTATTAGGCCTGCCGGCGGCTTGATTAATTTAAATGCTTATGATGAACAAGAAGCCTGTCAATTTATCCAAGCCTATTGTCCGGATATTGTTTCTATTGATGCCTTTGCTATTGCTAAGGGGATAGGAAATCCCAAGGTTGTTAATATTGCTATGATTGGTGCAGCAGTTGCAGCAGCGTTTTTGCCTTTTACACAAGAGGAATTTGAAATAGTTCTAAAGAAGCATTTGCCGGAAAAGATACTCAATATCAATTTACAGGCCTTTAGAAAAGGAATGAGTGAGGTCCTGAGGTATGGAGGGGCATTATGTATGAGCTGAATTATTCTAAAGAAAAAAATAGAATTTATATTCGGATTGAAGGGCATCTGACAGATGCGGAAATAAGCCATTATATAAATGATTTAATACATTTGATAGACGTGACAATGCCTAACTTTACGGTGCTTGCGGATGTAACGAAAAGTGATATCTCCGTTTTACTGAATGGCAGCAAATTTCAAAAAGTGAGAGACTACGGTGCAACCAAGGGTTTTAAGAACGTTGCTACGGTTGTGAGCAATGAAGCCTATGAAATACATAAAAACAAATCTTTCGAAGGCATTAAAAATGTTTTTAGCAATATGCAGGACGCAGAACAATACTTGGATTGTTAATTTGCGTAGCGAAAAAGATAAGCCGGGCATTGCCAATGCCCGGCTTATTATACAATTTATTTGCTTTGTGCTTGTGGTACGTCATATTGAACCCCTTTAATGACAACATTGGTTTCTGTCGCCAGGTCGATAATGCCCGCTTTTTTTCCGTTTTCTATTTTTTGAATTTTGGGCCGCAAAGACAATTGCGGATTGGTTTCCTTCACAATACCTATTGTAGCATCACTTAGTTTTACAATGGTACCTATGGGATATACCACAATTTTCCTTACAAAAACAGTGGTCATTTCCGTGTCGAAATATCGGCTGGCCGATCCCATTAAAAATTCAATGGCCTCATTGGGCGGCAATGCTTTGCGATAAGGCTGGTCGGATGTTAACGTATCATAGGCATCGGCGAGTGCCACAATCTTGGAAAAAGGATGAATTTGTTTTTCCGTAAGGCCTTTGGGGTAGCCTGTGCCGTCCACTTTTTCATGATGTTCCAAAATAATACGTTTTGAAGCGGCTTTGATATCCCGCAGGTCTTTTAAATATTCATATCCTTTAAAAGGATGTTCTTTCAGGTGACTAAACTCTTCTTGGGTTAACGGTTTCTTTTTAAAGAGCACGTCCTGTTCGATAAAAGCTTTGCCGATATCATGCATCAATGCACCGGTACAAAGCTCATATAACTGATGATGTTCAAGACTTAATTCAATACCCAGAACCAAAGATAGTATGGCGACATTTACACTGTGTTGATACGTGTAGGTATCCAGACTTTTAATATCAACAAGATTGATGAGCAGATTTTTTTTGGTTAAAAGCTCATCCACAATCTCTTGTGTGATTTTGTTCATAGTTACCATGTATTTATTTTTGGCCTTCAATTCTATTCTTTGCTTTAGAGGAACGGAGGTATCTTTACTTCTAAAATAATAGCTGCGAAAATTGTCAAAAGATTCTTTAACCGCCTGAATTGTTTTTTGTCGCAATTCAGGCTTGATAACATCTTCAATTTCGTCTTCACTGTATTGGTCATTGATGTATAACGAGTTAAATCCATTGGTCGCTACGCGTTCCAACAGATTTTGGGTTAAAATGACGTTTTGCTGCAGTAATATGCGTCCGTTTTTGTCATATACGGTTCTGGCCAGTTTATTGCCCGGTCTTATACAATGTATCGGTACTAATCTCATATCAATCCCACCTATATATTATCCTTTATTCCATATAGTAACAATTTGAATACGAATATTATAGCATAATCTGATTCATTTGCGCATAGGACTATAGAACTGATTTATCGTAAGGCTTGCGAATGTTTATAGGTACATTGAATACGGAAACAACTTACGTGCAGGCTGTTGCATTTTTTGTACTGAACGGATAAAGGTATATATTCCGCGGCATTAGAGATAGAATGCATGTAAAAAGTTTAGCGCAAAATAGACAGCCATCAATCATCAGGCGTTTATACCGTATAGGAAAAACTTACTATTTTTGAAAAACTTCAAGAATATCGAAGGGTTTTTGAATCATATAATGGGCTGCAATTTCTCCCAATAACCCCTATTATATTACGTTTGTATTACTATTATATTATATTATAAAATAAATTAGTTTGTTTTACAATAGATATGATATAATAATCCAGAGAATTAGTTGGGCGTATTGGTTCTGCGGACATTATTAAGTCAATACGATGTATTCACTGAATGCTTAGATATAGATAACGCATTGTAAAGTTCGAAATATAATCCGTACTCCGGCAACGGGTATTGCAAGACTGCAAATAGTTGATGGCTGAGAGATGAGGGTTGAGAATGCCTCACCGCACACGACATTCTGTGCTGATTACTTTGCACTCCTGTTTGGCTATTCCGACTTCCGCCCTCAGGTACATAATGTTACCTCCATACGATTATATTTCTAATGCTAGTATGCGTTATTTATCTATAAAACGATAAAGAGGGAAATGATATGGATCAAAAAACACTGAAGGTTTTGGAATATAATAAAATATTAGATAGATTAGCTGATTTTACAACCTCCACATTGAGTCGAAAGCAAGTTTTTCAATTGCAGCCGTCTAAGGACCTCGATGAGATTAAACGTTTGCAAGCGGAAACCAGCGAAGCTGTGAGCATGGTTATTCGAAAAGGCAGTGCGCCGATTGACGGATTGAAGGACATTACCGATGCTTTGAAGCGGATGGAAATCGGAGCAGTGCTAAATCCGAAAGAATTGCTGGAAATTGCCCATGCATTACGTATTTCCCGTAATATGAAAAGATATGCGGGAGAAGGTCGTAAGCCCCTTTCCGACGGAAAGCAGGAGTCCTATCCCATTTTAGATGCCTTTATTCAAGACTTGCTGGTCTTAAAGCGGGTGGAAGATCATATTGCTTCCTGTATTATCAGTGAAGAAGAAATATCCGACCATGCCAGTCCTGCATTAAGCAGTATCAGAAGACAGATGAGAAATGTAGACAATAAAATCAAGGATATACTAAACGGTATTGTTCATTCTTCCAAATATCAGAAGTATTTGCAGGAATCCATTGTGACTGTAAGAGGAGATAGGCATGTGGTTCCCGTTAAAGCGGAACATAAGGGGCAAATATCCGGTTTGGTGCATGACTCCTCTGCCAGCGGCGCAACCTTATTCGTTGAGCCTATGGCCGTTGTGGAGGCCAATAACCAGCTCCGTCAATTGGCAATAAAAGAAAAAAATGAAATTGAGCGCATATTATCCGAATTGACAGAGATGGTCAGCGAACATTCGGAAGCGATTCAATATAATGTGGAAATTATTATTACACTGGATTTTATTTTTGCAAAGGCCAAATTAAGCCTTGCGCTGGGTGCTGTCGAACCTATCATGAATTCTCAAGGGTATCTGGATATTAAAAAGGCGAGACATCCGCTCCTTGATCCTAAAACTGTGGTGGCCACAGATATTTATTTAGGCAGAGGTTTCGACACACTAGTGATTACCGGTCCTAATACAGGGGGCAAAACCGTTACATTAAAGACGATCGGGCTATTTACGGTGATGGCACAATCCGGATTGCATGTTCCTGGCGATGATAGAACGGAGTTGGCGGTATTTCATAAAGTGTTTGCAGATATTGGGGATGAACAAAGTATTGAACAAAGCTTAAGTACTTTTTCCTCTCACATGACCAATATTGTCAATATCCTAAAAGATGTGGACGAACATTCGCTGGTGCTCTTTGATGAATTAGGGGCAGGAACAGACCCGGTTGAAGGGGCTGCCCTTGCGATGTCCATATTGGAATATTTACATCAGGTAGGCGCCAGAGCAGCGGCTACGACCCATTACAGTGAATTGAAGCTATTCGCATTATCTACACAGGGCGTCGAAAATGCAGCCTGTGAATTTGACGTAGAAACCTTACGGCCTACGTATAGATTATTAATTGGCGTACCGGGAAAAAGTAATGCTTTTGCCATTTCAAGGCGATTGAAGCTGGACCACAATATTATTGATCGTGCAAAGGAGTTCATATCTCAGGAAGATGTAAAGTTTGAAGATATTATTTCTAATTTGGAGAAAAACAGACAAAAGGCAGAGCAGGAGAAGAAAAATGCCGTCCGTTATAAGCAAGAGGCGAGACTGCTAAAAGAGGAGCTGGACAGACAAAAGGAAAAACTCCGTGAGCAAAAGGCAAAATTGTTGGATGAAGCACGGCGAGAAGCACGTAAAATTGTTCAGCAGGCGAAGCAAGAGGCCGAAGATGTTGTAAATGAATTGAGAAAGCTGCAGGAAGAACAGGAGTTGTCCGAAAGAAACAAAGCGATTGAACAGGCACGGCTGAAGCTGCGCAATAAAAGCAATGAAATAGACGAATCTCTTGCCAAATCGGTGCTGCCTAGGAAGAGATATGCCAAACCACCTAAAAATTTAAAACCCGGTGATCCCGTAGAGATTACAACGCTGAATCAAAAGGGAAGCGTTATTTCTCCGCCGGATGCCAGTGGAGAAGTACAGGTACAGGTTGGCATTATGAAAATTAATGTACATCTATCCAATTTAAGGTTGATGCAGGAAAGCAAGGAACATATTGTGAGTCAAACAGGTGCAGGAAAGATAGGCATGACAAAGGCGGCACGGCTTTCTACCGAATTGGACCTGAGGGGACAGATGCTGGATGATGCCTTATTGAATGCAGATAAGTTTCTGGACGATGCTGCGCTGGCCCGTTTAGAGCAGGTTACCCTTATTCACGGCAAGGGTACGGGTGTTTTAAGAAGTGGGATTCATACGATGCTCAGGAAACACCGGCATGTCAAATCCTTTCGCTTAGGAAAGTATGGGGAAGGAGAGTCCGGTGTCACGTTAGTGGAATTAAAATAAAGATAGTGGGTAGTGGGTGGTGGATAGTGGGTAGTGTCAAAAAGATAGGGGGGATTGAGATGAAAAGGTATTTGGTATTATTGATGATGATACTTCTGATGGCAATGTCTGCGCCTTCGCCCGCTGTATTTGCCGGTGGTGAGGGTTTTATCGACGTGCCGAAGGGAGATTGGTCCGAGGTGTATATTTATCAATTGAAAGAGTTGAATATTACTACCGGTAAAGGAAAAGGCGTGTTTGGCTATAACGAATACATCACACGCGGGGAATTTTTAACTTTTTTAATCAGAACACTCGATATAGATACAGATATCCCCCGAGCTGCACAATCTTTTGCGGACGTAAAGACGTATCATTGGTATGCGCCTTTTGTGAATGCAGGGCTGTCCAAAGAAATCATTTTGATGGACGAGTATCCGGGTGAGCGTTTCGTACCGAACCAATTCATTACCCGTGAAGAAATGGCCGTGATGATTATAAGGGCATTGGATTATGAATACCTTGCAAGGCTTATAGAACCGCAGCCCTCAAGATTTGACGATGTAAAGAATTATAAAGGCCATATCGCATTGGCTAAGGACCTTGGCATTATCAACGGCAAAAGTGAACGTTTATTTGTACCGCGGGATAACGCGTTAAGGCAGGAAGCGGCGGCAATGCTGATTAGAATGTATAATGCTTTAAATTATAGGGTAGGGGATTTAAACGGTTTTTATGCGATAGACTCCTATTCTCAAATAGATAAAACAAGTGTATTTGATACGGTCAGCTATGGTTGGAGCAGAATCCAATACAGCCCTAAATCGGGACAAGTTGAGTTGACCACAGGCTTGCCGGCTTCCGACTATCCGTTCTATATTCCCGAGGGCTATCAAAAAGTGATAGACGAGGCAGATGAAAACGGTGTGGAAAAATACCTCATGGTATTCGGTACGAATGAAGAGGTGATTGAAGCGGACGAGGAGCGTATAGGGATTATTTCTCGTTTATTGGGCGATGCGAAGGCGACACAAAACCTGATCGAATCTGTTTCAAAACAAGTATATGACGGGCAACAGGATGAACTGGCGATAGGGTTTGACGGTGTAGTGATAGATTTTGAAGCATTACGAGATGTGAAAAATGACAAAGCCCAATTTGTAAGCTTTCTGGCAGCGCTAAAAGAAGAATTGAAGAAGGGGAATAAAAAGCTTGTAGTGTGTGTACATCCCAAAAGACAGCCGGGACAGCGGTTTTTTGACGGTTACGACTATAAGCAGATAGGGGAAATTGCAGATAAGGTGATTTTGATGGCCCATGATTATGCCCCTCACCGGCTCAAAGAATCGGAAAAAGCTTTTTTTACGGGAGATACCCCGCTTGCACCGATTAAGGATATCTATTATGCCCTTCGATATGCAACGGATAAAGAACAGGGCATTCCAAGAGACAAGTTGCTGCCCCAGGTAAGTTTTGATACGGTACAATGGCAATTTCAAAACGGAGAGATTATGAATGATACTGCGTACCATCCCACCTATGACATTGTGAAAGAGCGGATGAAAGACCATCTTGTCCGGAATAAGGAAATAAATTATTCTACGGTTTCTCAAACACCGTATTTTGTGTTTGAAGAAAGAAATAAAAGAATAAGAAACATCATATGGTATGAAGATGCAAGAAGCATACAGGCAAAAATAGACCTTGCCAATATGTTCGGATTGCGAGGGATCTCTGTGTGGAGATTGGGTTCGATTCCGGATTTTGAAGATTCGAAGAGTCAAAGACAATCGCATTATTTGAATGTATGGCCGTTATTTGAAGATATAAAGAATGAAAGATGAAATACAGACGGCGGCTTGCGGTTGCATATCCCGATAAAGATAACCGGCTAGCAGCCTAAAAATACATTTACATAGGTACATAGGGCGTTTTAAAAAATACGTTATTGATTATTTTGCTTACGTACAAGGATTATAAATTCTATTTTTTTGAAACGCCTTTTGATCGGATATGGATTGAATAGTATCCAAAACAATGATGATGCTGCGTTTTTTGTGTAAATATAAATATCATTTTAAAGTTGGGTATCTATATAGCAGAAAAAGCAAAGAGCGTCTTAACTTACAAACCTCTGGCCGCCAAATGCTAAGTCACTCTATTTTAGCCATTAAACAAAATCTTCTTCTGTTAGTATTTCGATACCGTTTTGACGTAAAAGTTCTGCGGTAACGCCATTCCCTTCTATGAGATTGCCGCTGAAACTGCCGTCGTATATTTTTCCAAATCCACAAGACGGGCTGCGCTGCTTGAGGATTGCTTTTTGAATATTCAGTACTTTTGCAATTTTTAATACCCTTCTTGCACCTTCTATAAATTCGCCGCTGCTATCGGCCGTATAGGTTTTGTCGAGGATTTTTGACTTTCCTTCCAATACGTTTTTACCTTCGCCGCCTACGATTTCCATACAAGCTCTTGGTGTAGAGAGGCCTCCCAGCTGTTCCGGACAGACAGGAACCAGTTCGCCTTTGTTAAACAGCTCCAGTACTTGGGGGTTTAAACTGTCTTGGCCGTCATACCTGCAATTTATACCGCATAAACAAGCGCTGACCAGTATCATTCATATTCACCTCTTTTCTACCCATTGTTTTATATTATTCTTAATGGTACATTCGGTTCTAAATAAAATAGGATAATGCCTTCGGGTGTTTATTATATATGATTTACGGTTCTCTGTAAACCGTGCTGATTACGATAGGGTGTATTATTTTTCATTTTAGTATCATCCATGAATTCGGAAAATCTAATTTTTCTTCTTTATTCTTCATTAGCAATTATTTATCGTGTTATATATAATTAGAAATTAAAGGTTGAAGCCGCTAGGTATAAATGCTATAATTTTATAGTGTATTAAAATGGATAAAGATAGCGCGCTTAAATCTATCACTATATTCGGACAAAATAACGATGATGCTGCGCTTTTTGCACAAATATAAATTGAGAAATATATCTATTATAAGAAGAGGGAATGCCAGATGCAAATCAACAGGCAAATGATTGCAAGAGAAATATTCGACTGGATAAAAACCATTGTTATTGCAATTGCAGCAGCGTTATTTATACGACATTTTATATTTACGCCTTCCATCGTACCCACCGGGTCTATGGTGCCGGCCATTCAGATCAATGATATTATCATTGTGAGTAAATTTAGTTATTGGTTTAAGCCTGTTAAACGGGGAGATATGGTAGTGTTCCGATCTCCTTATCAAAAAAATATGCAGTTGGTCAAAAGAGTTGTCGGCATAGGAGGAGAAACGATTCTGATTAAAGACGGAAAGTTATATATAGATGAAAAACCGTATAAAGAACCCTATGTTTATGAACCAATGCAGGAGGATTTTGGACCGTATATGGTGCCGGAAGGCTGTTACTTTGTGATGGGAGATAATCGCAATAGTTCTTATGATGCGAGGCAATGGTCTCAGAAATATGTTGATGAGGGCATGATCATAGGAAAAGCGGTTTTTAGATTTGGCGTGTTGCAGTAAGAGCAATTCCCGGTTGGGGTTAGAAGTGGAGATCAAGATGGATAACAAGAAATGGATATATTATCGGGCTGATCATCATAAGCTTCGGCAAATCAGTCGAAAATTTAATATTTCTCCTTTGGTTGCAGCAGTTATTTTAAATAGGGGAATTCAAGAGCCGGAAGAAATTAGTATGTTTTTGGAAAAAGACATTGCGAAAGTATATGATCCTTTTTTAATGAAAGACATGACTAAAGCCGTCAAACGCATCAAAAAAGCGATTTGTGAGCAGGAGAAAATGACGGTTTACGGAGACTATGATGTAGATGGCGTAACCAGTACGGCCATATTGGTCAAGTACTTAGACGGATGCGGGGCACATGTGGATTACTATATTCCCGATAGGATGGACGAAGGCTATGGTGTCAATAAACAGGCCCTGCAAAGGCTGCATGAAAATGGGACAAAGCTTGTTATTACCGTAGATGCCGGCATTACCGCAGTGGAGGAAGTTGAATTTGCAAAGGGTTTGGGGCTTGATTTTATTATCACGGATCATCATGAGTGTAAAGAAGAAATCCCTAAAGCTTATGCCATTGTCAATCCCAAGCAGCACGACTGTCCTTACCCTTTTAAAGAATTAGCCGGTGTAGGTGTCGTATTTAAATTAATCCAAGGGTTAGCAGGCAAAGCACAACTGGGTAAAGTAATCAATGATTATTGTGATATTGTTTGTTTGGGTACCGTTGCGGATGTAGTGCCCTTGTTGGGAGAGAATAGGCTTATTGTAGATCACGGTCTCAAACTAATGAAAAATACGGATCATCTGGGCTTAAAGGCATTGGTCAAAGTATCCGGTCTTGATAATGCAAAGATCGGTACGGGCGCGGTGGGGTTTATGATTGCCCCGCGTATCAATGCAGCGGGAAGGATAGGAAGTGCGCTCAGAGCAGCAGCACTTTTTTTGACAGATGATCAAAAAACCGCCTATGAGATTGCCCGGGAGCTGAACGAGGAAAATAAAAAAAGGCAGGCAACGGAAGCGCAAATATTGGATGAAGCCATGAGAATGATTGAACAAGATTTTGATTTGGCCCGGCAGAAAGTGATTGTCTTATATGGTAAAGATTGGCATCACGGCGTCATCGGCGTAGTAGCTTCACGCATTACAGATAAATTTCATAGACCTTCTATTTTAATAGCACTGGAAGGTGATGAAGGCAAAGGGTCGGGGAGAAGTATAAGGGGTTTCAATTTATTTGAAGCATTGACAACGTGCAGAGATACCCTTATAAAGTTCGGCGGACATGAGCTTGCAGCAGGACTGACGATTGATAAGAAAGAGATATCGGCTTTTATAGAACACATTGGCGAATACGCAGATAGCCACTTATGCGAGGATGCTCTAATACCGCGCATTTATATCGATTGTCAAATACAGGCTGTTGATTTAACCTTCGATACGGTAAAACAGTTGGAGATATTGGAGCCGTTCGGGATGCGAAATGCCGGACCGGTATTTTCGCTTTGTGATGCCGTGATTTCCGATATTAGGGTTGTCGGAGAAGGCAAACATTTAAAGATGAGGTTGGAAAAAGATAAAATCTTTGTGGATGCGGTCGGTTTTAATATGGGGGACTATGAAAAGAGGTTTATCGCCGGTGATGTTGTGGATGTAGCCTGTACATTAGGCATAAATTCTTATCAGGGAAAAGATAAGATACAATTAACCCTAAAGGATATAAAAATGTCCGGCCCCAAAAGAATGGAATATAAATATTATAAAACCTTTGACGCATGCATTAGAAATGATATAATAAATAGTATTACGAAAGATGCAGATATTTGTTTTAAACAGGATATTGAGATACGGGATGTGTTGGGTACGCTAGAGGATGAGCATCCTGTTCTTATGATTGTCAATACCTTAGCGGGGGCTGCAGAAATCATCGATCAGCTGGAAAGGGAGTTTGAGCAGCAAAGCCATGACCCCTTAAGCCAAAAGCCTTACAGCATTTATTTTAATACCTTGGGTGATGATAATCATGCATTGGATATTTTGATTAATCCTGTAATGGGAGCAGGGCAGATACAAAATTACAGCAAAGTATACATTTACGATCCCTGCTTTTCAATAGCATTTTATTGTGATATTTTGAAAAAGAATAATAATGTTTATTTGTTGTTTGACAATACCAAATACCGGTGGTGTGAGCATGTTTTGGATCAGATCATACCGGTGAGACAGGATTTTGTCATTGTTTATCAATATATCAAGACCCGATCTGTACAAGGGATATATGAGGATGATGTTTTTGTATTGACCAGACGTATAGCGATAAGCTATCATGTTCCGATGAATTATTTGAAGCTGAAGCATTGTCTTGATATATTCCGGGAATTAGGATTGTTGTGTTTTTCCATTTGTAACGAACAGATTAGAATACAATTAAATGATAATAAAAGTAAAAAAGTGAACATTGAAAGTTCCGTCCAGCTTGCCAAGCTTAGAAAATTGAGGGAAAAATGTGAAGAAACGAAGAAATTTTTAAATCAATCATCTTAAAATAGCATCGAAAGGGAGGAGGGAATAAATGGATTTGAAGTCAAAATTTAGACACGTTATGGATTTTCCCAAGGAAGGCATTGATTTTATTGATATTACTACCGTCTTGCAGGATAAGGAAGCCTTTCACTATGCAATGGACTGTCTCATTGAAAAAACAAAAGAAAAAGCATGTGATATCATTGTAGGTCCGGAGTCCAGGGGCTTTATATTCGGTGCCTCCATCGCTTATACGTTAAACAAAGGATTTGTGCCTATCAGGAAAAAGGGAAAACTACCCTATGAAACCATCCAAGCGACGTATGAGCTGGAATATGGCACGGATATTTTAGAAATGCATGTAGATGCGGTCCGGCCGGGACAAAAAGTAGTTATTGTAGATGACCTGTTGGCAACAGGGGGAACCACACGTTCTAACATTGAATTGGTTGAAAAAGTGGGCGGGGTGGTCACGGGGATTATCTATCTCGTAGAACTTGAATTTTTAAAGGGAAGAGAAAAATTGAAGGGTTATGATGTAGCATCAATTGTGAGATTTTAAAATAAAACAGTTCGGAGTTTGGATTTGAGCTCGGAGATAAAGAAGAGGGATTTCTTCTTCCATGTTCTTCTCCGAACGCAGAACGCCAAGCACCGAACTATTTTTAAATGGTGATATAAATGGATGAATGTTATCGAAAACTAGTTGAAAAAGTGAATAAGTATAATCCTCAATGTGATTGGGATATGTTAAGCAGGGCTTACAAGGTCTCCAGGGAAGCCCACGAAGGCCAGCATCGAAAATCCGGCGAACCGTATATCATGCATCCGTTGGAAGTGGCGCATATATTGGCTGATTTGGAATTGGATTGTGAGTCCTTGGTATCGGGTCTGCTCCATGACACGGTAGAGGATACTTCCTATAGTGTTCAGCAGGTCAAGAAGATGTTTGGAGAGCAGGTTGCTTTGCTGGTAGACGGTGTTACGAAGCTGGGAAAAATTCCTTACACCACAAAAGAAGAACAGCAGGTGGAGAATCTAAGAAAAATGTTCTTGGCTATGGCAAAGGATATTAGGGTTATTCTGATTAAGCTTGCCGACAGGCTTCATAATATGCGGACCCTCAAATGTGTTACGGAAGACAAGCAACGGGAAAAGGCAAGAGAAACCCTGCAGGTATTTGCGCCATTGGCGCACAGACTGGGTATCTTTAAGATAAAATGGGAGCTTGAAGATCTATCTTTACGTTATATTGATCCGGTTGCCTATTATGAAATTGTAGAAAGTATTGATCTAAAGAGACAGGAAAGAGAAGCATATTTAAGCAATATTATTGAAGAAATCACCGGTAAGTTAAAGGATTTAAAGATACAGGGGCATATTGAAGGAAGGGCAAAACACTTTTATAGTATTTATCGAAAGATGTATACGCAAAATAAAGGTATTGATGAAATCTATGATTTGTTTGCAGTCAGGGTTATCGTCAATAGTGTAAAGGATTGTTACGGTGTACTGGGAACGGTACATGAGTTATACAAGCCTATTCCGGGCCGTTTTAAAGATTACGTTGCCATGCCTAAACCGAACATGTACCAATCGCTGCATTCGGCAGTTATCGGATCGACGGGGAAACCTTTTGAAATACAGATAAGAACGTGGGAAATGCATAGAATTGCGGAGTATGGTATTGCCGCACATTGGAAGTATAAAGAAGGGAAAACCGGTGTTTCGGACTTAGATTCCAAACTTTCGTGGGTGAGGCAGCTTCTGGAGATACAGAGAGATTTGACCGATGCGGAAGAGTTTATGCAGACGCTGAAAATCGACCTGTTTGCCGATGAAGTGTTTGTTTTTACCCCTAAAGGAGATGTCATTAATCTGCCGGCCGGCGCTACGCCCATTGATTTTGCGTATTACATTCATAGTGCCGTGGGCAATAGGATGATCGGTGCAAAGGTAAATGGAAAAATAGTGCCCATTGAATATAGCCTGAAGAACGGTGATATTATAGAAGTCCTTACGACTGCTGCGACTCATGGGCCAAGCAGAGATTGGCTGAAAATTGTCAAGACTTCTCAAGCGCGCAATAAAATTAACCATTGGTTCAAAAAAGAAAAACGAGAAGAAAACGTTGTTACCGGTAAGGACTTGGTCGAAAAAGAGCTTAAACGATTGGGATTTACCCACAACCAGCTCTTTAAGGATGAGTGGATAGATATTGTTTTAAAAAAATATAGTTTTAACAGCTTGGAAGACCTGTTTGCCAGTGTGGGATATGGGGGGATTACTGCCCCAAAGATCGTAGGAAGGTTGAGAGATGAATATAAGAAGGCCGAACAGCCGGAGAGTATTGAGCCCAAAGAGACGGAACCGGACCTGCATTACCAGCACAAGAAAAAGCAGGGCAATAATGGGATTGTTGTAAAGGGTATTGATAATTGCCTGGTGAGATTGGCCAGATGTTGTAATCCGGTACCCGGGGATAGCATTATCGGTTATATTACGCGAGGGAGAGGCGTATCGGTTCACACGGAAGATTGTCCGAATGTCGTTTCCAATCAAGAGGACGATAGCCGGTTGATTGACGTCGCCTGGGAAAATGCTCAAAATGCATCCTACTTATCGGATATTCAGATGCTGGCCAATGATAGGCCTGGGTTATTAGCGGATATTACAAATGATATCTCCGATTCCAAGGTGCTTTTACGGGGTATGAATACCAGGACGACAAAAGACAAAGTAGCGATTATTAATGTTACCCTTGAAATCAATACGACGGAGCAGCTCAATAAGATCATCAAGAAGCTGCGTAAGATTGACAGCGTGTTTGAAGTGAAAAGAAGCAGGCAGTGAGTTTAGTGGGTAGTGGGTGGTTGGTGGTGGGTAGTGTAGTTAGGCGGGCCGGTGCAGGTTGGGTTAGCAGAGTGGTTGACGGCGGGTTTTAGGGTAAGGGGATAGTTTGTTGGTAGAGATGGTTATGGAGGATTGGTGGTAGGGTGAATGGATTTCATTTTTTCGTGGTGAGGGGTGAGATTGTTGAGAGCGGTTGTGCAGAGGGTTACCCGGTCGAAAGTAACGGTTGACGGTAACGTTACTGGGAAGATTGACAAGGGCTTAATGGTGTTGCTGGGCGTAGGGCATGAAGATACGGAAAAAGATGCGGAATACATGCTGGAAAAGATTTTAAAGCTGAGGATTTTTGAAGATCATCACGAGAAGATGAATTTATCGCTTATGGATATTGAAGGTGAACTATTAGTGGTGTCCCAGTTCACATTATACGCGGACTGCCGCAAAGGACGGCGGCCCAGTTTTACGAATGCGGCTCCGCCGGAGCCGGCAAACAAGTTATATGAGTATTTTGTAAGGAGATGTAAAGAAATGGGTGTTCAAGAAGTGCATACCGGCGCATTCGGGGCCCATATGCATGTGGATATACAGAATGATGGTCCTGTAACGATATTGTTGGACAGTGAAAAACGGTTTTGAGGTGATCCTATGATAATAAAGTGTTTACCGGTCGGACAGCTGCAAGCCAATTGTTATATCATCGGTGATGAGGATACAAAGGAAGTAGCGGTTATCGACCCTGGCGGTGAAGGTGAGAAAATATATGATCTTATGAGGGAAAAGGGTTATAGGATAGTATACATTATTGCGACCCACGGACACGTGGATCATATAGGAGCAGTTAAGTATTTAAAAGAGAAAAGCGGGGCCCAGGTTGTTATTCATAAGGAAGACAGCAGTGCATTAACGGACAGCCGAAAAAATCTTTCGGTGTTTATGGGTGTTGATTGCATTCAGGTTCCGGCGGATAGGATGGTGCAAGGTGGCGAAGTGATCAACATAGGCAAATATACGTTGGAATGTATTCATACGCCCGGTCATACACCTGGCGGCATGAGCCTGTTGACGGATAAAATATTGTTGTCCGGGGATACGTTGTTTAAGGGTTCAATCGGCAGAACGGATTTGCCGGGAGGGAATCATGAACAGCTCATTCGGTCCATTCAAGACAAATTGTTGAACTTGCCCGATGATGTTGGCGTTTATCCGGGGCACGGTGAAAGTACAACCATTGGAGACGAGAAAAAAACGAATCCGTGGGTGAAACCGGCTTTATGAAGCTATACTTAAAAAATCATCATTACCAATATGCAATACAAAACATGGCTCATATTTTTTACCCGGAAGAAAGCGTAGCATTTGTAGATTATAGCGTAACGCAGTCCAATGGCGATATTGCAGTAAATAGTGTACTGAAAGATGAACAGCATCAAGTCGAGGCTTTCACTGAGGTTTATGATTGTAAAGTCAAAGCAAGTGCATCCGTTGCCCGCAAATATGATACGAAACATATCAAAGATACGCACCAATATCATAGGTTGTGCAGGGAAGTGGTAACATTATCCTTTTATCGTGCGGCTAAAAAGATCAGGAAAGCCAACACGCCTTGGGGTATATTGATGGGTATCCGCCCTACTAAAATAGTGCATGAGCTGATGGCAGACGGAAAAAGCGACCGGGAAATCATCGACATACTTACAAATCGGTATGCCGTGAGTGATGAAAAAAAGCAATTGGTGTTACAAGTGGCACATCATGAACGGAATATATTACGTCAGCTGCACCCAAACAGCGCAGGACTTTATATTGGCATTCCTTTTTGTCCCACCCGGTGTATCTATTGTTCTTTCGTATCCAATGCCGTTTATAGAGCGCAGCAATATATTCAGCCCTATCTGGATGCACTAGTAAAAGAAATAAGATATACGCAGAAAATAATAGGGCATATGGGATGGCATATCCCGTGTATATATATTGGCGGGGGTACACCGACAGTGTTGTCGCCGCTGCAGCTGGAGAAGCTGCTGGATGCGGTGTATACACAGTTGGATAGACAGGGGATCAAAGAATTTACCGTTGAAGCGGGAAGACCTGACACGATTGATACGGAGAGATTGAAAGTTTTAAAAAAATACAATGTTACCCGTTTAAGCATTAATCCGCAAACA
>JAKSBV010000135.1 GCA_022360955.1 Bacillota bacterium
CCCTATTCATTGTCGACGCCAAGATATACTTTATGAACGGTATATTCCGCGGTCACTATTCTACATTGTCCGCTTCTAATCAAATACCCTATCCTCCAATCCATTTGCCTTTGCCCACTGGGTATAGTTCTGCTTTTCCTTCAAATTATTTGTCAGTACCTGCCAGATATCTTCGGTTTCAAAGCCTCTTCTCCACGCTGCAGTACCTGCTAAATTGTACTTGTGTACCAAAGAAGATTTTAAATTAATGGACCTTGCATCTTCCACCCATATTTTATAAGTAGCGTTTTCGTCCTTATATTGCGCATAATACTGTCCGCTCTTTTCATCCCAGGTCACTTTTGCGTTTTTTTGCTCGATTATTTTTTGTGCTGTTTCCATGGATAATGCCTTTGAAGTAACCTTTTTCTTTCCGTTTACCCTTTCTTCTTTCCATTGGCGTGTATAAAAAGGCAGCCCCAGCAAAAGTTTTTCCGGCGGGACCTCTTCCAGCACTCGTTTCAATTCATATTCTACCCATGACAATTGTGCTACGGACCCCGCTTTAGGACTGGTAGACCAGTGCTGATCATAGGTCATCAGCGCAACATAATCAAGCACTTCTGCCAGTGCTTTTCTGTCGTAGCATCTTGACCAATTCTCACTGCCGCCTTTTACCGTAACATCCATCGAGACTGTCAGCCCTTGTTCTCTTGCCATAGGTGCCAATTCCCTGACGAATTGTGTCAACATATCCTTATCCTTCATATAGACATTTTCAAAATCTATATTGATCCCATCCAGCTGATACAACTCCGCATATACCAGTATCTGCTGTATCACTTTTTCCCTTAGCTCCGAATCGTTAACGATCTCATGGGTGAGGTCCGGATCAAAACTGTTGTCAACCAAAGCCCATACTTTGTAACCGTTTCGATGTGCCCATTCTACGTACCGCTTATCTCCTTTATTGGACATATTCCCCTGCTTGTCCTTTACCGAAAACCAGGTGGGGGATACCACATCCAACCCTTCAATCTTATTGACTTCCGACATGTCGGCCGTGGTACGGTATACATATTCCCACACCAAATTAATTTTGCCTTTTTCGGGCCTCCACAATAATTGGGGAATCCGAACATCCGACTTCCCTTTTACCTCCGCATGGGATACCTTAATATACTTTTTTTCAATATACCCTACAATGCCATCGTCTGTCCGCACCTTATACCATTTTTCATACTCATCAAAAGTTCGCATCGTTTGTCCCATTTGTAAATTGTTGACCAGTATAGGGGCCTTGATAGTAGGACGCTTACGAATGCGGGCTTCTTCATGAATCACTTCCGCAATTTGTTTAAAGCCGCGCTTATAATCCATCATAACCACATTGGTGGATTCTATCCATTTTATTTCAATTTCAAATAATTCACTCAAAAATGCGATCGGAATATACGGCACATGATCTATTACCCGCGCCGGGATGTTTAACTCCACCGGACGCGCATTGACCATCGCAGTCAGCTGGTCCGTTTTCATCTTAATCACTCTGTCCGCGGTGGTAATGATAACCTTACTGTGCTCTTGATCCCACAGCACCCTGTCGTCAATATGCTCTTTGATCAGGGGTAGCGGCAGTAAAATCTCACCTTCTTCAATCACAGGCCTCTCCTTTGTTTCAATCACTTCCCCTTCGACAATGAAGTGAACTTTGTCCGTATCATAAAAAGAAATCACTTCACTGTTCGGCCATAAAAAATACCCGACACTTATGGCAACTAATGCCATCACTAATAGCAAGATAAATACTAATCTCTTCATACATCTCAACCCTTTTTTATATAGTTCGGAGTTCGGAGCTTGGAGTTCGGAGAAGTCTCTTGCCATAATTGCCTGTAAATTGATGAAAGACTCTTTAACTTTGAGCTGGGAACTTCCAACCGTTTTAGTTACAGTATACCATGATTTACGACAAAATTCATCCGAAAAAAGATTAAGAAAATATAACAAAAGTGAAGGACAATGTCCTTCACTAACCCTTTTTGTTTTTATATTTCTACAATTTAAATTTTTTCACTACACCCGCCAATGCTTCAGCTAATTCCGAGAGGATTGCAGCAGAGGATGCTACTTCTTCCAGACCGGCCGTTTGCTGCTGTATGCCTGCAGATATATTTGCACTCATATCGGCATTTTGGGTAATAATTTTTTCTATCTGTACCATACTATTATTTACGTTTTCAATTCTTTCAATTAAATCTCTTAATTCCCCTGTAATAGATTGTGCATCGGCATCCACCACTCTATTTGCTTTTTCAATGGATTCAAAATACTTTTTCGCCTGCTCGGCTATCTCATTGCCGGCTGCCATCTGCGTTAAACTTTCTTGCATTTTATTATTAATCTGATCGGATTCACTCTGAACACTTTTTACAATCTCTTCGATTTTCTTTACCGATACAGCGGATTCCTCCGCCAATTGTCTGATTTGAGCGGCCACAACCGCAAACCCCCTGCCTGCTTCACCTGCTCTGGCAGCTTCAATAGATGCATTTAATGATAATAAGTTCGTCTGCGCAGATATTGCAGATATCGTATTTAATATCTTGTTCATCTCTTTCGAACTTAAATTCAATTTGTTTGTAACACCCGACGCATCATTAATAACTTCGTTGATTGCGTTTAACTGGGTGATAAATTGACGGATACATTGGTTTCCGTCACCGGCCAGCCGAACGGATTGATTTGCATTACTTAATATCTTATCCGAACTTTTTGCAATATCCCGGGAGATTTGATGCATATGATTTGCAGCTTTTGCCGTGCTTTGCAATTCATCATTTTCAGTATGCATCCCTTCAGCCATCTCTTGGACCGAAGCCGCGATTTCTTCTGCGGTACTGCTGTTCTGCTCCGCACTTTCACTTAATTGCTGTGAAGAGAAGCTTACCTTTTCACTTGCATCATAAGTTTTTCGAATAATTTCTTTAAGATTATCAACCATTCCGTTAAAGGAGTTTGTTAGATCCCTTAATTCATCTTTGGTCTCCACTTGCATTTTTTCAACCGTCAGATCTCCGGAAGCAATTAATCCGGCGTTTATACTCAATGCTTTGATTGGGTTAGAGATGTTTTTGGATATGTACCATACACTGCCAAGCGAAAGTGCCAACACAACAATCAGAATGCTCACATTGATTGTTAGCCCGGTTTTAAACCTGTTTTGTATGTCTTGCTTGACCTCTTCACTATGCGTAAGCTCTAGTAATATAAATTGCTGGATATCATATTGAACAAAGCCCGAGATTTTGCGCATTTCTTCTACATGCTCCAGTGCGGCCGTCACCTTCCGCTGCCGGGCTTGTTCTTCTGCTTTTTCAATACACTCTGTGAACGATTCCAGCAATTTTCCCACACCATATAATTGATCTATACTTTCTTCCGAGGTTAAGTTATGATGAATATCTTCTACATAGCCATTGATTTCTTCTAATAAAACCCGGTGCCGGGCTCCTTCTAATGCTTCGTTTTTCATAACCATAAATGAAAAGGCTTCAGGGATTTCTTTTATTTTAGTATTAATATGATTGGCATTAATAATGTTTGTAAGAATAGTATCATATTGTTTGTTGTAATTTGAAGAATTGAACATCAGCCATCCGTTCAAAAGACTTATTAAAGCGATCACAACCATAAATGATACGGTAATTTTACTTTTAATAGATGTTTTTGTTAAGCGATCCTTTATACCAATAGAGCGGCCTTTTTTCATAAGATGTTTAATATTGACTTTTTTCATATCCATCCCTCCTCGTTGTAATATTTCGACAAAAACCCAAGAATTCCTTCCATTTTTTTATATTTATTGCACAAAAAAAATTAAGACCTAGCCTGACTATAGAAAGGCTAAATCTTAATTACAGTTTTTATAGATACCCAACTTTAGAATTGAATTTATATTTACACAAAAAACGTAGAATCATCGTTGTTTGTGCAAATAATATTTTAAGGTTTAAAGTTGGTTATCTTTATTGATTCTTCAAATGGACCTGTCTCGGATTGTACTTTTTAAATGCATTTAACATTTTTTCCGTAGGCTCAAAAATTAACTTCGTTCTAACACCATTCAACTTAAACACGGCAAAATACAAGTTTTCCGCTCTCATAGAGCTCATCGCCTCAATGGTTTTTTGTATATTTACATTGGTAAAATCCCTTTTATATTTTTCATCATGAACAGGGGCCATAATCTCAAATTCTTTACTGTGAACGGATAGAATCCTCTTTCTTTTTCGCTGAGCAATAATTTTATCTACATCCAGCTCACCATTGGTAACAATATATTCAAATTCAATATTTCTGCCTGTAATGAGCCAATAGGCACCATAACCTGCGGCAACAACAATAATAGGCCCAAAAGGAAATTGCAGAGCAAATACGGCTACAATCAACACTGCTATTATAAGCCCTACCGTCACCAACGCGTCCTTTGCCGTCTTTTGTCGTTTTACAATATGCTCAATAAAAATGTCCATATGCTTCCCCCTCATTCTTTTGTTTCAATATATAGGATACCCAACTTTAAAATCGAATTTACATTTACACAAAAAATGCAGAATCATCGTTGCTTTGGATACTATGGATATCGCACTTTAAGATTGAATTGATATTTAAA
>JAKSBV010000174.1 GCA_022360955.1 Bacillota bacterium
CCGATGCATTGTGTAAACGGTTATGTAAGCTATCGGCAAGAAGAAAAGCTGAAACAGCTGGTAACAGAAATGGTGCCGGGTGCAGAAGTTAAGAAGTTATTGAATTCTCAATAACTTCTTAACTTCTGCACCCGGCACCATTTCTGTTACCAGCTGTTTCAGCTTTTCTTCTTGCCGATAGCTTACATAACCGTTTACACAATGCATCGGATAGGCAAAAGCCCGGGATGTGCCTTTCAATTTATCCATTCTTTTGAAATGTTCTTTGCTCATCCGAAAGACACCCATATTGATATCTCTTATGTCTTCCGGCGAGATATCTTCAAAAACCCTTTGCATAAAATCCCCGTATATGCGCTCAAAATCCTCAATCATCATAATCGGCTCAAAGGATAATCGCACTTTTAGGCCTTTTGCGATTGCCTGTTTTATACTTTTCAAACGCATTTCCAAGGAAGGCGTACCAAATTCGTATTGCGTAATGACTGCCTGCGGTGATAAGGTCCAGGCCAGTATCACATTGTCAGGAATCGGCCTGTGGGCAATGGCTGAAAAGTTTGCGCTTTTTGTTCTGATTTCCGCCAGCAAGTTGGCGTTGCCGGCCGCATAATCAATCCATCGGTTTGTAAAGCCGGTTATATTTTCAAATGCCAGTAAATCGGAATCATAGGACAGACATAGATAGATCTTTTTATCTTCGGTCAGGGCATCGACAGCTGCAAAATAATCCTCCAGATTTACAAACATGACCACATTGCCGGTGGTATACATCCCTTGTAAATAGCAGTAATCGCAATCATAAATGCAATTCAGAATAGAGGACGAATAGTAGAAATTCTCCTCCCCGAAGTTTTCACACAGCTCCGAACCCCTGTATATAAAATCAACTTCCTTTTTTGCCAGAATCAGCTTCCGGGACCGCTTCTGAACAATGCTGTTTTGTCTGGGCCTGTTGAATATATGCGCATAATGATCAATGACCACTGTCCGGGCATCCGGAAACTTATGCACTATTTGCTGTGCAGCAGGGTGGTCCAAAACCCCTCGTTCTATATAGATATGTGAGAAATCATTCAGATAACTGCCGGATAATTTTTTGCAAATGTTCTTTTCCTTCATTCTTTGTCTGCACCCTTACATATTCATATTGTTTTAAAAAATCTAATGTCTTATCGGTTCTGATTTTATACCGCGTACATGCTTTTACCAGCCGATGTCTTTGGCTTTCACTTAACCTTAACGCCTTCATGATTTGTTGAATACTTCGGTATTCCTCTTGGCTCAGGATTTCCCTTTTTTGATCCGAAGCTGCCTTTACGTTCTGCACAAATTCATCGAATACCGTCACATTGCTATGCAGCAATGCCAGTACAAAATCCTGTTCCAGCCTTTCCCCTTCCAGCCTGTCCGACACAATCTTTATAACGTGTATATTATGAGGGGAAAAATATTTTGCAGCCGCCTGGTAAAATCCGCTGGCCTCCATATCGCAAAGCAAGGCCGCCAAAGACCGGTCTGCCGTTACAGGGCTTGAAAAGGTCTCAAGATCCGCTTCTGCAAAAGGATGTACCAGCAGCATATCGGGATAATAGCTTCTACCTGTTTCATGGTCGATAATCTTGTGGACCAGATAGGGGGTCCCCGGTTTCCCGTCCCCGCACCCTGTCCCGCAGATGCCCCAATTGATAACAGCATCCTGTTCGGTGAACGGATACCGTGACAGCATATGGGAGACACCCACAGCACTATTGACTTTTCCCGTACCCGTGATGACCAAAACGATATCCTCGTTGCGAAATATCTGGTAATAGCGGCTGGCATTGTCCTTTTTTAAATTATAATAGGCGATAAGCGGACGGGCCTCAATATACAATGCTGCAGCAATAAATAACATATGGATTACCCCTCCCGATCGTCCTTTTATATACTATAGATCACGCACACCGGCATTAGAAATATGATAATCCAAGCAATACATGCTCTTAGATTCTTCATAAGGTTACTTCCATACGATTATATTTCTAGTTCTAGTGTTTACTATCTATAGATACCCAACTTCAAAATTGAATTTATATTTATTATATCACTTTTTAACCCTTTGTTTCACGTCAATTCAGGAACAAAAATAAATTTTTCAA
>JAKSBV010000129.1 GCA_022360955.1 Bacillota bacterium
AACCAACTTTAAACCTTAAAATATTATTTGCACAAACAACGATGATTCTACGTTTTTTGTGTAAATATAAATTCAATTCTAAAGTTGGGTATCTATAAAGCAAAAGCATCCGTTATCGGCCTCCCGCCAGAGACCCGCCCCTTGAAACCACTAAGCAGCTATTTAACTTTTTAATCCTCCTTTGTCACTTGATCATATCGTTCCTGCCAATACGCTACAATTTCTTTGTATTTGAGCTTTTCACACTGGGTAATATGTGCATTCCATTTGGCATCATCCACGCCATTGATAATCGCCTCAGCCTCAAAAGAGTGTATATAATTCTCCAAATCGGTCCACAGCAATGACATTTCCCGGTCCCTGTCGCCGACCACTCTAATCATATCACCCACCGGCCACCGTTCTTCCATGAAAAACGGGCTGTATCGATTGGTCCAGTCCATTTTTGGGTGACTTTCGAATCCCACAAATTCATAACCGGTAATTTCCGTAATCTTGGACATATCGGGACCATTTTGTGTCGCTGTAGTCTGTTTAACTTCCTGAAAAGATTTTCCTAATTTGTCGAGGTTTTCATAATCGACATCCCAGGTTTTATTGGTCTCATCTCTCACCCAGGTTACTCCTTCGGGCCCTGCCCAGTTCTCTATTGCGTTTACACCATCATTTAGATGGTCCACCCATCTGACTAAAGCTGCAGGATGTTTGCAGTTTTTAAAGATAACAAGGCCGTTCGTGATTTGTTCCCCATGATTGTGTACAACCTTTCGATCTCCAAAAGGTCCCTCCAACGGTAATAATAATTCATAGGCATCCCCTTTTTCTCCTTGTTTCAAAGAGAATTCCGAAAACACGCCGATTATTGGCGTTTCCCCATAAATCTTAGCAGTAATCGTTGCTCTGTCCTGTGTAAGAGATTCGGGGTCCATCAGGCCCTCACGGTATAATCGATGAAAATACTCCAACGCAGATCTGTACTTCTCATTAACAGGATTAAAATCCAGAACACCGTTTCTGATCGTTGTCTCGGCCTCCGTTTTTACTGTTAATATATCCCAGGATCCGAACAGCCATTTATAGGTATTGTGCATCCATCCCGTATGGAAGGATATGGGCAGTTCATCGTTGGGGTCCCCATTTCCATTGGCATCCTTTTCTTTAAAAGCCTTTAAAACCGTATAAAGCTGCTCTGTGGTTTCGGGCATGTCAAGTCCCAGGTTCCTCAGCCAGTCGCCATTAATGAAAAATGGTTGTGCCGCAGCCGCAAACGGCTTCAGGTTCAAACCGCTGTATCGATATATCTTGCCGTCCCCTTCAAAAGTACTGTTTGTTTTTACAATCGGATACAACTCCATCAGCTTTCTGAGATTGGGTGCATATTCAAGATAGTCGTCAAGAGGCGTTACCAGGCCCGCTTCAATCACTTCACCGAAATTCTGCGGCTGACCGGCATAGAGGCCGTCCGGCAAATCACCGGAATTGACGGCCAGATTCACTTTCTCCTGAAAGCCGGTGGACGCGATTTCTTCCCATTGAATATGCACATTAGTGTCTTCACTGCGCTTTTTATAAATCTCTTTTTCTTCAAAATTTTTCTTTGCCAGGGTTGGATGACTGACCATCAGTCTCACGGTAATCGGCTCATTAACAATGGGTAAACCTGTAGGGTTAAAATTAGGGTCCGTCGTACTTTTGTCGGCACTTTTGCTGTCATCACCTGCAGAATCTGTGTCCGGCCCTTGCGTTCCGCAGGCACCTGTCGAAAATAACATCATCACTGTCAGCAGCAACGCAGCTCCTTTTACCAACGTTTTCTTCATTCCTTTCTCCTCCTTTTACTTATTTGGACAACACCCAGATAGTATAAATAGTATACAGATTTGTTCGGAATAAGCACTTTCCCCATGCCTCTGCTAAAGATAACCAACTTTAAACCTTAAAATATTATTTGCACAAACAACGATGATTCTATGTTTTTTGTGT
>JAKSBV010000454.1 GCA_022360955.1 Bacillota bacterium
AAACTTTCATAATAGGCATAACCGGTGCAAAAAGCTCTGACTGAAGGGTGACATGGTCATTCTTTACATTAGTGAGAATCGTTGGTGCATACCAGTTTCCTTTTTCAAATAGTGCACCTTCAGGACGTCCCCCTCCCATAACTAATTCAGCCCCCTGTGCTACGTTCTCCTTTACAAGTTTATCAACCCTTTCCAAACCTGATGAACTTACATTAGGTCCCATATTTGTTGCTGAATCGAAAGGATCACCTACTTTAATCTTTTGAACTCTTTTGATTAATTTATCCGTGAACTCATCGGCGATTTTCTCATCAACCATGACCATTTCATTACAAATACACACCTGACCACAATTGGCATAGCGGGAAATTGCAGCAGCCTCAACAGCCTTATCAATATCAGCATCATCACAAACGATGAAAGGTGCTTTACCTCCTAATTCCAGAATCAACCCGGTAATATGCTCTGCCCCTGCCCTGTACATGGCACGTCCGGCCTGTGTGCTGCCGGTCAAACTAATGAGCTTTGTAATAGGGCTTTCAACCAAATCTGAAGCAATTTCAATCGATTTGGTTGCCACCATATTGATAACACCTTTAGGCAAACCTACTTCGTCGACCAACCGACAAAATTCGGATGCTGTAACCGGTGTTAATGAATGTGGTTTGACAATCATAGTAGTCCCGGTGGCCAGCGCAGGCCCTATCTTTCTACCAATAAGGGCCAAAGGATAATTAAAAGCACATAATGCCACTGTAACCCCATAAGGTACTTTATGGATTGAAAGATGCTCATTGGGTAAATCCGAAGGGAAAATTGATCCCTGAATTCTTCTAGCGGCTTCTGCTGCATAGCTCATATAACGGATAGTATCATCCACTTCCCCCAACGCCTCAGGATAAGTTTTACCCTGTTCCATTACCAGTAATTTGGCAAAATAATCACGTTCCTCCTTTAAACGATCACAAATAGCAAAAAGATAATTTGCCCTTGACTGTGCAGGTAAAAGCTGCCAGGCCAACTGTGCACTTTCCGACGTTTCCAAGGCATACTGAACATCTTCAGAAGAACAAGCAGTTACGGTTGCAAAAACTTCATTGTTTGCAGGATTCTCAACTTCTATCACTTCATGTGAAACAGAGTCCAG
>JAKSBV010000036.1 GCA_022360955.1 Bacillota bacterium
ACTTTGTTATTCGGAAGTACCTCAATTTGTATACCCAATTTTCGAAAGCAGTCAATGGTACTTAAACAATCCTCGCCGGTTAAAAAACCGTCAATCTCTGTTATGCCGTTAGCAATCGCGCCGAACATGACGGCCCTGTGGGATATGGATTTATCACCGGGAATGGTGATCTCGCCTTTTAAAGTGTTAGCCGGTCGGATGATCATATCAATCGCTCCTTATCTACTATTTATCTTTTTATAGACAACAAATACTAGATCTCAGCCCTCAGCTATTTGCAGCTTTGGAATATCCGTTGCCGGGGTACGATTATATTTCAAGTTTTATTGTGCGTTATCTATAGGTGAGCGCAAAGCTTATCTTTCTATCACTTTATAGTTGTACGCCAGTAATATTTGCTGCGCCTTCTGCAGGCTTAAGGTGTCGGGCAGACTGATAATCATTACGCCGCCTTCAAATTCTCTGCTGTTTGTGATATTCAAATTCTTAATATTGATGCCATGTTTCCCAAGAAGGGTGGCAACTTCTCCGATGATGCCCGGTTTGTCCACGACATCGATCACCAACTCGTAGGTCCCCGGGATAAGGCCGGTTATTTTGGATGCCATAGCATCCCGGTAACCTTTTGCATTGTTGAAGAAACGGTATACGTCCGCATCATTTTTTTCAAAAATATATGCTTTGAATGTATTTAATATTTGTATATAATTGTCCAGCATTTCCATCACGGCATCCTGATTACTAAAACATATATTGTGCCACATTTCCGGATTAGCGGAAGAAATGCGGGTAATGTCTTTAAATCCTCCGGCAGCAAGCTTTTGCATATACCCTTCGGGGCTGTCTGTATCTGCAACCATATTGACCAGTGCGGCGGATATGATATGGGGTACATGGCTGATTGCGCCGGTAACCTTATCGTGCAGCTGCGGAGACAGTTCAATAGGAATACTTCCGAAGCCGCCGACAACGGAAGTTAATGTTTCCACGTCCTCCGGTGCGGACTTGGCGCATGGGGTAAGAATATAGTAGGCGTTTTCAAACAGATGGCTTTTACTGGCCCCATATCCGGATCTCTCCGACCCGGCCATGGGATGACCGCCTACAAAACGGAAGCTGCCGGGTATTTGTTCAATACTGTCAATCAATTGTGATTTGGTACTGCCTGCATCGGTAATAATACAGTTTGCGCCAACGATGGGAATGATGCGTTGAATCCATTCCACAGTTTTGCCTACAGGCGTGCAGATAAAGACAACATCCGATTGCGCGATTTCCGGAATGATATCTTTTGCGCCCAGAGATATGATGCCTCCTTGCAGCGCCTGCTCCAAGGCATCTTGGTTAAAATCAATACCGATGATATGCTTTATACCGCATCTTTCTTTTAAAGCTTTTGCAATGGACCCTCCAATAAGACCGAGTCCGATGATTGTTACACAATTCACCATCACGATAACCTCCTAAATGAAATTGAGGACGAGGCATGGAGAAAAAATAGGTGAACCGATCATTTTGACATTATTTTTCTCCATTCACAGCTCAATCGATATTAAACGTTCGGTCTATTAAAGGAACCATTTTCTTTACACTATCACAAAGGGTGCTGAATTTTTCCGGTGTAAGCGATTGGGGTCCGTCGGAGACAGCGCATCTTGGATTAGGATGCACTTCCACGATTAATCCGTCGGCACCGGCTGCAATAGCTGCTCTGCTTAAGGGTAAGACGTATTCCCATTTGCCGCTGGCATGGCTGGGGTCCACAATGATCGGTAGATGCGTTTTACTTTTGACAACCGGTATTGCGCTAATATCCAAGGTGTTCCTGGTAGCCGTTTCAAAAGTTCGTATGCCCCTTTCGCAAAGAACCACGTTATAATTGCCTTCACTCATAATATATTCGGCCGCATTAATCCATTCGTCAATGGTTGCCGACAGACCTCTTTTAAGGAGTACCGGTTTCTTGGTTTTACCCACTTCACGCAGCAGATAAAAGTTTTGCATGTTGCGTGCGCCGATTTGGAACATATCGACATATTTTTCTGCGATTTCTACAGATTTTTGGCTGATGACTTCCGTGACAATTTTTAATCCTGTTCTCTCTTTCACTTCCCGCATATATTTTAGACCTTCTTCTTCCAAACCTTGAAAAGAATAGGGAGAGGTTCTGGGTTTGTATGCGCCCCCTCTTAGAAATTGGGCACCGGATGCTTTCACGGCATCACCAACTTCAATGAGCTGTTCCCTGCTCTCTATCGCGCAAGGGCCGCCCATCATGACGATTTCTTTTCCGCCGACTTCTATGCCGTCGATGCTTACAACGGAAGATTCCGGCTTGAACGTTTTACTAGCGAGCTTATAGGATTCGACGATAGGCACTAATTTGTCGACGCCCGGCATTAATTCAAGGGGGACATCGCTTAGCTTTCTTTTATCACCGATAACACCGATGATGGTTACTTGGGCACCTTTAGAAATGTGTATGCCTAAATCTAATGAGTCTAAAACACTACACACCTCTTTTAATTGTTTTTCTTTTGCCTCAGGTTTCATGACAATAATCATAATATGATTCCTTCCTTTCTACTGTTCTACTCCATGTTAGTTTTACTTTTTCACCATGCTTCCATACTACGTAAAATTATTATACAGCATTATAAGTAAAAAGAAAAGGAAGCAGGGGACGGGATATCCTCACATTTAAATGTATACACATTCAAAAAAATGAAAAAAATTACAAAAATGTAGTGCATTTATTACGAATTTCGTCTTGGGGTGTCAAAAAGTTTTATGTAAAATCAATATAGACATGCAAAAATATTTTATGATTTTTCAAATAAAAAAGAGGAAAATTGGCAAAAATATCGAATAATAATTAATATGGTAGAGTTCGGAGTTGGCAGCGGAGTGTTGGGTTTGTCCCCGCAGCCCGCTTTTCGCTTCTCACTAAATTTTTATTTAAGGGGGAATAGCATATGAAGCAGTATCCAATATCAAAGGTTAGGAATGTGTGCCTGATGTCTCATGGTGGAGCAGGTAAAACTTCGCTTGCAGAAGCGATGTTATATAATACAGGAGTATTGGATAGGTTCGGGAAAGTAACAGATGGTACCACCACAACAGATTATGATCCGGAAGAAATTAAAAGGAAAATTTCTATTAGTACCGCATTAGCGCCTTGTGAGTGGAAAGGTGACAAATTTAACATCATTGACACACCGGGCTACTTTGATTTTGTCGGTGGCGTCATGGAAGGTGTCAGGGTAGCGGATGCGGCTGTTATTTTGGTAAGTGGAAAATCCGGTGTTGCAGTAGGAACTGAAAAAGCTTGGAAATATGCAGTTGACAGAAAAATCCCCAGAATCGTATTTGTAAATAAGATGGAAGAAGACAATGCTAATTTTTATGCAGTCCTGGATCAATTGAGAGAAAAATTCGGAAAAGCCGTTGCACCTTTCCAGGTGCCTATCAAAGAAGGCGATCATTTTATTGGATTCGTAAATGTGGTAGATATGAAGGCCAGGAAGTTCGATGGCCAAAAAGTTGTTGATATTCCCATCCCCGATGGAATGGAAGATAAAGTTGCTCCTGTAAGAGAAATGATTCTGGAATCGGTTGCCGAATCCAGCGAAGAATTAATGGAAAAATATTTTGAGGGAGAAGAATTCACGCCTGAAGAAATTCATCGTGCGCTGAGAGTAGGTGTGGAAGAAGGCAGCATTATTCCCGTATTGTGCGGTTCTGCATTGACCAATACCGGTGTGCAGGTGTTGATGGACGCAATCATCGAATATTTTCCGTCTCCCGATGAAATGGGCGCTATTACCGGCACAAAGCCTGATAGTGAGGATATAGTTGAAAGAAAACCCGATGAGAAAGAGCCGTTGGCCGCCTTAGTATTTAAAACCGTTGCGGACCCGTATGTAGGCAAGCTTTCGTTATTCAGGGTATTTTCAGGAACGTTAACCGCTGATTCTACGGTATACAATCCCAGTACGGATTCAAACGAAAAAATAGGACATTTGTATGTATTAAGAGGTAAAAAGCAGATTGAGGTTAACAAAGTTACGGCCGGAGATATAGGCGCGGTTACAAAATTGGCCAAAACCAATACGGGCGATACCTTATGTGATGTTTCCCAGCCTATCGTATTGGAAGGGGTGAATTTCCCGGAAGCGGCCATTTCCCTTGCAATTGTTCCCAAGGCGAAGGGGGATGAAGAAAAAATTGGTTCAGGGCTTCATAGACTGGTTGAAGAAGATCCGACGTTGAAGGTCGAATTGAATAAAGAAACCCACCAGCAGCTCATTTCCGGTATAGGTGAGCAGCATTTGGATATTATAGTAAGCAAATTAAAGTCTAAATTTAACGTGTCGGTAGATTTGATAGAGCCTAAAGTTCCTTATAGAGAAACCATTAAGAAAAAGGTTAAAGTTGAAGGAAAGCATAAGAAGCAATCCGGTGGACATGGGCAGTTTGGACATGTGTGGATTGAATTCGAGCCGGGAGAAGAAGACGGCCTCACTTTTAAAGAAAAGATATTTGGCGGTGCCGTTCCTAAGAACTACATTCCGGCGGTTGAAAAAGGATTACTGGATAGTATGCGGCACGGCGTACTTGCGAAGTATCCCGTTGTAAATTTGAAGGCAATCTTGGTGGACGGTTCGTACCATCCTGTTGACTCTTCCGAAATGGCCTTTAAAGTAGCGGCGTCTTTGGCATATAAGAAGGGATTGGAGCAGGCCGGTCCGGTGCTTCTAGAGCCTATAAACCATGTGGAAGTGATGATACCCGATGATTATATGGGAGATATCATTGGGGATTTGAATAAGAGGAGGGGAAGAGTGCTTGGCATGAATCCTCAGTCCGGCGGGCATCAGCAGGTTGTTGCCGAAGTGCCTATGGCAGAGATCTTCAAATATGCCACTGATTTGCGTTCAATGACCCAGGGGAGAGGAAGCTTTACCTCGAAATTCGAAAGATATGAAGAGGTTCCCCCGAATATTAGTGAGAAAATCATAGAAGAAGCAAAAAAAGAGTAACGAATAATATAAAGGTTGATTAACAAGAAGACTGTCTCTAAATGATTCAAGAGACAGTCTTTTATATGAACGAGTAACCTTTGTCATTATCTGCTTCAACCGAAATTTATACACCCAAAGGCGGTTAAATATATTTCGTAGGAGCGGCCTTATAGTATTTTTTAAAGGCTTTGGAAAAGGCGTACGGGTCGGGATAGCCTAATAGATAGGCAATTTCTTTGACGGAATACTTATGTTCATACAAATAATCCAAAGCTTTATTCATCTTCAACTGTGTAATATAGCTTCCGGGCGTTATGCCCAGGGTCTTCTTAAAATAAGTAATAAAATACTTTTCCGACATACCGCAGACCCGAGCCAGTTGGCCGATATGCAAAGGTTTATCTAAGTGATTAATCACATATTGTATAGTAGGCTGCAGACGGATAAGTCTTTTTGAATTCTTGTTTTGCGGTGCAAAAGCTTTGTTTTGCATATATTGATATTCTATAACTTTTGATAAGAGTACGGTGAAATACCCTTTCAACGTTAAAGTGGAGAGGGGCTTTTTTTTGTAATGCCAGTAGCTGGTGATGTATGAAGTTACTTCCTCACGGGCTTTTTGGCCGGGCATATGTCCTGCGAGCGAAAAATCGTTTAAAATTCTTGCGTTGTTTCCAAGCTTAAAGTCAAAATGAGTGTAAATAAAAGTACAGGTGTCTGTACCGGCAGACGCTTGGTAAAGGGTTTGGGGATAGAGAAATATGATGTCGTTCGGGTGGGCAGTATACTCATGATCCTGCATGCATAGTTTTATCGTCCCGTCTAATACAATCCAAAGGTCGTAATCAACCTTACAGCCTGTTTCATGCCAGTTACAGTCATGGGTTATATGCGAACAGCCTTTGATATTAATTTGTATATAGTTGAGTAAAGTATCAAAAAACGCAAGATTTTGCATAGTATTACCCTCCGGTATAAGTATAACGCTGAAAGCGAAAAAAATCAAACTATTTGACATCAAAAGGAGAATATCTTGCATTTTAAGTATCTTCAAATATTATATAATAATACTAAGATAACTAACTGCAACCTAAAAATACTATTTATACAAATAACGATGATGCTATGTTCTTTGTGTAAACATAAGTTCAATTTTAGAGTTGGGTATCTATATACTGGATAGGGAGGTTGATATGATGCATAAAGGCAGTGTTTTAAATCCTAAAGTAGTGCTTATCGGAGCGGGCAGTTTGTTTTTTGGGCGGCAGGCCATTTGGCAGATGGTGCATTCCGAGCATTTAAACAACGGTACGTTGGCTTTGGTGGATACGAATCAAGTATATCTTGACAAGATGGTTAAACTGGCGAAAATGGTTGTTGAAGAGACAGGGGTATCGCTTAGAATCGAGAGTTCTACAGATGCAAAGGATGTACTTGCCGGCGCTGATTTTGTTGTGCTGAGCTTTGCGGAAAAATCAGTTTATTACAGAGGAATTGACTGCCAAATTTCCGAAAAGTACGGTATTAGAATGTGTTCCGGGGATACGATCGGACCGGGGGGAATCTTTAGGACTATGCGCGAATTTCCGTTTATCCTGGACTATGCAAAAGATATCGAAGCCTTATGTCCGGACGCTTGGGTAATCAACTATGTGAATCCGACTGCCGTGCACGGCATCGGGCTAAAAAGATTTGCACCAAAGCTAAAAAGCTTTGCCTTGTGTGACACACTGCATATGCCTCATGTAAAAAGAAACTATGCGATAAGGGCCGGCATTATTGACGATGCGCAGCAGTATACGGATGAGATTGCGGATCAATTTGATTTTAGAATAGCCGGCGTCAATCATTTCACATGGTTGTTAAAGGCTGAATACAAGGGAAAAGACGTATCACCAATGATTGCCGAATCGCTTAGATTAGAAGCGGCAAAAGAAACGGACGGCGGAGATACGGGGGCTAAAGCAAAGTTTAATACGGCCATTGGGTATGAGTTGTATAAAGCTTTTGGCTATGTACCTACATGTATTGGTCATACCAAGGAATATGTCCGCTTCTGGCAGGGACGCAATGCGGCGGAAGAAAAAATTCCTCCGCTCTTGCTATGGGAAACGGAAGCAAGATACAAGCGCCATCGAGAGATGTGGGAGCAGGTTGACAATTTTATTACGGGGAAAACCCCGATAAGTGAGTATATGACGACATTCGGGCCTGACCATGCCACGGATATTATTGAGAACATGGTAGGAAATTTAGGGAAGAAATTTTTCATTAATACGCTTAATAATGGTGCGGTTACGAATATGAATGACGACGCATTTTTGGAGTTGTTATGCGAGGTTTCGATGGATGAGATCAAACCGATGCCGGTGGGTGAGATGCCCAGAGGCTTGCGGGGTATGCAAGAGTTGGTATTAGATACGCATGAATTGACGGCAGAAGCGGTGGTTACGGGCAGTTACGAAAAACTCAGGCGGGCCATGCTGACCGATCCTCTGGTGTGTTCTATTGCTGATGGGGATGCGATCATCAAAGAACTGCTGGAAGCAGAAAAGGAACAAATACCGGACAGCTGGTATAAATGATCTTGAAACAACATTGCGGCAGAGGAGGTTCTCCTCTGCCGCAATGTTGTTGTTATGGCTAAACTATGGTTAAAGATAACCAACTTTAAACCTAAAAA
>JAKSBV010000360.1 GCA_022360955.1 Bacillota bacterium
ATAGCGAGTTTTGCTGCGGCCCGACGCAAGCTTACAGGCTCTTTGCCTTGGAATATCAGTTATTGGAATAATTTTCTTCACTTCAAATTTATGTACCCGAAGGAAATCCAAATACGTTTTACTTACGTGATAATAACGACAAGGGAAGTGTCCTCTTGTCTTTACATCTTCTCGCTTTAATCCTTTAATTTATATCGGTTTTTGGGTCTGCCTAATTTCCCATAGATATGGATCATCTCCAGCTCTTCTTGCTCCAACATATATTGAACATACCTATGTACGGTTTGATAGGCCAATCCGACACTCATTGTAATATCGTTTATAGTCACTTCCTTATTCTGTGTTTTTATATAATTCTTAATTAAAGCCAGTGTTGCTTTACCAATTCCTTTATCCAGGTATATTCTCTCTCGTTTTTCATTAAGTTCTTGATGTACGTCATATATATGTAAATTCACCTTAATCCTTGCAATTAAATCCGGGGCTTTAATAGGCTTAATTGCAAAGTCCGTTGCTCCCACAGCTATAAATCTATCTGATATCTCCTGCCTCTCATCCACTGTTAACACAAGTATTGCTAATTCCGGCATTAAATCCTTAAGCTTTTTTACTGTTGTTAAACCGTTCAACCCTGGCATATGATAATCTACAATCGCCAGCTTGGGTTTAACTTTCTTGACTAATCCTATTCCTGCCTCGCCATTGTTGGCAGTATAAGACTCATAGCCGCAAAAATCACATATCTCTTTCAAAGTAAACAGCGTATCTTTTTCATCATCTATAATAACAATCTTCACTATTTCTCCCACTATTTCCCCTCCTCTTCTCTTCCTTTGCAATGGGTAATGTAACGATTACCGTCGTACCTATACTATATTTGCTCTCTAAGGTTATAGTCCCATTATTTTCTTCAATGATCTGTTTAGCAAAGGGTAAACCTAATCCCGATGTATTATTGGTTGAATGTCCGATTTCCCAAATATTCTCCAACTCATTTGAAGGAATCCCCATGCCATTATCTATAATCTTCAAGATAACATTAAGCCCTTCTCTTTCTAATTTTATTAAGATTTTTTTTTCTGACTCTGCACACTCTGCTATAATTGCATTTTGTATTAAATTGATTATAGCCCTTGAAACTCTAACTTTATTTACGGTAATAGGCGGAAGCAGCTCTTTGCATTCAATACAGAATCGTAAAGACTCATCTTCAATCGGTATTTGTGATCTTATATAGTCAATTAACACGGATATATCTACAACTTGTCTGGATTTCCCATAAAGAAAGCTGGAAATCATCTCGCTCATCTTTTCTACGGCACTTTCAATTCTTTTGCTGTAGGCACATAACTTATCTAAATCCTTAGATAACATGAGTAAAGAGTTCAGTCCCCTTATGGTCACAAGGGGCGTTTTAAGATCATGGGCTAAAGCATTAATTTCTTGATAAATTCTATTATCCATCACTTCAGCCTCCATCCTTTCCTGTGCACTAGCCTTTTGATAGTTTTCTTCTTCCATAATAACAATGATGTTTTTATGATAGGCTCTATATAATAATGCTGCCATGGCGGAAGAGAAGAAAAAGGGAAGCAAAAAGGCAATGCCAATTGTATTAAGTATAGATTCACTTTCTAAATAACGGGCAGCAATCTTGATACTGGCGGAAATATCGTGGGTTCCAACTCTAAACCTAGATAATACAGGCATAGTATTCATCCATTGCATAGCAAAAAATACTTGCATACTGACGATTACATTAGATAGAAAGGCCATTTGCTCCTTAGAAATTATCATTAATAATGTGATCAAAAATAAGGCTAGAAAATCCGTTAAGGGCTCCCATGGTAACATGAACCATTTTTGATGAATACTTTTAATGAATAAGAACACCAGCATAAATATAAAGCGATTTTTTATATGACTAAAGGATTTTAATATTTTAAGCTGACCTATGATAAGCAATATACTGATATATAATAGTGTATTGTATATTGTAAGAAAGATATTGGTTGAAACTGATGCCAGCACCAGGTTACCACTGTCTCCGGAGTTAACGGCTTCACGAATCCAAACTATAATGCCAAATAAATAAGATTTTGATATCAATGGAATAGTAATCACTATGGCAAATACTATAAACCCTATTACAGCACTTAAATTAATATAGTATCTTCCCTTTAACATAATCTCACCTCAACGATATAAAGAAGCAAAGGAAGCTTGTATTGCTTGGATATAATAGATAATAAATAGTTAAGCTGGAAATATAATCGTACTCCAGCAACAGGTATTCCAAATCTAAGAGCTTGTATTGCTTACTTCGGGCGGGCTTCAAAACTCGCTGGCGCTCAGACAGTTGAAGCCGCTTTTCCTTCGCTTCGCAAACAATCTCTAAGATTCTCCATAAGGTTACTTCCATACCATTATATTTCTATCTATAGTGTGCGTTATCTATCTCCACCTAATGATAGCGGTATATCTTCCTTTGATGAGATGTTGCGAATAAATTCATCATAATCTCCATTTTATGTTTCTCATTTTCTCACCCCACCAATACTTATTTTACCATAAAAACAAAACTATTGTATCTTTTTTATATTTTTTCAGAGAAATAAGTGATAAAAAAACAATTTATTCTATTTTTTCCTTATAATTATTTCAAGTTCTAAGATACAACCTAATTCTTTTTAAGGAGGATGCCAAATGACTGTAACATCAAAGAAAAAGTCTAGAAAAGGTTTTCTTAACTTCTTTCTTGACGGAATTGAAAAGGTGGGGAACAAGCTGCCTCATCCAGTAACACTATTTGCATTATTGTCCCTTGCAATCATAATTATTTCAGAAATTTGTTTTCGTACAGAGTTAACCGTTGATTTCTACGATGCAAGACAAAAAGCCGAAAAAACAGTTCAAGCAATTTCATTATTAAATGCTGAAGGTCTAAGATTTATGATTAACTCTGCAACTAAAAACTTTACAGGTTTCCATCCACTGGGAACAGTATTAGTTGCAATGCTTGGTGTTGGCGTAGCAGAAGGTACAGGACTTATTAACGCTTCATTAAAGAAATTAGTATTGAGTACGCCAAAGAGGCTTATAACTGC
>JAKSBV010000239.1 GCA_022360955.1 Bacillota bacterium
ACAAACAACGATGATTCTGCGTTTTTTTTTTTTTTTTAAATTCGAACTTAAAGTTGGGTATCTATAAGCGCTCAAACAATTGCTGCTTTATCCCTCTGCTGCACTAACAGGCTCTAACCCTTTCCACAATGTTCTTTCTATACCATTTCACTTGCTGCAACAGGTTAACTTATCAAAAATAGGAGGGGCGAAAATGAAAAGAAAACTTATTCTAATGCTCACAATAGCGGCATTAATTGTTACTGCGATGGGATGCAGCGGTCAGACGGAAAAATTAGAAGTCAAAGATCGCAACGCATCTGAAACGGAAAGCGGAAAGTCGGATACGGAGCAAAAAAGCGGACAGGAAGATGCAAAGCCAATCAAGATGAATATTATGAAATCGGGTCTTGAAAAGGTCTGGACAGAGTATTATGAGAGAGCAATAAATGATTTTACTGCGGCCAATCCGAACGTAACCATCGAATATTTTGAAACACCGTGGGCGGAACGTAATACAAAATTAAATGTCTTATTTGCCAGCAACAATGCACCGGACGTAGTTTGCGACGCAATTGCCGTCCAGGCGCAGCGGGCAGAATTAGGCCAGTTTTATCCGATAGACGAATACCTGGAGAACTGGGATGATAAAGAAAACATGATGGAGCATGCGCTGGAATTGGGCGTATATCAAGGGAAAACATATGGACTGGGGTATCATTGGGACCCGAGACTTTTCGCATATAGGAAAGATTTCTTTGAGGAAGCCGGACTTAATCCCGAAGAACCCCCTAAAAACTTTGAAGAATTGAAGAGATATGCGCAAAAATTGGTGAAAAAAGATGGAGATATCGTAAGCCGTTCAGGCATGGATATCCCGTTAACCAAAGCAACCAACTATTTTTCCATTTTTGCAAGACAGAACGGTGCTGTAATCGTTGATGAAGACAAGCAAGTGCCATTGATCAATGAGCCGGAATGTGTACAGGCGTTAGAATATCTGGTTGATTTTTATAATATGGGCGTGGCGATTGAATTTAATGCCTTAAATGCTGCAGAAAAACCGTTTTTAAATGGTAAAGCTGCAATGGCGTATATTACACCCAGCCAATTAAAAAGCTTTATAGAAGCCGATCCGGAGATGAAAGATAAAGTCGGTCTGCTGCCGTATTTTGACGAGAAGGCGAAGGCCACATTTGGCGGGCTTTACCAATATTTTATAAGCTCACAAAGCAGCCATAAAGATAACGCATGGGACTTTATAGCATTCATGCTAAGCAAAGATGAAACATGGAAAAGATATCAAAAGGTCAGTTCACCGGTTGTGCGAAAAGACTTGGTAGATGAATATATTAAAGCGGGTCAATTTAACGAAGTAATATACAAAGCAGCCAGCGTGAGCTATCCGCTGCCGAATGTGCCATGGACCGGTACGTTTAGGAAATATGTCGAACAAGCTTATGAAGCGGCAATGCTTGCAGAAACGGCACCACAGAAAGCATTAGATGCTGCGCAAGAGGAATTGAAACAAGAAATTAAATAATGAAGTTGCATGGACAGCACTGATGCTTATCAGTGCTGTTAACATGAAACGACATATACGATATATTTTGTGATAAACATGCTTCTTTCCATACCATTTAACTTGCACAACAGCTTAAATTGAAATGAGTAGGTGATAACTTGAAAAAATTTTCATTGACCCAAGACGATAAAGCGGCCTATTCTATGATAGCACCGTTTTATTTATTTTTCTTTATATTTATGGTGATCCCAATGGTTAGCGGTTTTTTTTACAGCTTTACGGAATATAATTTATACGATCCGCCAAAATTTGTTTGGTTCAAAAATTATATCAAATTATTTCATGATAAGGTTTTTATCAAAGCGGTTTGGAATACATTTTTATATGCGGCCTTTACGATATTTCCGACAATTATCTTCGGACTCATCATTGCAGTATTGTTGAATAATAAGAAAGTATTCGGCTTCAAGTTTTATAGAACATCTATTTATTTGCCGTATATTCCTTCAATGGCTTCAATGGCACTGGTTTGGCTTTGGTTTTACGACCCTTCCACAGGGATATTCAACTGGCTCATGAAAATAGTGGGGGGAACACCGCAAAAGTGGTTAAATGACAGGGGATTGGCTTTAGGGTGTATCATACTTGTCGGGATATGGAGAACGGTTGGGTATAGTATGATCATCAACTTGGCGGGGCTGCAAAATATTCCCGGTTCCTTATACGAAGCATCGCGGATAGATGGTGCCAATGCCCTTCAAAGATTCACGCATATTACGGTGCCGATGATGAAACCAACGTTATTTTTCTTACTGGTGATTTTAACAAAAAATGCATTTATGGTATTTGAACAGGTTAATATTATGACCGGCGGCGGGCCTTTGGATAGTACGACCACAATTGTACACCAGATATATATACGTGGATTTACCGATTTGAAATTTGGGTACAGCTCCGCGATAGCAATCTTATTGTTAATGATTATCGGCTCCCTCACGATTTTAAATTTCAAGACAGGAGGTGGAAATGTTGATACCGACGTTAACTAAGTCAATGAATGGAAATATGAAAGAAAAAATAAATACGTGGATTATTTCTGTAATCATGCTGATGATATCAATGCTGATGATAGCACCGTTTATTTTCATGGTGTTGGGTTCGTTGAAAACAATGGGAGAGATACAATCCCCCACATTTTCGTTATTGCCCGAAGCATTCCGGTGGATAAACTATGCAGAAGCAATGCAGCGGGGAAATTGGTTGACATATATTAAGAATTCCGTAATCGTAACGGTGGTTGCCACTGTAATCAGTTTGATTATCAACTCATTGTGTGGGTATGCATTTGCCAGATTGGAATTTAAAGGTAGGGATACGTTGTTTTCGCTGGCATTACTAGGGCTGCTGGTGCCTCCTCAGGTAACAATTGTCCCTGTGTTTGTCATGATGAGCAAAATTCCGTTGGCAGGGGGAAATAATATTTTTGGACAAGGCGGAATCGGATGGATCAATTCCTATTGGGGATTAATCGTACCTTATTTAGCGGGTTCATTTGGGGTATTTCTATGCAGACAGTTTTATATTTCATTTCCCAAATCTTTGGATGAAGCTGCCAAGATCGACGGGTGTTCGAAATGGAGAACGTATTTTATGATATACCTGCCGTTGAGCAAATCTATTTTGGCGACGCTGGCCATTTTGAAGGCCTCCTTCTGCTGGAACGAATATACGTGGCCGTTAATTATAACGAATAGTGAAAAAATGAGGACGGTACAGCTGGCTTTAGCCGTATTCAAGTCGGAAAATACGGTTGAATGGAATCTATTATTAGCGGCGAGTACTACTATTTCCATACCAATGATATTGATGTTCTTGATGGGACAAAAATATTATGTTGAGGGTATCGTCACTTCGGGCATAAAAGGATAGCGTAAAAATGACAGGCGTTAAACCTTTCCATCATATGCGTCAACGATTTTATGCATTTTATATAGTAAAATCCGACCAAAAAAGGGCTGTCTCAAAATAGCAAGTGAATGCTATGGGTGAGACAGCCCTTTTGGTCTCTTATAACTTAAAGAGATGTACTCCGGCAACAGATATTCCAAGGCCAA
>JAKSBV010000145.1 GCA_022360955.1 Bacillota bacterium
AGGACGAGAATTTGACGGATTTGAATTATCTGGCGGTCAATGGCAGAGAATTGCTATATCACGTGGTATATACAGAGATAGCTCAATCATAATATTTGATGAACCTACGGCAGCATTAGATCCCATTATTGAATATGAGATATTTAAAAATTTTTTAAATGCAGCTAACAATCAATGTACTATTCTTGTATCTCATAGAATTGGCACAGCCCAGTTTGTTGATAGAATAATAGTTCTAAAAGACGGAGAAATCGTTCAAGTAGGTAAGCATGAAGAGCTAATAAAGCAAAAAGGGGAATACTCGACATTGTTCCATATGCAGGCAAAATGGTATGTATAAATACGGGGGTCATTGTTATGTTATTAAAAGATGTCCATATAAATAGAAATGCTGTATCAAAACTAAATTCTTTGTTTGTGAATGCTAATGTAAAAGGAGAGTATTTTGAAATGAAAAATAATAATAATATTGATTATAAATTTAGCCAATGGAATAATCAATATATTTTTGATATTAATATATCATGGCGATATTTTAAAATAGATATTTACGAAAATATGTTGATACCGTACAACATTGTTATTAATATAGGTAATGAATTGAATCCTGGTAAAAGAAAACACCAATTTAAACTTTTTGGTAATAATAATTTTTGGTGGGATTTTAGGGGATGTGGGAAATTATATTTAACAAATAGTGTTGTATAATGTCCCCAATTGTCAAGATAATTTTTCAAAAGTTTCTATAAGCTTATCTGTCCAGATCCAATTGAGCGCTTCAATAAGGTACTTGAAAATACTTTCCCTGATAGGTATCCCGTTGCCTCAGTTCTTTTTCGATCCCATTTAACACCGCACGCTTATGTCCGCTCCATTTAGGGGCCACCAGCAGCTGTTTGGCTCCGTCTCCCGTCATGCGGTGAATCACCATCTCCGGTGGTAAAAGTTCGATGGCATCGGCAATGAGAGAGATGTATTTTTCCTGTGATAAGAGGGGGAAAGGTTCGGTCTCATAAAGGATATGCAGGTCCGTTCCCTTTAGAATGTGCATCAAATGTAATTTGACCCCTTGAATACCACTGTGTGCTACGTATTTCACCGATGACAATATCTGTTCGTCCGTTTCCCATGGCAGGCCGAAAATTAAGTGGGCTACTGCATTGATGTTTCTGTTCCTTAACTGCCCTACTGCCTCTTCAAAGGCAGAAAGGGGATAACCCCTTCTAATCAACTTGGCCGTCGGTTCATGGATGGTCTGCAATCCCAACTCAACCCAAAGGTAGGTTTCTTGGTTCAGTTCATCTAACAAATCCAGCACGTCACCGGGCAAACAATCGGGACGTGTGGCAATGGCCAGTCCCACCACATCCGGTAAGGACAGCGCTTCTTTATATTTTCTTCTCAGCACGTTAACCGGGGCATAGGTGTTGGTAAAGTTCTGAAAATAGGCGATATATTTACCCCTTGTCCATTTTTGGGATAAAAGGTTTTTTTGCTGCTCTGTTTGTGCTTGCAGGCTCCATTGACGGGGGGCGGCAAATTCACCGGCGCCCTGTTCACTGCAGAAAAGGCAGCCTTTGGTTCCGACGGTGCCGTCACGGTTCGGGCACGTAAAATGTCCGTCCAGAGAAAGTTTGAAAACTTTCTCACCAAAGATTTTCCTGAGCTCCTCATTTAAGGAATGATATCGTTTGCTACCCCATCTCATGGTCAAAACCTCCGCGTAAAGATAATGAATGGCAAATATAAATTCTACTTTAAAGTTCGGTCTCCCTATAATTTATTTCATCAATCAAATTGTATACTGTATATTGTCAAAAGTCAACGATCAACCGTCACACAAGGAGAGGCGTGATGGATAATGAATAGTTAATAATGAATAATGAATAATGGATAATGGATAATGAAGAATTAGATTCTTGGGGAGGGATGAATGATTGTAAAGCAAAGCATAGATGAGGAGCTGTTTTAGAGTTTGGTGGTGTAGGGGAGGGAACACGCGGGAATAAAGGGGAAAAGCCACTGTTGAAGTGGCTTTTATGTACGTTGCTATTATTCTTCGTCGGTAGCGCCGTAGCCGCCAAAGCCGCCAAAGCCCCAGTTAAAGAACAGCAGCAAGAAGAGAATGATAAAAAATAAGATTTCTCCCCGGTCACCAAAGAACCCTTTTCCACCGAATAATCCCATATGTCACACTCCTCACTTAATTTAATTACAGTACATAGTATGAAAGGGAAGATAAAATGGTGATTAATTTTTGAAGAATATGATTCCGATGAGGGTTATTCTCTTTATTTCAGCCATTTAACCGTGTAAAATTCAACCAAAATGCAGAGAATGCCATGCCCCTGAGGTCTTATTTTTACATTGCAAAATATAAAATAAAGTGTTATATTGTAGTATATACACATGTAAAGACAGTTAACAGGACAGGGGGAGCCTATGAAAGAAATAATAGATAAGATTTCCGAATTAAAAGAACAAAGAAATGCCACCATTCTGGCGCATAACTATCAGATTGGTGAGGTGCAGGAGATTGCGGACTTTGTGGGGGATTCCTTTGCGCTTAGCAAGAAGGCGAAAGAAACGGCATGTGACGTCATTGTATTTTGCGGTGTGCATTTTATGGCAGAAACGGCAAAAATCCTGAGCCCTCAAAAAACGATTTTGCTGCCTGTAAGGGATGCGGGATGTCCCATGGCGGATATGGTGACTGTGCCGGATGTAGAAGCATTGAGGAAAGCCCATCCCGATGCCGCCGTTGTTTGCTATGTGAATTCTTCGGCAGAAGTAAAGGCGGTAAGTGACGTATGCTGCACCTCATCCAATGCGGTGAGTGTCATCAGGTCCTTGCCCAATCATCGGATTATATTTATTCCCGATGAAAATCTGGGAGACTACGTGGCCCGGCAGCTGCCCGACAAAGAAATTATCTTGTTTGAAGGGTATTGCACGACCCATAAACGCGTAACGTTAGAAGAAACCGATGCTGCAAGAAAGGCCGTACCGGACGCAAAACTGCTTGTGCACCCGGAGTGCAGGCCGGAGGTTGTCGCAAAAGCCGATTTTGCAGGCAGCACGTCACAGATTATAGATTATGTTACAAATGCGGAGGACCGGCGATTTATCATCGGTACGGAGCAAGGTGTCTTACATTGGCTGAAACAGAAGCATCCGGATAAGAAGTTCTATCTCTTATCGCAAAAGTTGATATGTCCTAATATGAAGAAAACAACCTTAAAAACAGTCCTAACGGCTTTGGAAACGATGACTTATCAAATCCGGTTAAGCGAACAGATCATCGAAAGAGCATACGGCAGCTTGGAAAAGATGTTAAGGATATAGGAGAGAATATAATGAGAAGATACGTATTTGATTATCCTCCGGATCAAATTAAAAAACATGATTGTGATGTTGTCATCATAGGCAGCGGGCTGGCGGGCCTATATACTGCTTTGAATATTGACGAAAGCTTATCCTGTGTCGTTTTGTCAAAAGAAAAAAATAATGATTGCAATTCTTTTTTGGCCCAGGGCGGCATTGCTGCGGTTTGTAAGCAGGATGACGCATTTGAGACCCATTATAACGATACGCTGCGCGCAGGGGCCCGGTTATGCGATAAAGAAGCGGTAAAGGTGCTTGTAGGAGAAGCGCCGGAGGATATCCTAAAGCTCATGTCGGTGGGTGTTGCCTTTGATATGGACGAACAGGGCCATTTGCACGTTACCCAAGAGGGCGGGCATAGCCGAAAAAGGGTGGTGCACTGCGGGGGTGACGCAACAGGCAGAGAAGTTATTCAAAAGCTTACGGAGGTTGTAGCCGCTCGCCCCAATGTAACCATAAAGTATGATACGTTTTTTGCGGATGTGATCACCGATAAAGGCCGGACTGCCGGCGTATGGACCTATGAAAACGGACATAAGCTTTACGCTGCGCCGAATGTAGTGATTTGCTCCGGCGGCATCGGACAGATTTATCGATATACGACAAACCCAGCAGGAGCGACCGGAGACGGGATTGCTGCTGCGGTAAGAGCAGGGATTAAAGTTCGTCATATGGAGTTTGTGCAATTTCACCCTACGGCATTGTTTAATCAAAAGGAAGAGGAACGCTTTTTCCTTGTTTCCGAAGCGGTGAGAGGGGAAGGCGGTATACTGCGCAATGAAAAAGGCGAACAATTCATGAAGGGCCGTCATCCTATGGGGGATTTGGCACCGCGCGATATTGTGGCCAGGGAAATCATGAAAGAAATCGAAAAAAGTGAGATGCCCTATGTATACCTTGATATTACTTCAAAATCAAAGCAGTATCTTGTAGATCGATTTCCTACCATATATCAGGAATGTGAGAAGCAGGGAATCGATATGTCCGAACAGTTTATTCCTGTCTGCCCGGTACAGCATTATTTTATGGGCGGTATCGAGACCGATTTAAATGGATCGAGCAATATTCCCGGTTTATATGCGTGCGGGGAGGCGGCGTGTACGGGTGTACACGGCGCTAATCGTTTGGCAAGCAACTCACTGCTGGAATGCCTGGTGTTCGGGAGACGGTGCGCACAGCATATCAATCATCAAAGCGATTGGAGCGCGATTAAGAATAACGTTAAAAATATCGCCGGTACGGTTATTTCTGATTTTACGCCGAGCTTGGAACCCCCAGCTCCAAATGATTTCTCCCAAACGAGGCAAGAGATAAAGAAAATCATGCATCAATACGTAGGGATCAATAGAAACGCACAGGGCATTGAGAAAGGGCTAAAAAGGATTGACAGCATAGCGGAAGACATTGAAAGCTTTCGTTTTTCCACCCATGAGCATGTAGAGGTATGGAACATGGCAACCGTTGCCCGACAGATCATGAGAGCTGCCGGAGAGCGGGAAGAGAGTATAGGGGCTCATTATCGGGAGAGCTGAGTGTTAGTGGGTATGTCATTTATTTATCGTGTTATATATAGATATAAAGAATATAAGAGGTGTGTGTGAGATGTTAGATGTTCATATTATGGAAGAGATTGTTTTGAGGGCGTTGGCGGAGGATATCGGGACGGGGGATGTTACGACACGCAGTATCATACCGGAAACACAGCAAATCACAGGGAAGGTTATGGCAAAGGAATCGGGGGTTATCTGCGGTATCCCTATGATGATAAAGGTTTTTGAAAAGATAGATCCCAATATCAAGGTGAAGCCTCATATGAGTGATGGGGATAAAGCGGAGCAAGGCGACGTGATTGCACAGATTGAAGGCCCGGCTGTCGGCGTGCTGGAAGGAGAGCGCGTTGCACTGAATCTGATTCAGCGGCTGTCCGGCATTGCCACAAAAACTGCTCGATTTGTGGATGCGGTGAAAGGAACCAAAGCCCGCATTACCGATACCCGGAAGACCACCCCGGGGCTTAGGGTGATCGAAAAATATGCTGTGAAAGCGGGGGGCGGCGCAAATCATAGGTTTAATCTTTCCGACGGCATTCTGATTAAAGATAATCATATCAAGGCAGCCGGCAGTATTACCAATGCAGTAAATGCCGCAAGGAAAAATGCGCCGCACACATTGAAAATAGAAGTGGAAGTAGAAACCATGGCACAAATTGACGAAGCGTTAAATGCAGGAGCGGATATCATTATGTTGGACAATATGGATATTGAAGCAATGCAAAGAGCAGTTGAGCGCATTGACGGAAAGGCTTTGGTGGAGGCCTCCGGCAATATGGGAGATAAAAATTTACCGGAAGTTGCACAAACGGGTGTCGATTTGATTTCGGTAGGCGCATTGACCCATACCGTAAAAGCGATGGATATCAGCCTGAGATTTGAATAGTGTATATGGATCATAAACAGTAAAATTTGAAATATAATCGTACTCCGGCAACAGGTATCCTAAGACTAAAAAATAGTTGAGGGCTTAGAGATGAGGGTTAAGAATGGCCCACCTTGCACGACACCTCGTTGCTGTTTTACGCTCAGCCCTCAACACTCAGCTCAAATTCATACACCTCTCGCTCAATATAACCTTGCTTAATTTGAGTATTTTTGTGTATAATTTTAATGATACAAAAAATACAAAAGAGGTGCGGTATGTTTCCGTTTTCGATTACAGACAAGATGATTCAAAATCAAGTTTCACATGCAACAACGTATCAAAAAGGATTTATGTATTATCTGAAAAATAGAATTGTGTCCTTTAGCTTTGATCAAGAAGCCTTGATGCTGGAAGCAGAAGTTGTGGGAGAAGAAGCCTATGATGTGACGATCTATTTTTCGGAGCAGGGCGCCATAGAAGAATGTTGTTGTAACTGTCTTGCATTTGATAACTATCCGGGGATATGCAAGCATATTGTGGCCGTATTAAAAAGAGCACAGCAGGAATTTGAAAAGAATAGTACATACAGCAGCCCGGCAGTCTGGCAAAACAGGAAGAGAAACATACCTGCCCAACTGTTTGACGATTTTGAAAGCATGGCACAAAATCAAAAGAAGCAAGCAATAGCCTTAGAAGCTGCCTATGAATTTGAAAGGGATCTGGGTCAGTATTTTTCCTCAATAACATTGCGTATCGGTATAGAGAGGTTGTATGTCGTGAAAAACATAAAGCAGTTTCTCAGGACGATTACAACCGGCGAACCACTGGTATTTGGGAAGAATTTCACGTTCCATCCGACGATTCATGCATTTGAAGGCCAAGATAAAGCAATTATTGATTTGCTGCAGGAAGTGTATGAGTACGAAGCAACGCTGCAGGAGACTTCTCTGTCACCCTATGCCCGGGGCGGTGTCTTTAGAGGGAAAAAAGTTTACCTGCCGTCGCCGGCAGTAAAAAGATTTTTTAGAGCCGTTGAAAATACCCCTTTCATCGCCACTATACTAGCATACAGGACCGAAGAAATAAGGATTTTGACACAAGACCTGCCGCTGTCGTTTCAGTTAACGCAGCAGGGGGACTATCTGTGTCTGGATTTAAGAGAAAAACAGCAATTTGTTCCCCTAACGGCAGATGCAAGTCATGTTTATTATAAAGGTTTTATTTACGAGATTTCCGAGAATCAGAGAAAGTGTTTTATCTCCTTCTATCATGCGTTTAAGCGCAATATTGGGAAAGGCATTATATTTGAAGGAGAACAAAGAGAAAGATTGGTTTCCGAACTCCTTCCGATTGTAAAAAAGGCGGGGAAAACAATTATTGATAAGGCGGTAGAGGAAAGCCTGTACCAAGAGGCCTTGCAAGTAAGCATGTATTTCGATAAAAACGGAAAAGGTATTTCGGCAAAAATAGAATTTCATTATGGGGATGAAGTCATTAATCCTTTCCGAGGGAAACCCAAAGATTCCGAAGATCATAGATTATTGGTTCGTGATGTGCCAAGGGAAAGAGAGATAATGACTATTTTTGAGCAAGCGGACTTTAATATCAAAGAAGGATTGGTTTATCTCAAGGAAGAGGAAAAGATATTCGGCTTTGTATATGATGTTCTTCCTCAGCTTCAACAACAGGCAGAGGTCTATTATTCCGATGATTTTAAAAATATAAAGATAAAAGATCCCCATGCTTTTTCAGCGGGAATCCGATTAAACGAAATGTCAAATTTGTTAGAATTCTCATTCCGGCACGAGGATATTCCCGATGCACAATTAGAGGAGCTTTTTGCTTCGATACGGCAAAAGAAAAAATACCATCGCCTCAAAGACGGGTCCTTTATCCCGCTGAATGGGCCTGCATTGGAGCCGGTTGCTCAGCTTGTAGAAAATCTGGATATTTCGCCGAAGGACTTAAAGAAAAAAGTCATTGAACTCCCCAAATATCGTGCAATGTACGTTGACAGTACCCTTAGAGAAGCCCAATTGCAGCATTTTGAGCGAAATATTGCCTTTAAACAACTGGTTCAAAATATTAAAGAGCCGCAGGATATGGAATTCGCTATACCGGATGAACTGCAATCGGTTTTGAGAGGGTATCAAAAAGTAGGTTTTAAATGGTTTAAGACACTTGCCGCTTATGGATTAGGCGGTATCCTGGCAGATGACATGGGGCTGGGAAAGACCTTGCAGGTTATCGCATTTGTGTTATCGGAAAAAGAGAGCAGCTTGCCTCCTTCCTTGGTGATTGCGCCTACATCGCTGCTATACAATTGGCAGGATGAAGTGAAAAAGTTTGTACCCCATATGCATGTGGTGGTTGTCTCGGGTTCGCAGCAAGAACGGCAGCAGCAGCTGCAGAATATAGAAAATGCAGATTTTGTGATTACGTCTTACCCTCTGATACGCAGGGATATCGAACAATATGCCGCATTAACCTTCGGATATTGCTTTTTGGATGAAGCACAACATATCAAAAATCCCCATACCATCAGTGCAAAAGTGGTGAAACAGGTGAAAGCAAAAGGGTATTTTGCTTTGACCGGAACGCCTGTGGAGAACACTTTAACGGAATTATGGTCGATTTTTGATTTCATTATGCCCGGTTATTTGTTCAGCCACACAAAGTTTATCAAAAAATACGAACGGCCGATTGTAAAAAAGGAAGAGCAGCCGGTGCTGGAAGATCTGAACAAGCATATCCGGCCTTTTGTGCTGCGCCGAATGAAGAAGGATGTTCTCAAAGAGCTCCCGGAAAAGATTGAGAGTAAGATGACGGCACAGATGACAGCAGAACAGACAAAGGTTTATTTAGCCTATTTGCATCAAGCCAGAAAAGAGGTGGCGAAAGAAATTGCAGCCGAGGGTTTTGAAAGAAGCCGGATGAAGATTCTTGCTATGCTGACCCGGTTAAGACAGATATGCTGTCATCCTGCCCTGTTTATAGACCGTTATCAGGGGGGAAGCGGCAAAATGTCTTTACTGATGGAAATTCTGGAGGACGCTATAGACAGCGGGCACAGAATTTTGTTATTTTCTCAGTTTACGACGATGCTGGGTATCATGAAGCAGTATTTTAACAAGGCAAAGATTACATATTTTTATTTGGATGGGGCCACGAAAGCCGAAGAAAGAAGGAAATTGGTGCATGATTTTAATAAAGGAGAAAGAAAGGTATTTTTAATCTCCCTCAAAGCGGGAGGGACGGGTTTGAATCTTACCGGAGCGGATATGGTTATTCATTTCGATCCCTGGTGGAATCCTGCGGTGGAGGAACAGGCTACGGACCGCGCCTATCGTATCGGGCAGGAGAATGTAGTGCAGGTGATGAAAATGATTACCAAGGGTACGATTGAAGAAAAGATCTATGCACTCCAGCAAAAGAAGAAGAAAATGATTGAATCGGTGATACAGCCCGGGGAAACCCTGCTGTCAAAGATGACCGGGGAAGAAATTCAGATGCTGTTTGAATAATGAAGAATTAGATTAATCATGGATTATTTTAAAATAGAGAATAAACATCCGGATATTCACATTGAAGTACGGAAGGAGGAGGTATTGTGAGCTATTTGCATAGAATTGTTTGGATTGATGAGCAGATTAGACAAAAATGCTATCCTAATTGTCGTACCATTGCAGAAAAGTTTGAAATTTCAACTCGTCAAGCATCACGGGATATCGAATATATGAGAGATTCTCTGCTGGCACCTATTCAATATTCATCTCGGCATCGAGGATATGATTATGGTGATGCTGCTTTTGTACTGCCGACCATGTTCATTACGGAGCAGCAAAAACAAACGCTGCAATATCTTTCGGAGCAGTATCAAAGTATGGAAGAAGAGCGTGCCGTAGAATTGGCAGCCCTTTTTTCCAGGTTAGCCGGCAATCAGTCTCTTATGGCGGAAGGGCAATCGGATATTCCTGCCGTGCCGGTGAAAAAGGAAGAAATCCAATGTTTTCATCTATTGCGGGAAGCCATAGAAGCCCGACGCAAAGTGGAAATCCGGTATCGCAATACTGCCGAGGAGTACAGTACAAGGACGTTTTGCCCCTATAAGCTTTTTAAAAGAGAGGTTTATCATTATGTTGTAGGCTTTTGTGAGTTAAGAAATGAAATAAGGGTTTTTCGTTTGGACCGTATGCAGGGGATTGAAATGCTTGATCAGGTATTCCAAGTGCTTGAGGCCTTTGATGGGAGCATGTATGGAGACGAAGCGGACCCGTTCTTTATGCGTATAGAATATAAAGCTATTGTACGATTTAGTGTGCCGGAAGTGGGAACCTTGTCAACATTTTCTGCGGAACCCATGGAAAATAATTTATACCGTATAACGTTTTACGACATTGAGGCGTTTTTCTCATCACTGGTGCTTTGTCCCTGTGAGTTTACGATCATATCTCCAAACTGGCTTAAAAATTGGTTTGGAAAGCGACTGCAAAAACTTTCCCATCGTTATTTATACCTAAAAGGATAAGGAGAAGGGTTAAATGATTAAAAAGCTTGAAGGTTTGCAATGGAAACCCATGTGGGTGTCTCATCTGGGATGCATCAAAGGGTGCTTGGAGTATTTGAAGCTGTCTGTTTCCGATGCGTGGCTGTTTGGCGGAACAGGACATGCCTTCATTATCAGCATGTACAAAACGTTATGTCCCAGTGGGCCGACGTCATGGAGCACCGAAAAGTTTTTAAAGCTTGGGTGTAATCTGGGGTATTTTATTGAGGGCGTGTGGGGATGGAAAGGGGAAAAGGATTTTGCATTAAAGCAAAAAATTGCCTGGGATAACACCAAAAGGGCTATTGACAGGGGCATACCCTGCTACGGCTGGGAACTGGAAATCCCGGAATTCAGCATGGTTTATGGTTATGATGAATCGGGCTATTTCTATTCCGGTGTGAAGGATGGCTTGAGACCGTGGCAGGAATTGGGTAATACGAAGATCGGAATCCTTGAGATGCATTATGTAGAAACCTGTAATGTGACTGATGATTTGGGAACCGTAAAAGAGGCTTTTGAATTTGTGCTGGAGCACGCCCGGAGTCCCAGGGGGTGGCTTCCCAGCGGATATAAAACGGGTTTGTGTGGGTTTGACATATGGATTAACGCATTGGAGAAGGGCAGCGTAAATGCTTTCGGTATGGCCTATAATAGTGCGGTGTGGAGTGAATGCCGGCATTTTGCGGTAGAATTTTTAAAGGAAGCCAAAATGAAAATCGGGGGAAAATATAATGTTTTGCTTGAAGAAGCCATCAAACATTATGAGGACATTGCCTATCATCTCAATAGTGTATCGGCCCTTTTTCCGCTTCCGCCAAAAAGTGAAGAAATCCAAGATGCCAAAGGGTGCGATATGGCGGTTAAACACCTGCGCAAAGTGAGAAAATCGGAAGAAGCGGGACTTGCAATATTGGAAAAGATTGTTGTAATATCGTGAACTAATACGTTGTTAGCTTTTATTTATTACCCCATTTATGATAATATATCCGGCATAGGAGGTGTGATATGGAGACACTAAGTTTAGATTCTTTATTTGATTTCATACATTCGCCGCCGGTTCTTATCGTCATTGTCGTATTGGGATTAGCCTATGAGGGGTGGCGAGATTACAAATGCCGCGGGATAATCGGAGATCACATTATTAAGAAAAACGGTAAAATAGGAGCGATTGAGAGGCTAACCGCTCGTGAGGAGTTATACCATGTCACTTTTACAATTGCGGGTGAAAAGAACTCGAAAACAGTTAAGTTTAACTTTTTTTACAAGCACGAATGGTACTAAGATAGATATGGTAAGTTCCCCGGTTACTTGACAATTAAATTTGTATTCTATATAATATGCGTGAAATGATAATCAATATCATAAATGAATGATTATCATTTTTTATTTGGCAATAAGTGATAATCAATATCTATTGAAAACACATTATATTCAAGGGGGGATTTTTTGATATGAGTAAGCTTTACGCAAAGAAAAGCTATGTTTTTGTCGTACTGATTCTATTAATAGGATTTATATTATCAGCTTGCGGCCCCAAGGAAATAGATAAAGAAACAGGGGGAAATGAACAAGGGATTGAGAGTAAAGAAAATGAGGGCGGTAATGAGGCCACTGGTTCCATTCAAGCAAGTTATCACGGCCAAGAAGGAAAAATCACCGTATACATATCGGGACCGGAGCAAATGGTGAAAAAGCTTGAGGAAGAGTTTGAAAAAACAAGAGGAGATGTTGCGGATTTTTTACATATGGGCTGCGGTCCTCTAAGACAAAAAGTTTGGACTGAAAAAGAAGCAGGCGCAATTCAAGCAGATGTGGTATGGGGTTCCGATCCCCTTATGTACATTGCGCTGGCGGAAGAAGACTTGCTTGAAGAATATATGCCTGAAGGGTATGACGCTATCAAATCCGTCTATCAAATTGGAGATGGGTATTATACCTTAGCAGGTGAACGATATGGGGTCATTATTTATAATACCGACAGGGTTAAACAGACGCCTAAAGCCTTTGAGGATTTAAAGGATAAAGCTTGGGATTCGGCTGTTATTATGACAGATGCCACCCAATCCTCTACTGCCTTGGCTTTGAATTCGGCATTGTATCAAATGAGTGGAAATAATTTTGACTACCAGAAGGCGCTTTTCGACAATCACCTCTTTTTGACAAAGAAAAACGGGGAAGTCTCTTCAAAAATATCCGAGGGTGAGTTTGATGCCGGAATAGCGCCCCACGACGGTGTTCTAAGACTTAAAAAGAAGGCCAAAAAAGAGGGTTATAAAGTGCCGATAGATATTGCTTGGCCGGAGGAGGGTGCGCTAGCCATTCAAAGGCCTATAGCAGTTATCAAAAATGAAGCGAGACCGGAGGAAAACGATAAGCTTTCTAAAGAATTTGTAGACTTTATAATATCTGAAAAAGTGCAAGGTATTACAACGCAATTCGGATTTGTTAGTATTAGACAAGATGTTAAGCCGCCTGCAGGTATTCCTGAAAAAGTAAAGATTAAAGCCGTTGACTGGCATTTTGCCAGTGAGCATGAAGAGGATATAAGAAATGGATTTAAAAATATTTTTAAGAAAAAATAAAGGCTTAAAAAAACATACCAAAAGATTACGATCTCCGTTGGAGGTCGTAATTCTTTTAATATTAGGCGTATTAATCGGGAGTTTTATTTTATATCCCTTTGTCATCCTTGTTATGAAAAGCTTTGGACTTTCCTTAGATGGGGGAGCATTTTCTTTAGAAGGATATAAGAGAATTATTAGAGATACATATAACTATACTGCATTAAGGAATACATTGTATGTAGCATCGGGCGTAACTGTATTAACGAGCATTCTTGGAGGAGCTTTGGGATGGATCGTAGCGAGGACAGATTATGCCTATAAAAGATTCACGAAGATATTAGTATTTCTTAACTTTATTATTCCTTCATACATCGTTGCAATTGCATGGATAGAGTTTTTCGGAAGAAATGGATACTTAAGTCGTATACTCTACAAAATATTTGGATTATCAAACTATAACATGCGGCCATATTCATTAGAGGCTGTCATAATAGTAATGTCTGTTCACTTATATCCTTTAGTATTTATGGCTATTACAAATGCCTTAAGAAAAACAGACTCTTCTCTGGAAGATGCGGCTGTTATTAGTGGAGCAAGCAGGCTGAAGGCAGCTATGACAATTACCCTGCCCTTGGTCATGCCCAGCTTTATATCTATAGGACTATTGATATTTAGTCGTACTATTGCAAATTTCGGTGTTCCGGCCGTTTTAGCCTTGCCTGTTGGTGAAGAAGTTTTGACTACAAGGATATATAGCTCCCTAACAAATTTAGATTTTCAATTGGTAACCGCACTTTCAATTTTTTTAGTTATGATATCCGGGGGAATATTTTTACTAAGCAATCTCCTATTAAAGAGAAAAGGCTTTACGATGATTACCGGGCATAGTAAAAAGCCAAGATTGATAGAATTGGGAAAACATAAAAAAACACTAACGACATGTGTATTTATATTTCATATCCTTACAACCATGATACCGTTAGCATCTGTTTTAATAGCATCTTTTCTAAAAAGATGGGGTTTAAGCCTGGAAATAAAGCATTTTACTTTAAATAATTATCTTCTGCTTTTTAGGCATGAGATAATCATCAGGGCCTTTGGAAACAGTATTTTTTACGGATTAACGGCTGCTACAATTGCAGCTTGTGTTGGTGTAGGTGTTTCGTATATATCCCATAAAACCAATATTAAAGGAAAAAAAATAATAGAGCTTATTGCTTCATTGCCAATGGCTTTCCCTAATATTGTATTAGCGGTGGCTGCTGCTTTAACATGGATAAAACAACCATTAAAATTATATGGTACCGAATGGATCATCATAGTGACATACATTGCATTATTCATTCCTATCTCCATTAAAAATATCGGCGGTTTAATGCAGAATCAAGATGCATCCCTTGAAAAGGCTGCCAGGGCATCCGGGGCTTCAAGGATTAAAGGCTTTGTAGATATTACCTTGCCTTTAACCATGCCCGGGATTAAAAGCGGATGGATTTTAGGCTTTTTAATTGCGTTACGAGAGATTCCGATTTCTTTATTATTGTATTCCTCAGGTAAGGAAACGATAGGCGTTATGTTGTTTGGGATTCAATCCAATACATATGGATTGGAAATGACTTCGACCCTTGCGGTAGTAATTATCGTTTTAACGGTCATAGGTAATATACTCATCGGAAAAATTGGCAATGTCAAGAGGGGAGGCGGAGGCAATCATACAAGTACAAGTTGAGAAATTAATAAAAAAATATGAAAATATTGTAGCTGTAAGGGATTTAAGTCTAGATATTTATACCGGTGAAATATTAGTCATCGTAGGCCCCAGCGGATGTGGAAAAAGCACGTTGTTGTCATGTATTGCCGGTTTGGAAAAGCCCGACAATGGAAACATCATCATTGATGGAGAACCGGTATTTTCAAAGGAAAGGAATCTATTTAAATTACCGGAAGAGAGAAACATCGGAATGGTTTTTCAGAATTATGCGCTATGGCCCCATAAGACTGTTTATGATAATATCGCCTATCCCCTAAAAATTAGAAATATCAAGAAAGATAAAGTGAAAAGTGAAGTGAGAAGATTGCTTGATATTGTAAGATTATATGGTAAAGAGAATAGATATCCCCATGAACTGAGCGGTGGAGAGCAGCAAAGAGTGGCTTTGGCAAGGGCTTTAGTGATGAATCCCAAGGTGTTGTTATTGGATGAGCCTTTATCCAGCCTAGATGCAAAATTAAGGGAGAAGATGCAGTATGAAATTAAAGGGTTACAAAAAGATATGGGAATAGCAATCATACATGTTACCCACGACCAAAACGAAGCAATGGCAATGGCAGATAGAATAGCCGTAATGAAGGACGGAGAATTAGTTCAGTGGGGTACCCCTAAGGAAATATATGAGTGTCCCCAAACACAATTTGTTGCTAATTTTGTAGGCAAAGCAAATATTATTGATGGTGTCGTTGAAAGGTATGGGGATAAAAAGAAGATTGTTTTTGCAGGTGGATATATCATGAGGGAGGCAGATATTGACGGCGATATTGGGTCACACGTGTTATTATCTGTACGGCCTGAAAATATTTCTTTAAGTAAGGACAAAGGAGCGGTGAAGGGCAGAGTTGCCGGTGTGAATTACAGAGGAAATACCATGGAATATCGTATTTTGGTTGATGACATCCATTTAATGGTTGAAACGAGTTCGAATGAGCTCTATGCAAAAGGTGACATAGTGGGATGTGAATTTCATAAAATCAATATTGTAAAGTGAAAATAAAAAATTAAGACTTTATTCACTATGACAGAATATGTCGTACCTGTCCTTGTATAATAGACTTATCACAAATACAAGGAGGAATGCTTCATGCAACCTAAATTAGTTGAAAAACAGGCGTTTAAAGTAGTGGGAATGAGAGGGACGTTTACGCTCCAGAAAAATTGTATAGGAGATTTGTGGGCGCAATTTAACCCCCGCATAGCAGAGATCAAAACAATTGTAAACCCCAATGTAAGCTTTGGTATTTGCGAATGCACCGGTGAGGGAGAGGCTAATGAGGAAAGCGAATTTAATTATGTTGCCGGTGTAGAAACCGATAGCGCTGAGGATGTCCCGGAAGGCATGATCACCAAGACTGTTCCGGCTGCAAAATACGCAGTATTTACCCATAAGGGTTCGGTTGATAAAATGGGTGAAACCTACAATTATATTTATGGGACTTGGTTTCCTCAATCCGGGTACAAAAGAGCGGAAGCTTGTGACCTGGAAGTATACAGTGAAAGATTTACAGGCCCTTATGATGAAGGAAGCGAGATAGATATTTGCGTGCCTATATGCGGGTAAAAGTCTGCAAGAGGACGGTTGTCGTTTTTTGAGCAACCGTCCCCTTTTGGCTTTTATGAATAATCCTTGCATAGTAATGCTCTAATATAGCCTCTATTTTTGGTTACGGAGTCTACGTAGAATCCCCTGCCGTAATAAAAACGTACAAGGGGGGCAGCTTTTGAGGCGGTGTGAAGAAATAGTTTTTTGACGCCCATTTGTTTTATTGTCACATCCACTGCATTCATCAATGCTTTTCCGATACCATGGTTTTGATAATCCGGACGTACGCCGAATCTGGTTAAATAGGCTGTTTGATCCGGGAACATCTCAATCCTAGCGCTGCCTACGGGAATTCCGTCTAAAAAGGCTATAAACACTTCTTTGGTTTCAATATCTTTTTTAATATCGCCATAGTTTTCTTCAAGTGCGGCAACCTTTTTCTTCAATCCGGCCAGTTCCATATATTTTTCAAAGGCTTCTTTTGTAATTTGATGTATCTCCGGGATATCGCCAATGGCAGCTTTTCTAACTTCAAAGACCTTATTGCGCATCATTTTTGGCTTCCGAGGAGTTGAGCCATAACAGCTTTTTGGGCATGCAGCCTATTTTCTGCCTCGTCAAAGATTGCGGATTGCGGGCCGTCTATGATATCTTCCGTAACTTCAAAGCCTCTATAGGCCGGCAAGCAGTGGAGAAAAATAGCGTCTTGCTTTGCAAAGGCCAATAATTCTTTGTTTACCTGATAGGGTTTAAACATTTTGACGCGTTCTTCTTTTTCCTTTTCCTGCCCCATACTGACCCATGTGTCCGTATATACCGCATCAGCCCCTTTTACTGCTTCAACGGGGTCATCGGTAATGGTAATGCTGCAGCCCGTCAGCCGGGCGTCATCTTTTGCCTTTTCTATTATTTCCGCATCACACCCATATCCTTTTGGTGTGGCAACGGCAATATCCATCCCTACTTTTGCACATCCGTAAAGAAGGGAGTGGGCAATGTTGTTGCCATCCCCTACATAAGCCATTTTGAGTCCTTCCAGCTTGGACTTGTACTCATGAACCGTCAACAAATCGGCGAGTATCTGGCAGGGATGAAGCAGGTCGGTCAATCCGTTAATAACGGGAATGGACCCGTATGTTGCCAGATCTTCTATATCGCTTTGCTTGAAAGTCCGTATCATAATGCCGTCGATATACCTTGAAAGCACTTTAGCAGTGTCATAAATGGTTTCTCCTCTTCCAAGCTGAATATCGTTAGAACTTAAAAACAGAGGGTGTCCTCCCAGCTGTACCATTCCTACTTCAAACGATACTCTTGTTCTAGTGGATGATTTGGAGAAAATCATGCCCAGGGTTTTTCCCTTTAGCAGGGGGTGCGCCAATCCTTTTTTCTGCTCTGATTTTAACTTTTTGGCCAAGAGAAGAAGATTTTTAACTTCTTCCACCGTCAAATCGTGTAGACTTAATAAATGCTGCATTATTATGTCTCCTTTCAACACTTCAAAATTATTTATCCGGTGTTAGGAAATAGGGAGAGGTTAAATTGATTTCCCTACTATAACAATGTTTTGCTGAATATTCCAATATCATTACGCTTTGTATACCCAACCTGAGTATAAAAATCCTTGGCCCAGATATTATCGTTAAATACAAAAAGATGAACTTTTTGTATATCTATGTCGGCCAATGCTTTTTCCGCGCTTTTTAGCAGGCCTTTGCCGATTCCTTTGTCGCGGTATTCTTTTAATACGCCTAAGTGATGGATATAGCCTCTTCTCCCGTCATGGCCTGCAAGAACGGCCCCAACGATTTTTCCGTTTGATTCGGCAACAAAGGAAGTACTCGGATTTCTTTCCAAGAACAATTGTATTTGTTCTCGACTATAGGAAGAATCAGTGGTAGTAGGGAAAACTTTTTTCCACAACGTATAAACGCTATCATAATCATTTATTCCAAATGCATGAATTCGAACCTCTCCTTCACCTTCCTGGTCCGGGGCTGTCGCATCTAAGCCCCACATCCTGCTGTCCACGCCCCATTGTACAGAATAATCATCCAGTGAATAGATGTCAATGCTGCCGGACTTTTGCATGTAGTCAAATGCGGTCAATACTGCCCGAACGGTATCTAGAGACGTGATACAGGGGATATTGTATTCCATTGCCGTACGTCTTAAGATAAAGCCGTTACGTGTGCTGATTTTTCCTTTTGTAGGCGTATTGATCACCATATCGATTTTGTCTTCTTTTAACCATTTTTGCACATCCTGCATCGGTACAAGGCGAATGTCCAATCCTTCGGCCGATAAATAAGCATAAGTATGATCGGTTGCAAGGAGGTTGTATCCCATACTGATAAGCTTATTTGCGATGGATATACTTTCGTCCCTGTTTCTTTCGGCAATAGACAGCAGTACATTGCCGCCTGCCGGCATCTTTAAGCCGGAAGCCACCAGTGCTTTATATAACGCTTTATGATAATCTTTATCAACACCCATGACTTCGCCGGTAGATTTCATTTCCGGTCCTAAGAAGGTATCTACCGTTGCCAATTTGGAGAAGGAGAATACGGGCGCTTTTACAGCGACGAATGCCGATTCCTTTGCCAAACCCGATGCATATCCCAGTGCCTGTAAAGAACTGCCCATAATAATCTTTGTGGCCAGCGTAATCATCGGGATGCCCGTTACTTTGCTCAGTATGGGGACCGTCCTGCTGGCACGGGGATTTACCTCGATCACATACACTTTATTATTTTCATCCAGCACAAATTGTATGTTAAACAATCCTTTTACTTTTAAGGCCCTTGACAGTTTTATCGTGTAGTTTACAATGATATTCTTCGTATTCTCATCCAGATGCCGGGGAGGATAAACCGCCATACTATCGCCCGAATGGACGCCGGCTCTCTCGATATGTTCCATAATCCCCGGGATTAAAACGTCGGTGCCGTCGGAAATGCCGTCTACCTCAACCTCTTTACCTGCGATGTATTTATCGATCAGAACAGGGTGCTCGGTAGAAATATCCACTGCAAGCTGCATATATTCTTTCAATTCCTTGTCATTGTATACGATTTCCATCGCGCGGCCGCCCAAAACGTATGAAGGCCTTACCAGTACCGGATAGCCGATCTTATTGGCGATGTCGACGGCCTGTACTACGGAAAATGCAGTACTGCCCGGCGGGATCGGAATATCGAGTTTTTCCAGGAGCCTTAAAAATTTCTCCCTATCTTCGGCAACGTCTATGTCTTTGACAGCGGTGCCCAAAATATTGACACCCGCCTGATTAAGCGGACCTGCAAGGTTGATAGCCGTCTGCCCTCCAAACTGAACGATAACCCCCTTTGGTTGTTCTTTATCAATAATGTCCAGGATGCACTCTTTGGTAAGCGGTTCAAAATAGAGCTTATCGGAGGTATCAAAATCGGTGCTTACCGTTTCGGGATTATTGTTGACAATAATGGACTCAATGCCTAATTCCCTAAGTGTTTGCACGGAATGTACGCTGCAGTAGTCAAATTCAATGCCCTGACCGATTCTTATCGGACCGGAACCGATGACGAGTACCTTTGTTTTTTCGGTTTGAGCCGCATCGTCTTTCCCCTCATAAGTGGAGTAATAATACGGTGTAACGGCTTCAAATTCTCCTGCGCAGGTATCAACCATTTTGTATACCGGATACATGTTGAATTCTTTTCGTTTCGCAATGACTTTGTCGACAGTGGTTCCAAGGAGATTTGCAATATAGGAATCGCCAAAGCCCACTTTTTTGGCCCTATCCATCAGCTGGGCATCTATCGTATGGATGTCCGTACTCATTAATGCGTCGGCTAAAAGGACAATTTTTTCAAGTTTTTTAATAAACCAGTAATCTATTTTGGTCAGGGTTACGATCTCTTCTACAGAAATCCCTTTTTGCAGGGCCTTGCATAGGGCGAAAAGGCTGTCGTCATGAGGGGTTTTAATATATTCCCTTAACGCTTCTACGCTTTTGGTATTAAATTCTTTTAGTCCCAGTTGATAATTCAGCTTTATGTCCAGGGAGTCTATGGCCTTTAGGAGAGATTCCTCAAAGGTTCTGCCGATTGCCATGACTTCACCGGTAGCTTTCATCTGGGTGCTTAAAGTACGGTTGCCGGTACCGAATTTATCAAAAGGCCATCTCGGGATTTTTGTCACTACATAATCCAGAGACGGTTCAAAACAAGCATAGGTGTTTTGCGTGACTGAATTTTTGATTTCGTCCAAATTCAGTCCGATGGCGATCTTGGCAGTGACCCTGGCGATCGGATATCCGGTTGCTTTGGAGGCCAGCGCACTGGAACGGCTGACCCTGGGATTCACTTCTATGACAACGTATTCGAAGTTATCCGGGTTTAAGGCGAATTGAATATTACATCCGCCGTTGATTTCAAGGGCGCGAATGATTTTAATGGATGCAGTCCTCAGCATTTGGTATTCCACATCGGACAATGTTTGGGTCGGCGCTACCACAATGCTGTCACCTGTGTGTACCCCTACGGGGTCAAAATTTTCCATATTACAGATGATAATGCAGTTATTCCCATTGTCGCGCATGACTTCATATTCGATTTCCTTCCAGCCGGCAACACTTTGTTCCAGCAGTACTTGCTTGATCATACTCATTTTGAGACCGCGGCCGGCAATGTACTTGAACTCCTCCATATCGTGGGCAATGCCGCCGCCCGTACCGCCCAGCGTGTAAGCGGGACGGATGATAATCGGAAAGCCTACTTTTTCGGCGAAAGCAATAGCAGCATCCAGGTCCGTTACAATAGTACTGTGGGCCACTTTTTCACCTATGGCCTGCATGGTTTGTTTAAATAGGTCCCGATCTTCCGCTTTTTTAATTGAACTCAAGGGTGTTCCCAGGAGTTGAATGTCCAGCGTATCTAAGATCCCGTCTTTTGCAAGTTCGATTGCCATGTTCAGACCGGTCTGACCGCCGATAGAGGGCAGAATGCCATCGGGTTTTTCCTTATATATAATCTTTTTTACAAAATCCAGGGTAATAGGTTCGATATAGACCTTATCGGCTACGTCCATATCCGTCATAATGGTTGCAGGATTGCTGTTGATCAGTACGACTTCGATACCTTCCTCTTTCAAAGCTTTACACGCCTGCGTACCGGAGTAGTCGAATTCGGCCGCTTGACCGATGATGATGGGGCCGGAGCCTATCACCATTACTTTCCGAATAGATTCTTTTTTAGGCATTGGCCTTCACCTCCATCATTTTGATAAAATCATCGAATATATATGCCGAGTCCTGGGGCCCGGGAGCCGCTTCGGGGTGGTATTGCACGCTGATAATCGGGAAGTGCTTATGCCGGAAGCCTTCAACCGTATTGTCATTGACATTGATATGCGTAATCACGATGTCTTCATTAAATGCCTTTTCCAACGCATAGTTATGGTTTTGCGAGGTAATGTACACCCGCCCTGTCGTAAAGTCTTTGACAGGATGATTGCCCCCATGGTGCCCGAATTTCAATTTGTAGGTATTGCCTCCTAATGCCAAGCCGAGCAGCTGGTGTCCCAGGCATATGCCCATGATCGGTTTTTGGCCGAGCAATTGCCGAATGTTTTCCACAACCTCAGGGATGTCCTTCGGGTCCCCCGGGCCGTTGGAAAGCAGGATACCGTCGGGATTTGCCGCCAACACATCTTCGGCGGCGGTAGTACAGGGGAAGACGGTGAGGTCGCAGTTTCTGATGTTTAAAGATCGCAATATATTTTTTTTAATGCCGAAATCCAATACGGCAACTTTTTTTGGTTGACAGTTGGCAGTTGACAGTTGATAGTTGAAGTCCACGATTCCGGGGGTGTCTTCATCTTTGAGCTCGTTTGCCGGAATAGGATAGACCTCTTTTGTCGATACTTCTTTTACAAGTTCTCGCTTGGCCGATATTTTTTCTTTTATTTTATCCGATAGGGTCTGTTCATCAAAGCATTCTGTGGAGATAATGCCGAACATGCTTCCCGCTTTCCTTATATGCTGGGTTAAACTTCTTGTATCGATATCTTTAATGCCGACAATGTCATGCTTTTTCAAATAATCCTCCGGACCGATACTGCACCTCCAATTGCTTGGCGCATCGCATAATTCCTTGACAATAAATCCTTCCGCGTGGGGTTTGTAAGATTCGTTGTCTATGTCATTGAAACCGTAGTTGCCGATCAGGGGATAGGTCATGGTAACCATTTGCCCGTTATAAGAAGGATCGGTCAATATTTCCTGATATCCGCTCATACATGTATTAAAAACCACTTCACCAAAGGTTTCACCGGCAGCACCGAGGGAACTTCCGGCGAAGCAGGTACCGTCTTCCAACATCAATATCGCTTTCATATGCATTCACTCCTTTTTATTCCAATATCTCATCCAAAGCCCGTATCATTTTATCAATATCTTCTTTAGTGATAATCAGCGGAGGCAGAAATCTTAAAATACTTGTTCCGATACTGCCCACAAGAAAACCTTGATGCAGCAATTTCTCGGCAATATCTTTTGAGATCTCATCAGCAAACTCCATACCGATCATCAGGCCTTTGCCCCGGACTTCTTTGATAACGGCATATTTATTTTTTAGCTCCAGGAGTCTGCCTTTAAAATATTCACCCATATTTGCAGCATTTTCGATTAATCCGTCATGGAGCAGTGTGTCCATCACGGCCAATGCTGCCGTACAGGCAAAGGGATTGCCGCCAAAGGTGGTGCCGTGGTCGCCGGGTTCAAAGGCTGCGGCTGCCTGCTGCTTGGCACAGACCGCACCGATCGGAATGCCGCCGCCCAATGCCTTGGCAAGGGTGAAAATATCCGGTTCTACGTCAAAATGCCGGTAGCCGAATAATTTTCCGGTTCTGCCCAGCCCTGTTTGTATTTCGTCAAAGATGAGAAGCAGCCCATTTTCATCGCATAGCTGTTTTACCTGTTGCATGTATTCTTTATCTACGAGGTTTACACCGCTTTCTCCCTGAATAGGTTCCATCATAACAGCACAGGTGGCGGGAGAGAGTGCAGCTTTCAATGCATTGATGTCGTTGATGGCAACGTGCTTGAATCCCGGCGGCAGCGGTGTATAGGGTTTTTGATACTTTTCTTGTCCCGTTGCGGCCACGGTGGTAAGTGTACGACCGTGGAAGGACCTTTTGAGTGTAATGATTTCGTATTTATCCGGTAATCCCTTTTTCTTAAAATAGATTCTTGCCAGCTTGATAGCACCTTCATTGGCTTCTGCGCCGCTGTTGCACAAAAAGATTTTATCGGCACAGGAGTTTTCAGCCAGGACTTTGGCAAGCTTTGCCTGTGATTCTATATAGTATAAGCTTGAGGTGTGGAGCAGCTTATCAAGCTGGTCCTTCAAAGCCTGTGTCAATTTAGGATGACAATGTCCCAAGGCGTTGACGGCAATACCGCCTAGAAAGTCGTAATACTTGTTATCTTCCGTATCCCACACATTCACGCCTCTTCCATGGGTGAAGCACACAGGCGTTCTATCTCCATATACATTCATAAAATATTTTTTATCTAAACTAATGATATCTTGCAAATTCATCATATAACCTCCTTTTAGCTTACCACCAATCATATATCCTATTATACCCCTTACTCCCCACCGCCCACTCCCTTCTGCATTATAAATAATTATACAATTTTATGCATAAAAATGCAACATAAATATTAGGGAATTTTTGCATATCACTATTTACGGCTATAGTATATAAGGGTATAATGTTGTAACAAGGCTATTTCTGCAATAGGGTAAAAGCATATGATTGAAGGCGGCATGACTAAACATGGAGAATGCATAAGGAAAAAATCAATCACTTGAAAAAATTGTTTGAGGGTATTTATAGGAGTGTATGAGGTACTTACGGGATATTTTTACCAGTGTGAACCTATGTGAATCCAAGAAGCGATTTTGTTGATATTTGGAGAACCATGAAGGGTTTATGAGGGCGTTATAGGATGGATATTTTAACAGACAATAAATATAAAAAAGAACGAAGTAATATTAATGGGTATAAACTATTTAGCAAATATTATGCAAACGGATCTCCGGCAGTTTTATTTGAGGCTGGAATGGGTGACGGATGTGAAATATGGAGCTCAATCCAAAACAAAATATCACTGTTCACTACAACTTTTTCTTATGATAGAGCAGGAATAGGCAAAAGTGATGTTTCGGTAATTCCTCGTACATGTCTTGATATTGTAGAGGATTTGTCCAAGCTGTTAGCAAAAGTATCCGTCAAGCCACCGTTTATTCTAGTAGGACATTCTTTTGGAGGGTTAGTGGCTAGGTTATTTGCAAGTATTTATCCGGATTTAATAGCAGGAATGGTGTTAGTAGACGCTGCACCGGAGCATAAAGAAATGGCTTTTGAGAAGGTTTTACCCAATCATTTGCGATTTTCCAATAGGGCATATTATAGTAATCCAATGCTTAATCCGGAGAAGATTGATAAAATGAAGAGCTACAAGCAAATAGAAAATCATAAATGTATGTTTAAATTTCCTTTAACAGTGATAACCCGTGGCTTGCCTGACCATTATGATCAAGACTGGCCTAATCAAGAGATTCTGGATGTAGAGCAAAAGCTTCAATTTGAATTCCGAAAGTTAGCTGGTAACAGTAAATTTATAGTGGCACAGCGAAGCAGGCACTATATTCAAAATGATGAACCGGAGCTGATTGTAGAGTCAATTACAGAAATGATTAATAAATGTAGAGATTAGGTGTTGAGTAGGTGACAGACATCAGCTAACAAGCCTATTTTTGATGTTATATAATATCAAATACAATAACGTGCCGCTCATATATTGGGGCGTTAGGGGATAAAGTGTTTGAATTAACAAAAGGTGAAATGTATAAAAAGGAGTGTAAAGATGGACAGGAGAGCCTCATTTAATAGTGCAGCTACAATATATGATGAATCACGACCTTCATATCCGAACGAAGTGATAGAGTGGATTATAGATAAAACAAAGGTATCGACAGAAGAAAAGTTACTTGAAATTGGTCCGGGTACAGGACAAGCGACAATGAAGTTTGCAGAAAGAGGATATAAGATTCATTGTATTGAGATGGGAAAAAACCTTGCCGATTTACTAGTGCGGAAGGGCGAAAAATATGATATTACAGTTGATATCAGTTCCTTTGAAAATTGGGAGCCTAAAGGTCTGTTTACGACATCCTTTATTTTTTCGGCGACAGCATTTCATTGGATAGACCAAAAGGTTAAATATAGAAAGTGTTATGATCTGTTAAAAGAGAACGGATATTTGGTTTTATTATGGAATGTGGCACCGGAAACGGAGATAGAAGCGGTAAAAAAAGCTTATAATCTTTTATGGTCGTATTATCCTGAAAGAAGAGCAAAAGAAACAAAAATTGATATAAAATCTGATCGAAAGCTGGAAATAGTGAATAGTGGTTTTTTTGATTTAGAAGGCTATCTTGACTATAAATGGAAGCTGGCAGATACAAAGGAGAAATTTACAAAAGGCTTTTTCTCTCAGTCGTCTTATCTCGCTTTAGACAAAGAGAAACAAAAGGAATTGTCGGCTAAGGTGGAAGAACTATATGAAAGTTTGGACGATATTGTTGAAACAGATGTTTATACAACTGTTTACATAGCAAAGAGGAAGTAGAGCTTTTAGTCTAGAGTATATACAAGAGTATTGTATATCAGGACCGTTATCGCAAGGGTAAGGTTGGCCAAAGAAATGGGGGTAATAGTAATGAACTTTGATCGCTATGCAAAGAATTGGGATACTGATTTTAGAATAAACAGAGCAAAAGAGATAGCCAATGAGATAGAAAGTACAATTGAGTGTAATAAAAATGATGCAGCTATGGAGTTTGGCTGCGGAACCGGGCTTATAAGCTTTAATCTGATTGACAGGTTTAAAAGCATTACGCTGATTGATTCATCCGGAGGTATGATAGATATCTTAAACAATAAGATCGCCAAGTTTGATATTAAAAATATGAGCACCTATCATCTGGATATTACTGCTGATGCAAAACCGGATAGCAGCTATGATGTCATATATACTTCTATGGTTCTCCATCATATAGAAGATACGAGGGATATCATAAAAAAGTTTTATACATTGCTTCATGACAAGGGTCAGCTTTGTATTGTAGATTTGAATAAAGAAGACGGAAGATTTCATAAAAATCGTCGGGAATTTAAAGGGCATAATGGTTTTGATCAAGCTGAACTTAAAAGAATCTTATTAGATACAGGTTTTGAAAACGTAGAAACCCGTACTTTTTTTCACGGAGAAAAAAAGATAGAAGATGAAACCGTAGAGTACTCATTATTTATAATGAAGGCCCAAAAGGTTTAATATAAGAGAACAGGTTCATGAGGGATGTTGTGTACAACATCTGCGCTGGCTATAAGGCAATAAAAATTTACTTGTGACGTAACGTCAGGTCTTGCTTGTGACGTAGGGTAATGCTGTAAACTGGCTTTGAGGTGATGAATATGAGTAAATATTACTCCAGCGGAGAACTGGCCAAAATGTGTAAAATTACTACACGAACAGTTCAATTTTATGACAAGGAAGGATTACTGAAGCCTTCAAAAGTAAGTGAAGGCGGGAGAAGGCAGTATACGGAAAGTGATTATATTGAATTGAAATGTATTTGCCTTTATCGTTCATTAGGATTGTCGCTTAATGAAATTAAGCAGGCTTTAGAAAATGGAAGTATTGAATCCATTAAAGTGCTTATTAATGAGCAGTCCTCAAAAATAGACAATGATATCTTTCAACTTAATCAAAGAAAAGAAAGGTTATGTGCTATTCTTGAGCAAATCAATCAAAGCGGAAAGCTTTGTGTGAAAAGTATTGATGAACTGGAGAGTTTAACGAAGAAAAAACAGAAGTACAAGAAGACAAATGTAATGACCGTATTGTGGATTCTTAGTTATTGTTTGTTTCTAATGCTTGGCTCTTTAATCGTAATGCCTATGGGCGATTTTATATCAGTAATATTTATAGCACTGGCACTTGTGCTATTGCTTGCCTTAGTTTATTGGCATAAAAAAGTGAATGCTTATATTTGTCCTGAATGTAATAACAAATTTAGCATCGGTTTTTTAAATGATTTGTTTTCTCCCAATGGACTAAAAGGAAAGTATCTTAAATGCCCTCTATGCAATACAAGAAGTTGGTGCAATGAAACGTATCCCGATTAGAAAAACAATATGACGTAGAAATTGGAGGTGTAATAGCTTTTGTCATAAGGTTGTTATTTAGCCGTAATAATAAGCAGAAGCGTGATAAAAATCTGAAATGGAATGTATAAGGACTAATCGGTAACGTTGCTTGGGTTCTTTTGCAAGGTACGGGCTTGAAAGTATTCCAATCGGAAAGGAGATCGATATGATAGATTTACATGTGCATACACATCATTCCTGTGATTCAAAAACAACCATGGAGGAATATTGCCAAAAAGGGATTGAGATTGGTGTAAAATATATTTGTTTTACGGATCACGTTGATTTTAACAAAGCTGATGATGGATATGGATACTATGATGCGGATAAGTATTTTAGCGAGCTTAACAGGGTGAAGGAAAAATATGAGAATCATCTGCATATCCTCAGTGGCATTGAGTTTGCCGAACCGCACATATATAAGAAGGAATTTGATGCGTTCCGGAGACGGCCCTATGACTTTATACTTGGCAGTGTCCATTATTGGATTGACAACATGTTTCCCGGTGAAATGCTAAAGCGTAATTTGCCCATTGCCATTGTATCTGAGAAGTATTGGGAAGAAGTCTATAAAGCGGTCTCTTATGGCGGGTTCGATTCAATGGCACATATTGATTTTCCTAAAAGATATTATAAAAAGTGTACATGGTCGGAAGCACAAATGAAGGATATTTTTAGTATGATGGTGAAGAATAATATTGCGTTGGAGATTAATACATCATCTTTACGTAAAGGGCTTACGGAGTGCATGCCGGATAAAAAACTTTTAGAGATTTATAAAGATGCGGGAGGCGTTATGATTACCCAAGGCGCGGATACACATTCGGCCGAAGAACTTGCAGCGGGTTATAAAGATGCAAGGTCACTTATTTCAGGCAAATTAAAAAGCACCATATTTATTGAAAGACAAGCAAAGTATGAAGACGAATGGAATGCCCTGTAAGATTCCGAACGAGCTTTCGTTTGATGGGCTTGATAAACTTCAGGATTAGCGCCGCTTTGTCTAGCAGCCGGCGGTGCGTTATCCGTCTAAGCTAGAATATTGCTGTCATTAAAGTTGGGTATCTATAGATAATAAACACTAGAACTAGAAATATAATCGTATGGATAAACCGGAGGTCGGAGATCAGAAGGCGGAGGTCGGAAAATGACTAAACAAGGACGGAGAGTAAAATAGCAACGAGGTGTGGTACAATACTGGTGACATTCTCAACCCTCATCTCTCAGCCCTCAACCACTTTTTAGACTCAGAGTACTAGTTGCTGGAGTACGATTATATTTCCAGCTTTACTGTTTATTATCTATATCAGGATAAGGGGGCGTCAACGCACCCCTGTTATCCCAGACTTCCTCTGATTTTACCCATTTTGACGATCCAGTCTCTCAGGATTTTTTGTTCTTCTTCTCCATCTTCGAACAGGTCCTTTTGTTTGCCGATTAAATGTAAAATGATAGGCCTCGTTGATTTTAACAATGTGTGATAAAATTTATCTCCATTGGTTGGGGTATCGTCAATTTGTATATCCAATACTTGACAGGCCGCGTGAAAGTCTTCCTGATATTCCAAGCGCGCCGTTTCGTCAATGATTTCCTCGGATACTTTTACATTTACATATTTGGCCGCAAAAGCCAGATCG
>JAKSBV010000358.1 GCA_022360955.1 Bacillota bacterium
ATATGAGTGTGGAGAACATACTTTTATGTATTGCGGCTGTTTTATTGATATTCGTAGGCATGGAGCGTTTAACATACTACCGGAAAAAGAGCAGATTTCGGATTAAGAAAAATCAAAAACCGAGGATTGAAAAAATCACCAAAGAACTCAAAAAACATAGTGTCATGAAAATGGCTATTACATATATTTCAAAGAAAACTAGTATGTTCAATGAGTTGTCGATGGGAAAAAATGATGAAATTGCTGTGAGTATTTTAATACTTTCCCTAGGCATCATGACATTTTTGTTTTTGATGATTCCTTTAACCTCGACCGTATGGTATATACTGGTGGCGTATATCATATTTTCTATGATATTTCTATTGCTGGTTTTTCACGTGTTTTTTACATTTGCCAAAGTAAGATTTACCGGTAAGCTCCCGGAAACCTTTAAGATTTTAAACGCTCGGTATATCAGCAAGGGCAATATTCTCAAAGCAATCTATATGTCTCTTGACGACTTTGATAAAGCGGTTAAAAAAGAAATGCACAGAATCTATAATGTTCTTAACAAAAATAACATGGAAGAAGTCAAGGCGACCTTTAAAGCCATTGAAAAGATATATGACAACGAACACCTTACACTGCTTTTGAACTTGATCTATCAAGCACACTATAAAGGCGGTAATGCTGTCATCAAGAAACAATTTGAACAGGCCACAGAAGAAATTCTAATCTCTATAGAGAATCAGAAGGATTTGGCGGCCACAAGCAAGTCCTATATTATGCTGGCTTTACTCTTACCGCTGGGCATGTGGGGCCTGGAGCGATTTAACTACACTGCATTGGGAGAAAAGTCGCTGGAGTTTTATTACAGCTCTCTTGGGATAGGATTAAAAATTTTATTATATGCTGCAGCAGTCCTATATATTGGCTTTATGCTGCTGCTCGAAAGGACAACGTAAATGAAATACGTTTATTTAATACCTTTAATAGCGGCATTTGTGTGTGTGATTCATTGGATACTGTTGCCTGATACGAGATACCGATTGCAAAGTTTTCAACAGCGTAATAAAGACAGGATATCCGATGGTATACGTTGGATCATCGCTAAGTTGGTTCCTAAAAACGGAAAAATCTATGGTTTTTATGAGGCAAGTATTTTACAATACTCAAAACTGTCCGTTGAAAAATTAGTATCCATCAAGATGACGTTGTTTGTAATGACTTTGTGTGTGATTGTTCTCGTGAAACTTACGAATATTCACATCAATACGGAAGAGATATTCGGCAAGTTTGATTATAGGGCTGATCTAATCTATGAGTACAACAGCAGGATTATCGATGTGAGTCAGGCGCTGCAGCAGGAGATCACTTATTTTGAAATGGCATTGAAAGTCATATCAAAGCCCATGATCTACGGAGAAGCAGCGGAGGAAATCCAGCATAAGATTAAAAACTTAATCCATGAAGAAGATGAGGTATTGTTACAGCCCAAAGATACCATTGCCAATAAGATTTATCACAGGATTGTGCGGTACCATAGCATAAGAGAATGGGATATTTCCTTATATATAATGATTGCGCTGCTCTTCTCCTTTATGCCCGAATTATATTTGAGCATTAGAAAAATTTTTATCAAAGCAGATGCAAGGAGGGAACTCATATTTTTAAAGCGGCTGCTGATCTTGAACGGCAGCATTAAGCCTGTGGATTTTATGGAGGTATTAAAAATCCTGATCGACAAGTCCAAGTATTATAAAAAAATACTGCAAGAGATAGAGGATAAAAACAAAAAAAATTCTGTTGATAATTGCAGGATTTATAACACCTATATTCGCAATTGGAAGGATGTAGATCTCAAGCTGTTTTTTGAAAAACTGGACGAAGCCAATAATTATGACTTTGACCAGGCAATATTGAATATAGAAAATGAGTTTAGGCTGCAAAGAAGGGAGGAAATCAGAAAAGTCAGAAAACGCATAGAATTTATCCACGTTATGGGGATTATGGGATTTATGCTGATTATTACACTATTAATTGTTTATCTCATAATACCGTGGATGCAGTTGTACGATATGAATAAAATTTTAATGTAAACAAAAACAAGGAGGACGACATTATGGAAAAGATCATTGCAACGATTGTAGGGATTATTTTGGTGTTAGGGTTAATTGCGTATGCTATTTTGGGACAAGTGGCCGGAGTAAAAGATACTGGGGACAAAGCAGCGATTGAGCAGCAAAAGATTAGCCGAATGCTTCAAAATCCTGGTATTGTAACAGGAAACAAGGTAAAAGATTATTATGCTCAATTAGGAAAGGATCACATTTCAATCGGTACAATTGATGCTGAAGAGAGCGATTTTAATGATGAAAGCTTTAGTTATGCTAGCACTGTTGATATGGATATAGATGCAGTAAAAGACGGTGCTTTATTTGAGATGAAGAAGAAATATAACGAAAATGGGGAACTGTCAAAAGTAGCGTTCAAACAGGTTGATTTAAGCAAATAAAACATAATATAGTTCGCAGTTCGAGGCTAGGAGTGCGGAGTAAAAATTTTAAAAAGAAAGATATCCAAACTCCGAACCCGAACTAATATAACAATTTCCTAGGAAGTAGGTATAAAACATGATAGGAAGAATGATTGCAACAATCATAAATTTAAGCATTATTACCTTAATCATTTTCATCATTGTTTTCTATTTTCTGCATCAAACCATCAAAGAGGAAGTCAATGAATTGAACTATAATGTGATGGAGGTAGCCAGTACAACCGGTGTGTTCAGCCAAGAATTATACACGTATTTGTCCGATAATGTGAATAAATACGGAAATTATTTGATCAAAATTAAGCTGGAGCAGAAAATCAAACCGGGCGTTTACGATACGTTCTTTGATGTTGGGGAAATCATTGATAAAAGGCTGCAGATAGGTGATCGTCTGACCCTTTATTTGGAAGACAGGGACCCGACTTTGTTCGGCCGGTTCATCAATGCCGCTTTCATGGGGTATGCGCCGGAAGCATACATAGACATACGTATCAAGTCCGTTAAAAAGGCCGTTATAGCCAAAAGGGCAAAAGATCTTGTGAAAGGCTATGATGTCATTGTAGATATAAAGCATCGATCGGCAGATGATGCCGTTGCCGTATGGGTAGCCACCAAAAGCAGTCCTAACGGTAAATATTACGGTGCGGCCGCCCATCAAGATGTGCCTGTATCCAATCCGGACTATGGTGACAGTCGCGATGAGGCAGAGACCACGGGAGAGAATTATATTTTTGTAAATGGAGATTTCATCAAGCAAATGGAATATTGCCCATCTACGGGACTGGCAAAACTGATCCGGTACCGGCAGCAGTGATGACTTCTTACAAAATGAAAAGCAGGTGAGCCTATGCCGCAAATAAACACAATGATCATACTTCTTTTATTGATTGTATTCGCCTTTGTTCCGCTTTCTTATTTGAAGGCCAACAATGTGGAAAGGCAGGCACTTAAACAAAATTTAAATTTATCTGCCAAAGCATTGCTTACTTCTATTGAAAAAGCACCGTATACGACAGGAGAGCTTTCAAAAGGACACTACAAAGAGGCGCTTTCGAGCGTGGATATCCGTAAAGAGTATCTGTTGGACGAATTTTATCATCTGCTCTCAGAAAATTATCGTGATGTTGAAAAGGCTGAAGCAGTAAAGTCAAGGATTTTAGTAAAAGTATTGGTACACTATGATAAATTTTTTGTTGCGGATCAACAGGACCGGTGGAGTGCCCCCTATTTTTTTACTTATGTGGACGAAGGGAAGCTCCGGTATGTTAATATCAAAAACAATGATGAATACTATTATGGGGAGCATGGCATCTGCTATGAACCTATGAAAATCAGTGAGAAAGAAAAAAATACTTTGATTATCGACAAAATAAACGAAGTGGTTGCGCAATATACACACCGGTCGGAAAAGGGAAAGGCAGCTTGGATCAAAATAAAGGACCCTGCCGATCAGGATATGGAATATCGGATAAAATATAGCTATTTTAACGTATTGGACGGCCTGACCTTTTTTGTTGTGTATGTACAGGATACGCATTTGAATGTCAATCGGCAGGAATTTGAATATAAGCATTATAATGTAGCGGGATATACGTTGGAGGGAGAATGATTGTAGTGGGTGGTGGATAGTGGGTGGTGGGTAGTGTTAAAACCGTTGACGGTTGTGCAGCAGGGGTGCAGTTGAAAAGGAAGAGGCATGAAATGGTGGGTAGTGGATAGTAGGTGGTGGGTAGTGCCAGATCCGCTGACGGTTGTGCAGTAGGATTATAGTTGGAGATGAAAGGGAGAGGTGCTTGGTGAAAAGGTTTGTGATGGTAGTGATGAGTTTTGTTGTTTTAGTGCATAGTACGTATGCAGTTGCATTGACGGATGTACAAGAGCATTGGGCGAAGGAGAGCGTAGGATATTTGGTAGAGTTGGGTATTGTGGATGGGTTCGAGGATGGTACGTTTAAGCCGGAAGATACCATTCAGGTAGATGCGTTTATTAAAATGGTCGTGACGTCATTAGGGCATACGTTGGAAAACGGTTCGTTCTACTGGGCGAGTACTTTTATTGATAAAGCAAAGGAGCTTGGTTTGGTGAAAGAGGGGGAGTTTGCTACCTATGAAAGACCTATTACCCGGGCAGAGATGGCGTGTATGATCGTCAGAGCGTTACAGGAAGAATATCCGGATAATTTGGACGAGTATAAGAGCCTTATCACCGATTATGATACAATTGCGGATATATATCAGGACTATATTGTCAAAGCATACGCAAAAGGAATCATCACCGGTTACCAGGATGGCAGCTTTAAGCCGGAGCAAAATGCAACCAGGGCAGAAGCTGCTGCGATGATTGTAAGGATGATAGATGGAGAGCAGCGGAAGGTGCCGGAGTTGACACAACCGGGAGATGAAAAGCAGGAGGAAGCACAGGAAGATTTTATAGAACCGGTTATCAAGGTCAAACATAATGATGATCCTTGGAGGTACCATTATTTTGAGCTATACATAGACAATTATAAAGACTATACGGAGGAATACCAGCACCTCATTCAGTGTGTCAGCCATCCGGAATTAGATGTTAGGGAAATGCCCGATCCCGGTTTTGTTTTTCACCGACAAGAGTTAGCTCAATGGCGCCCATTTGTCTATACTGATATTCGGTGGTTTGGAAACCTTTATAAGCTTACACAAAGTTATTATGCTACCAGGGAAAATACGAAAAACCTTAAAATAACGGACGGTATGGCATTGGAATTTAAGCTGACCATTAAAAAAGGTGATAGTCTAACCAAAGAATATTCTATTCCTGTAAAGGTAAAAATGCTTGAGTTTAAAGGGGTGGCTGAAGAAGAATGATGATGAAAATCAATAAGATAAAGACACTCAAGACAATAATAGCTATGGGGCTAACGCTACTTCTTATATTAGGGGTGGTAGTTAGTGTATATGCTGCCACCAATGACTATAGAGATGAAAGA
>JAKSBV010000223.1 GCA_022360955.1 Bacillota bacterium
GGTTGTCTTTTTATACAAACTCATTTCACTGCCGTTTGCAGAACTATATGGTACCATGACAAACTCAAAGTTTGTTTCCACAGCATTGAGTCGGTACTTTTCAAGGGTCTCCGCCGCCCAGCCGCAGCTATGATTGCCCAACCCGCTCTGTGCATAGTCAATATTGATGATGGTCTCCTTACGCTTTTTCAGATCGGTGGTGTGCATGGCCGCTGTTAAATCTTTTGCAGTATAATGATGAACGCTGATATCAAAATGCGGTGAACCGCATAGGAGTAGTCCCATACCGTTAATATCCGTGATGGCCGCCCACCGTGTTTCGGTTTTGTTGCCATTTTCTTGGGGAACAATATAGTTTTCAAATTGTTCATCCACAGTGCCTCTGTAAACGCCCATAGGTGCACCTTCTTTTTTATCCGCATAACTCTCGTGCGGTCCCCGACCATACCACGCAAAGCGCTCAAAGCCATGGGGCATTTGCATGCTAAGCCCTAACCTCGGCAGATAGGGCAGTTCGCTTTTCGGAATAAACTGCGTATTTACAGTGATGCAGCCGTTTCCTGCAATGAGGTACTTTACAACGGTTTCGAAAGCGATATATTGACCTGCTTTGCCAAAGTTAGCCGCTACCGTTATTTCAACGGTTTGCTCGTTGATGCTTTCAACGGATACATTCTTAACATTCCGAAGGAGCATATCAAGTCCTGCTTTACGCCATTGGCCGGCAATACAGTCTTCTCTGCCAATCCAGCCGCACTCATCGTTATCGGTAGGCGCACGCCAGAAATTTTCCTCTAATCCGTCTGCAAGCATTTCTAAGCCGTTAAATTTATACGAGGAAAGCTTACCGTCGACCTTGTCGAATGCAGCCTCAAATTGCGGACCTGAAACGGATATCGTAAGTGCATCTTCTTTAAAAGAGACAGGATGTTCAATATCTCCGCAGGTTTTCGTGCTTTCACAGGTACAACCAACCGGAACGGAAAATTGTTTTTTGGCAATTTCAAATCCTGCGTCGGCCCATAAATCAGATGATTTCTTGACAAAGTACAGATTCAGCCAGTATTCACACTTTTCAGGCTGCTCTTTGTCAACGGTAAAAGGCAGATGGATAATCTTATCGTTGTGGGGTGCGATATCAAGCCCTGAAACAGTGCCTTGCTTTAATATTTTGTCATCTTTCAGCAGCTGCCATTTAAGGTCAAGATGTTCAAGGGTCACAAAGTCATAGCGGTTGAGAACCTTTATCTGACCAGTGTTTAAATCTACCGCATCGACAACCACCGGTGCAATCGCCTGCTTGCATTCAATTAAACCGGTATGAGGGATTCTATCGGGATAGACCGTTCCGTCTATGCAGAACTTCATATCGTTAGGCTGATCACCGAAGTCACCGCCATAGGCGAACCACTCTTTGCCGTCCTCCGTAAATTGTCTGATGCCGTGGTCTGCCCATTCCCAGATACAGCCCCCTATGAGTCGCGGGTATTTATAGATAGCCTCCCAATATTCTTGCTGATTGCCCATGCTGTTACCCATTGCGTGAATAAACTCGCATATAAAGAAGGGTCTTTTATCGTCGGTTCTTTCTCCCTGCTCAATAATCCTGTCAACCGAAGGATACATGACACTTACTACATCTACCATTTCTGCTTCGCCGGCGCTTTCATAGTGGATGGGGCGCGTGTTGTCATTTTCTCTTATCCACTTTGCCATTGCATCGTGGTTTGAGCCGTAACCGGCTTCGTTGCCAAGGGACCAGAAAATGATTGACGGATGATTTCTGTCACGTTCGACCATCCTGACCGCCCTGTCAACGAAGGCTTCGGTCCATTTCGGATCGTCATTGACAGCAATGGCTTGCCCGATCCCATTTTTTTCAAGATTTGCGGCACTAATAAAACCGTGTATCTCCAGATCAGCTTCATCCATGACGTACATTCCGTATTCGTCGCACAAATCATACCAATAGAGGTCGTTGGGATAATGGGATGTCCTTACGGTATTGATATTGTGCTGTTTCATCACAAGCATGTCTTTTAGCATATCCTCTGCGGATACGGTATACCCTTTATCCGGGTGTGTGTCGTGCCTGTTGACACCCTTGAGTTTTATGGAAACGCCATTTACAAATAACTGTGAATCTTTTATCTCAACTCGCCTGAACCCGATTCTTACCACTCTGGTTTCCAGTAAATGGCCGTCTTTATCCTTTATGCATGCAACAAGCCTGTAAAGATATGGCGTTTCGGCGGTCCATTTATGGGGCTTTTCTATAACAGTTTCAACAGTAACCACGGCATCTTTTTCTTCTGTGCATAATTGGTTGTTTTTGCGCTCGAAAACAAGGTTATCGTCCTTGTCAAAAAGCATAATATCTACAGAGCCTTCCGTCTTTTTTGCAGCTCCGGCGAATACTTCGGCCTTTAGCGTGCCGTTTGCATATTCGGCATCAAGACCTGCCTCAACGTGGATGTCGGAAATGTAAAGCGTTGAAGTGCTATAAAGGTAAACATCCCTGAAGATTCCGCTGAGACGCCAGAAGTCCTGATCTTCAAGGTAGCTCATCGCACACCATTTGTATACTTCGATTGCAAGGGTGTTTTTGCCTTCAACGATATAATCACTGATATCAAATTCCGACGGCATGTGGCTGCATTGGCTGTATCCAACTTCCCGCCCGTTTACGAAAACGGTAAACGAAGAGCTGACACCGCCGAAATGGAGAACCATTCTTCTATCGGTCCAGTTCTTTGGTATGTTGAATGTCATTCTGTAGCATCCGACCGGGTTTTTTTCCGGCACATTGGGTTCATCTACCGGGTACGGGTACAAGACATTGGTGTATACCGGTATGTCGTAACCATGCATCTGCCAGCAGGACGGTACGGGGATGATGTCCCACTCGCTGTCGTCATAATCTTCAAGGAAATAGTCTTCCGGTACATAGGCCGGATGTGCATTGTATTTGAATTTCCAGTTTCCGTTAAGCAGCATAAAATAAGGTGAATGCCCTCTTTCCCCCTGTAAAGCGGTATCGACATCGGGAAAAGGTATCCGAGCCGCATGGGGCGCAAGTGCATTTTTGTTCAGTACTTTCAAGTCCTTCCAATAATATTTCACCATCAAAGACCTCCATTCACATTGATAAAACTATTTTAGGTTGGCAATTAAATTATAGATTTATTAATATTATACAATCTGAAAAACGGTAAAACAATAAAAAGATTTTAATGCAAATATAAAAATATTAAGATAAAAATAGGCCCTTATCGATTCCGGTCGGATTTTATCATGTGAAATGGCCTGCCCCAAATGATGTTTCAAAAAAAGGTGCATTTGAACCGGTATAGCAAGTATGTATCAAGTGTGGTATGATTGACATATGGCAAGAATTTGTGGAGGGGAAGATGATGAATGTCTTTGTCCGGCTGAAAGGATGGTTTAGAGATCAGACCATACGTCATAAAATTGTAATAATATATATGTCACTTATTATCATACCGTTGTTTATATTGGGATATGTATCGAATCGTATTTTTACACAAGCGATTATAACGAAAACAGTTAAAAATGTGTCGGATAATTCACGGCTGATTATTGAAAGAATTGGCGGAATCCGCACAAATGCGGAGAGCTGTGCCGATATGCTCACAATCAACCTGAACAGGGTGATTGTTGAGGGCCAGGGTACACCACAAAATACAATGAGAGATTTTCAAGTCGATAAGCAAATCCGCAACCAATTAAGCTTTGCACTGTTAGTCTTTACCGATGTAGAGGCTGCGGCATTCATTGATACCGACCATAAAATATACAGTACGGATATTAGCATGGAGGAAGGTCTGGAAAAAGCGTTAAATAGCCCTTTGTTCAAAAATATTCATCAAACAAGCGGTCATAACATATGGTTTCCTATGCAAATCCGCGATTACCTTACGACAGATAAAAGCATGCCGATTTTGACAATTGGTAAAAAAATATTTAATATTGAGACAGGTCAAGCACTGGGGATTATTGTTCTCAATATCAAAGAAAATGATATTTCCTCAATCTACCGAAAAATCGGTTCCGCAAAGGTCGGCAAGTATTTTATAACGGATACGCACGGAAGGATTATTTCCTCCCAAGATGCGGCCGAAGTACTACGGCCGCTAAAGGACAGTGCCTTAAAACAGTGGATTCTGAAAAGCGATAAACACTTTGAAATACAAAAGGTGAAGGGAGAAAAAATGTTAATGATGCGAAGTCCTTTCCCCTATTTGGACTGGCATCTGATTAATCAAGTTTCTCTGGACGAATTGACTGCTGAAAATCGGAAAGTATCTGCCGTTCTCATTATAATCGGTTTTTTGTGTCTGGTATTTGCAATGTTTGGTGCGGGGATATTGTCCAAATTAATTGCAAATCCGATCAATCAGCTTGTAAATGATATGCTGAAAGTCAAGGACGGACATCTTGATATTGATTGCAAGGTGCATTCAACCGATGAAGTCGGATTACTGGCAGAGGGATTTAATACGATGATTGGCAGGATAAAAACGCTTCTGAATAAAATTCGCTATGAACAGAAAAAGAAGAGAGAATATGAGTTGGCCTTGATCCAGGCCCAGATTAAGCCCCATTTTCTTTATAATACGTTGGAAGTCATTTACGTATCGGCCGAGATGGGACGTGTGAAAGATGTGAAAAAGACGACAAAAGCGCTGGCGGATTTTTATAGGGTTGCTTTAAGTGGAGGGCGAGAGGACATTACAATTAGAGAGGAAATCAAAAATGTAAGTAATTATCTTCATATTCAGCACATTAGATATCATGATGTGTTTGACTTTGAGATAGAAATTCAAGATGAAATCATGGATAATGATATTTTGAAATTAACCGTTCAGCCCCTAGTCGAAAATGCGATTTATCACGGTTTAAAAACAAAGGGGAGTCCGGGGAAAATTTTAATTAAAGGGTATAAACAGGCGTCTAAGATTATCGTTAAGGTCATAGACGACGGTATAGGTATTTCCAAGCGGAGATTGAGCACTATATTGGTTGCCGGCAGTCAGGAAGGGAAAAATCAATCCTTTGGTCTTACCAACGTAGATGACAGAATAAAGCTTTTTTTTGGAGAAGCCTATGGGCTTAGCATATACAGTGAGGAAGGAAAAGGAACGGAAGTTACCGTTGTACTGCCTGAACAGAGGAAAGGAGTCGGGGAGCATGCTGAAAATGATGGTGGTTGATGACGAAACGATGTTCAGAGAATATCTTTGCACCACGATTAACTGGGGAGCCTATGGCTTTGAAATATGCGGCCAGGCCAAAAACGGTCATGAGGCCCTTGAACAAGCACAAAAAAACATGCCGGATATTGCATTGATTGATATCAACATGCCCTATATGGATGGCTTAACATTATCGGAAAAATTAAAAGAAAAGCAGCCGGAAATAGGTATTGTACTGATTACGGGGCATAGTGAATTTGAATATGCCAGAAAAGCTGTCAGAATAGGGGTTGACGATTATATCCTAAAACCTTTTGAAAAAGAAGAACTGGTTCTGACGCTGTTAAAACTCAAAAAAAATATCCAAAAAGTTCAACAAGAAAAATTTACTGCCCAAAACGATAGGATGATGATGCGAAAAAGGCTGCTCAATGAGTTAATCGGCAGCGAACGCTATTATAATGACCAAGAACTTAAAAATAAATTTAAGGCATTTGAAGTGATGCTTTATTCATGCATATTTCAAGTCAGTTGTATTGAAATAGACCATATGGACCAAAAGTGGGAGGAGATCAGCGAAAGAGCATTGTGGAAGTATGCGGTATCCAATATATTGAATGAAATTGCAGAAGTCCAAGGTAATCATTTTGTGTTTAACGGTCCGGAGGGAAGGATTGTTTCCATGATCGAATTCAAGGACCATCGAAGCCGAGATGAATTTTCGACAGAAGCCTATGAAAAGTTGTGCAATTTGATTCAAGACCATCTGGCGTTTACTATTACTGTCGGCGTCGGGAAAGCGCATCAAGGTTTTGACGGTATCCGCGATTCTTATATGGAGTCCCTGGCCGCTCTCCAAAATAAATTTATATTAGGCAATAACAAAGTCATAGAATATGCAAAATTAGGAAAGGAATGCAGCAATATAGGATTTTATCCTAATGTGATTAATGAAGATTTACTGATCAATTTAAGATTGAATGATTGGCCTAAAATCGAGAGAACGCTGAACGAGGTTTTCGGCTATATCCGAGGACAGCGATTGTCCATTGAATATACCTATGTCATTTGTATGGGCCTTATTTCCCTATGTTTATCCTATGTGACCGAATCGGGCAACAGCATAGAAAACATATTTGGGGAAGATTTCCTCCCTTTCAGTGAGGTCAGAAATAAAGAGTCCATTGACGCAGCCTATGATTGGATTGTGCAGCTATTTCGTAAAACCGTGGAGCCTTCCCGGCAAAAGAAGATGACACGCACAAGAAAGATTGCAGAGGCCGTGAAAGAATATATTGATACGCATTATCATGAGCAAGTGTTAAGCATTGAGCATATCGCTTTAAACATATACATGAATCCCGGTTATCTGAGAACGACTTTTAAAAAAGAAATGGGGCTGACAGTCGGCAAATACATTGCCAGCGTGCGAATGCAAAAAGCCCGGGAATTGCTGAATACGGGCAATATGAAGTTAGCTGAAATAGCTGAAAAGGTGGGATTCAGTGATGCCGGCTACTTCAGCAAGTGTTTCAAAAAATATTTTGGTATTTCTCCCAGCGAATATGAAACCATACGGAAATAAATTCTACATATATTACAAATTTACAACGTTTTTTCTATTTAAACCTCCTTTAGATGTGAGTATAATTTAAATATATTAAGAAGGTAGGACGAAAGCCTTAAAGCCTACATAAAATTTCGAGGAGGTCGAATGATGAAAAAGTATTTGAGCCTGCTGGCGATATTAATGTTAGGGGTAGTGGTGATTTTTACCGTGACGGCTTGTGGGGCCAATCAACAAGACGACAGCAGCGGGGCAACAGAAAAGACGGATGGAATTAACGGGCAAAGTGATAAAAAGCAGGAGGAACCTGTAAAGTTGAGAATTTATGCCCAGTATGCGGATGAAGACACAAAGGCACCTTATGATTATGCGGTAGAAGCATTAAAGAAGGAGATGCCCAATGTGGAGCTTGAACTGGATGTTCAGGCCCAGGATGACGGACAGAAGCTGAAAACCTATGCTGCAACGGGAAATCTGCCCGATATCTTTCAGAGCGGGCTTGATATTATCAATACGTTTAAAAAGTCCGACAATATTCTGGTACTTGATGAGTATGCTAAGAAAACCGGATTTATAGACAAAATGCACCCGAGTGCGATGAATACATTGTATGCGGATGACGGACATATCTATGCATTTCCTTATGCCGGCAATGAATTGATTCTGCTATTTTATAATAAGGAAATATTCGAGCAAAACGATGTGAAGGTACCTACAACCTATGATGAATTATTAACGGCCGTGAAGGATTTCAGATCAAAGGGCGTTACGCCGTTGTCCATATTTGCGAAAGAAAAATGGCCTTGTGTGGGATTGTATGATATTTTTGCGACAAGATTAGAACCGGAAGGAATCAAGAAGTTGGATCAAGGAAAAGCAAAAGCTTCTGAAGAAGCCTATAAGCAGGGGGCCGAAAGAATCATTGAGCTTGTAAAAGCGGGTCTCCTTCCTAAAGGAGCAACAAATCTTAACTATGACCAAGCGGCAGCACTTTTTCATCAAGGAAAAGCCGCAATGTTTATTAACGGACAGTGGGAAATTGAAGCTTCAACAAAGGCTTTAGGCGATAAGGTGGATTGGATGTATTATCCTGCCCATGATGCGGCTTCTGTTGAAAAAACCAAGTATGCCTTCAGTGGCAGCGGGGGCCCCGGTGGCTATGCCGTATCACCTCATACGAAAGATAAAGAATTGGCGGTAGAAGTGGCGGCGTTTATGTCCCTTAAATATGCCGAATGCAAATATACCAGGAGGAGCAACCCGATATTGGCAACAAGGGTGGATTTGCCGATTGAGCAGCCATATCCTGCAATGATGGAAAAATTATCGGTGGATATTCCCAAAATCACCAGCACTACAGCATTTGCCTGGGGATTGTCAAACCCTAAATTTAAGGCCGCGTTAGAGGATGCGACACAGAGACTGTTAACCGGTTCCTATTCGGCGGATGATTTTGTGAAGGATTTAGATGACGTTATTGAGCGAATCAATAAATAAGATGCTTTCAGGATGATTTTCGACCAAAATGATCTTAAACTCTCCCATTCGGTAAAACGAATGGGAGAGCCTACAATACGGGATGTGATGAAATCATGGAAAAATATTTAAGAGATAGAACGGCTATTGCAGTTTTCATTTTACCGACATTACTATTGTTTACAATTGTTGTTTTTAATCCGATTCTACAGACATTTTACAGAAGCATGTTTGAATGGGACGGTCTAAGCGAAGCGCAGTTTATCTTTTTTGACAACTTTACGAGGTTGTTTCAAGATAGGCTTTTTTATGACTCGATGTATAACGGCCTGCTCTTTGCCGCTGTTCTGGTAGTATTGCAGATAGGTATCGGAACCTTTCTGGTTTTGGCGGTGACCGATTCGGCTATTAAATATAGAAAATTTCTGAGAATCAGCTACTTTATTCCGGTAGTCTTATCGATTACTGTGGCATGCCAGTTGTGGCTGTCCGTATACAATGGGGAATACGGACTGTTGAACAAGTTTTTTGAAACCCTTGGCATTTCTTACAGACAGGATTGGTTAAACAGCGAGAAAGGAGCCATTTTTGCCATAGCGGTTGTAAATGCATGGCAGTATATGGGATATCACTTTGCAATTCTGCTGGCCGCTGTTAAATCTATTCCGGAGCAATATTTTGAGGCCGCAAGAATAGATGGTGCCGGAAAAGTGAGGGCCCATCTGTCTATTACACTACCTCTTTTGGTTGAGGCGTACAGGTTCTGTTTTGTGCTGGCTATCACCGGCGGATTGAATGCTTTTGCAAACATGTTTATTATGACCGGCGGCGGACCCGGAACGGCAACCTATACATTAACCTATATGATGTACCGGTCGGCTTTCAGAGTCAATGAATTCGGATACGGATGTGCTTCTGCGACGATGCTGGTAGTACAATGCTTGATTGCAACCATCATCATTAACAAGTTATTCGGCAGAGAGAGTGTCACCTATTAATCTGCACTCCGTAATATTTCGGTTTTATACATTTGATTTTAAAGTTAATGATCCATATATTTTCATATAGATAAGAAGGTGGAAGGTTTGAGGGTTATACGAAAAAAGAAAAAACAACATATATTTTTGCAGTTTTTCCTTTGGGTGTATGCATTTATTTCTTTATATCCTCTTATTTGGATGGTGTTTTACTCCCTTAAGAACAATGATGAAATATTTGTTACAAATCCCTATGGATTTCCTGTTCATTTCAGAATTGAAAATTATATAACCGCATGGTCCCGGTATAATGTACCCGTTTATTTTTTTAACAGTTTATTGGTTGCCGTTGTGACGGTGATAGGCACCATTACGCTGGCAGTAATGTTTTCTTATGCGGTGGCCAGAATGAGGTGGAAATTGAAGGATACGGCGAGAATCTATGTGATGATCGGGATGTTTATACCTGTACAGGTCATTATGATTCCATTGGCAATTTTAGTAAGGGATTTTGGGCTTACCAATACGTATTTCGCGTTATTTATACCCTATATTGCATTTAATTTGGCATTCTCCACAGCTATATTCTATGGATTTTTCCGAACCATTCCCTTTGAGTTGGAGGAATCCGGGTGTATTGACGGCGCCAGCATTTATAAAACGTTTTTCAGTATTATTCTTCCGATTGTAAAGCCTGCTATTGCAACGGTTGTCATCTTCATATTTTTATCTTCATGGAATGAATTTACCATGGCCTTGATTCTTATTTCAAAAGAGAGCTTAAAAACGCTTCCCCTAGGGCTGTTGTTTTTCCAGGGAGAGTTTACAACCGATTGGGGAGCAATGGGGGCTGCCATGACGATAGCAAGTGTACCTACCATTTTGATATACATGCTGTTCAGCGAACAGGTTGAAAATGCTTTAACCGTAGGAGCGTCAGTCAAGGGATAGTGGGAGATGGCTGAAAAATAGTGAGTTGAAATATATTTATGAATATTTTATTTCCTTTGAAAATATGATTTAATAAGACTATTTTTGAAGGAAGTGTATGCAATGTTTATTGTTTCTTTCAAACTGAACCGGAGAAAAATATTGGTGACCGTACTAATTGTGTTGCTGGGCATTTTATTAGCTGTCTCAATGTTTGTCAAAGCGAAGGATGTGAAAATTTTTAATACACTCCAGACAGAAGAATTTGCTTTTTATTTTACCGGGATCAAGACCAATACGGATAGAGTAGAATTTTTAAAGCAGTTCGGATGGGTTGTACAGGAAGACACGATTGAAATCATTGAGATTCAGATTCCGGAAGAATTTGACCAAGTGTACGCAAACTATAACGCGATTCAAAAGGAAATCGGACTGGATCTGACAAAATACAGAGGGAAAAGGGTAAAAAGGTATACGTACAAAGTGCTTAACTATCCTATAGAGGTACAGGGAGAAGTGAGGGCCAATTTGCTTGTGTATAAAAACAAGGTGATAGCGGGAGACATTATGACAACTTACATGCAGGGATTTATGCATTCGCTGCTATACAAAGTCAAGGATGGGGCATAAAAAATAAATATAAAAAATGCAAGAAATAGTTTTTTATTCACAAGTGCGGTGAAACTGAAAACTATTTCTTTTTCTTATCTGTCTTAAATACTTGATTTATTACGGAACAGCAGGTATAATAAAATTAATAAACGCGCGTTTACGGAGGAAATATGAAGAGTGAAAAGATCGCCAAATTAGCAGGAGTATCCAGGAGCACCGTTTCGAGGGTTATTAATAATTATCCCAATGTGCCCCAAGAGACCCGGGAAAAAGTGATGAAAGTGATAGAAAAATATCATTATGAACCGAATACTTGTGCAAGGGTATTGGCGGGAAAAGCAACCAACACAATCGGATTATTTGTTATAAGCATGACAGATCAAGAAAATCCCAATCGCATTTATCAGAACAACTATTTCGCACCCTTTGTGGACGCAGTCGTAGACTGTGCCAATGTACTAGGGTATTATGTATTAATTCATACCGTATATAGAACAGAGGATTATCTGAAAGTCAAACAAGCCTTTTCACAAAAAAGGATTGATGCGGGTATTATGATCGGGACCGAGAAGGATCAGGAAATCCTGCATAGCATCGTAGAGATGGGATACCCTACGGCCATCATTGATTATGATGCGGAGGAAATAACAGCGCAAGAAGAAAAATACGGCAATTTGGTTATCATCAATTCCACAGATTATGAAGGAACGACACAGGCAATCAACTATCTTATACAATTGGGACACCGGGACATCGGCATCATCAAGGGACGGCTCAATACATATTCCGGCAAAGTGCGTTTTGCCGCGTATGTAGATGCTTTAGAGAAAAAAGGTCTGCCCGTCAATGAGGACTTTATCATTGAAGGAGCGTTTTTGAAAAAGGCTGCCTATGAGGGGACAGAAAAAATGGTACACAGGGGCAAGCTCCCGACGGCCCTCTTCTCTTCCAATGATGACATGGCATTATCGGCTATGGAGGTATTTAAAGACAATGGTATTCGCGTACCGGAGGATATATCTGTCATTGGTTTCGATGACGTACCCGTTATCTCACAAATAACACCGGCATTGACTTCCGTAAAAGTGCCCGTATATGAAATGGCCAAGAAGGCAGTTGAAGCAGTTATTGAAATGCATGCACAAGAGCAATATAGACTTCAAAAATATGTTGTTAGAACAGAGCTTATGTTAAGAGAAACCTGTGCAAAAGCTAAGATGATGTGAACCGAGATGCTTTTCAGGCCAAATATAAACGCGCGTTCATAAAAAATTAAATGGTTTGGAAGGCTATGTAAATAGTACAAGGATTTAAATAAAGGAGGTTATCATTATGAAGTTTGGTTATTTTGATGATGCAAAGCGGGAGTATGTGATCAATACGCCGAAGACGCCCTATCCCTGGATTAATTATTTGGGCAGTGAGGATTTTTTTGGTTTGATTTCCAACACATCGGGAGGATATTGTTTTTATAAAGATGCCCGATTGAGGAGAATCACGAGATATCGGTATAACAATGTGCCCGTAGACAACGGCGGAAGGTATTTTTACGTATATGATGACGGGGATTATTGGGCACCCGGTTGGATGCCGGTTAAAAAAGAACTTGACCGGTACGAATGCAGACATGGGATGGGTTATACCAAAATCACCGGTGAGAGAAATGGTGTTGAGGTATCTCAAATTTCTTTCGTGCCGCTTCACTATGCCGGTGAGGTGCATAAGGTGACCGTAAAAAATAATAGTTCTAAAACAAAGAACATTTCTCTCTTTTCCTTCGTAGAATTCTGTCTTTGGGATGCCCAGGATGATATGACAAATTTCCAAAGAAACTTCAATACGGGAGAAGTAGAAATAAAAGGTTCTGCCATTTATCATAAAACAGAATACAGGGAAAGACGAAATCATTATGCTTTTTATTGGGTCAATCATGCATTGGAAGGATATGATACCTGCAGAGATGCTTTCTTAGGCATGTATAACGGATTTGACGCACCGGATGTTGTTGCGCAGGGAAAATCGAACAATTCCGCAGCAAGCGGGTGGGCGCCTGCCGCATCCCATCATGTCAAAGCTTCATTGGCTCCGGGAGAAGAAAAAACCTATGTATTTGTGTTGGGCTATGTAGAAAATGACCCGGAAGACAAATGGGAAATTCCGGGTATTATCAATAAAACAAAGGCAGAAGAAATGCAGCAAAGGTTTGCGACCGCTGAAAATGCAGACAAGGCATTGAAAGCGCTTAATGCGTACTGGGAAGAGCTGCTCTCGAAATATACCTTGAAAAGCGGTGATGATCGATTAAATAGAATGGTTAACATTTGGAATCCATACCAGTGCATGGTGACTTTCAATATGTCCAGAAGTGCGTCTTATTTTGAATCAGGGGTAGGAAGGGGCATGGGCTTCAGAGATTCCAACCAAGATTTGCTGGGCTTTGTACATCAGGTGCCCGACAGAGCGAGAGAAAGGATACTGGACATTGCTGCTACACAATTTGAAGACGGCGGAGCCTATCACCAGTATCAACCTTTAACGAAGAAAGGCAATCATGATGTCGGCGGGGGATTTAACGATGATCCCTTATGGCTCATCCTTGGTGTAGCGGCCTATATCAAAGAAACCGGCGATTTTGCGATTTTGGATGAACAAGTTCCTTTTGACTCCGATCCTGACAAGGCGGATACGCTTTTTGAACATTTAAAACGGTCTTTTTATCATGTGGTAAATAATTTGGGTCCCCACGGGTTACCTTTAATCGGCAGAGCCGATTGGAATGACTGTTTAAATCTCAATTGTTTTTCCGACCAGCCGGGCGAGTCGTTCCAAACCTGTCAAAATATGCAGGGCAGGATTGCCGAATCCGTATTTATTGCGGGCATGTTTGTGCTGATCGGCCCTGAATTTGTGACGTTGTGCGAAAGACGCGGACTTGACGACGAAGCGGCGGAAGCCCAAAAACATATTGAAACTATGACTGAAAATACCATGAAATACGGTTATGACGGAGAATGGTTCTTGAGGGCCTACGACCATTACGGCCAGAAAGTAGGAAGCAAAGAATGTGAAGAAGGCCAAATCTTTATTGAGCCTCAAGGATTTTGTGTAATGGGCGGTCTGGGTGTAAAAGAAGGCCTCGCGGAAAAAGCGCTGGACGCTGTTAAGGAAAGACTTGATACAAAACACGGTATTGTCCTCCATAACCCTCCGTTTTCAAAATACTATATCAACCTGGGAGAGATTTCGTCCTATCCGGAAGGGTATAAAGAAAATGCAGGTATTTTCTGTCACAACAATCCGTGGATCGCATGTGCGGAAACAGTCATAGGCCGAGGGGATAGAGCCTTTGAAGTATATTCCAAAATAGCGCCGGCATACCTTGAAGAAATCAGCGAGCTTCACAAAACGGAGCCCTATGTATATGCCCAGATGATTGCAGGAAAAGATGCAGTCCGCCACGGAGAAGCGAAGAACTCATGGCTTACGGGCACCGCTGCATGGAATTTTGTAACGATTACCCAGTGGATACTGGGCATCAAGCCGGATTATGACGGATTAAAGATTGATCCTTGTATTCCTGCCGCGTGGGACGGATATGAAATAAAACGTACCTATAGAGGGGCCAGATACAATATTAAAATCACCAACCCTCAGCATAGATGTACAGGGGTTAGAAGTGTAACGGTAGATGGCAGCAAAATAGAGGGAAATGTATTACCCGTATTTAATGACGGTAAAGAACATGAGGTATTGGTTGAGATGGGCTAGGGTTTATGCACAAGCCTATTGTGTATAGTCCAAGGTTACAAATTCATCATATTATTCAAAAGAATCCAATATACCCCCTAATGGGGGAGTGTTGGGTTTTTTTGATGGGCACGCTGAAATAGTATGTTAAAACACACTCCTTATGGTATAATACTAACAAGCACGGTAAGCTTGGGATTAATCGCCCAGGAACAGGCCATAAATGATTTGGGGAACCGAATCATTTAGACTTTTGGTTCTTTATACATGAGGAGTGAAGATATGAAAACGACGAATATCAGCGAAATAAACAGAAAGCTGAAAAAACACCTAATGGAAATCAATGAATTAGAGGAGACTTTTGAATACCTCTTAGCGGAACAACAGTCCAACTATGCAATCAAAGGGCTTGTGAGCATGATTATGGAATATATCACATTGTTGGAATTGAGAGAGGAAAAAGACAGTGAAGTCATATTGAGGCAGGATGAAGCATTCGATCATGTGCTGCGCTACATCGATCAATTGTTGAGTGAGCCTCAGGCGTGGTTGAGTGCTGCCGGGCAGCAGAAAGACGCATATTTAAATGAATTGCAGAGGCTGCGGGAGCTAGTGACGGAACGTGTCAAGGTACTGACGGCCTATGAAGATGCTTTGGAAATATATGTTTTTCTGGCCGATAGGGCCGAACAAAAATATGTCATGCAGGCCCAAAAGGCTAAAGCGTTGAATAATGAAGATTTTGCCGGGGAAGTCTTAGAATTTATCTTTAAGCAAAAGGATAATATGATTGTCAATGAAAAGCTCAAAAATGTATTGCGCTATTTGCCGGTGCGTATCACAAAACAAAGATTTTATGATTATATCACGAAAAGTATAGGCAAATATTATGGGGCATATATGGTGGACTTGGAAGCGTTTATACATATGGCAATGGATACCTTTTATCCGAAAAGGGTAGAAAGGTATGACGAGCTTTACCCGTCTGTTGCGCAGGCATTAAAAGCATTGGAAAAAACAGATTTTTCAGATATGAATAAAGAAGGGCTCAATCACTTATTGGCGCAGCTTGACACCATAACGGCCCAATTGCAGCATGCGCTTAACCTGTGCAACTTTGCAATCGGTATTATCAATAAAGTGATGGCAAGTGTTAAGAGCTCCGATGTTGTGCCCGGTGCGTTGTTAGAAAAAGAGCCTGCGCTGGAGGCGGTACTGAAAATATTGGACATCACCCAAGGAATGTTAAAGGAGAATACCGGTACGTTTGAGCTCTCCGAGGAAATTATTGCGCAGCTTACGGTATTGGAAGGCAAACAGGAGAAGTGGGCCGAACGCATTGCACGCTATGCCGGTACCATCGAGTATATTGCGGAAGAATACGGTGAAGTGATTAGCGATTTAGGAATGACCGAAGCTTTTGAAAATATCAAACGCATTGAATTGTTAAATTCGGACAATCTTTTCATTGTATTAGATCAATATTTAGACTGTTACGATAAAGAACAGAGAGTTGACCATAGGGGTGTCAACGAAAAGGCCCGTCAATTGGTCCGATTTATGGAGGAACATATACAAGAAATGCCCAGAGAAATATATAGGGCAAAAATGGGCCGATTGATGTCGATGGTCCCGCCGGCTTTCGACAATCCGGATCAGGTACGGCAATATCTTTTGGATACAATGAATTTGTGCGGAGATCAACATGAAAAATTAGCCGCTGCAGATGCAGTTGCACAAATTGTGACCCAATACGGTTAAACTTTACGGTTCACCGGTGGTGTCGAAAAGGCATAGCAACGGAGGGACACACCTTTTGTTCTTGCATGCGACTGTAAGTTTATGGTAAAATAACCCTAAACCACAGAGGACAATAGGAGGATATGAGATGGGGAAGCATACGGAGATAAGCTTATTACGAAAGGGACAGCACATTTCTTTCCCAAGGCCGCACACCAAACTCCGAGGGATGTGGATACTCGTGACGGTGTTATGCTTTATGATGTTGACGGCGTGCGGTGACAACAAAGGAGCGGATGTAGCAACGGATACGGAAGCGGGACTGCAAAATAAGCAGGATGTGCTGCAGTCTTCAACGGAAGACGTATATGGTCCGAGTCGAGAAATTGCGCTGCAAGAATCCCTGCTGGCGGCAAAGGTAGAGGTTGCGGAAAGCAAAAAAGTCAACATCAGGGCCGTTGGCGATATCATGCTGGGAAGAGGTGTCGGGGGACGTATTCAAGGAGACTATATATATCCCTTTAAAAAAGTGGGCGATTTCTTGAAAGATGCCGATATTACGTTTGCTAATCTTGAAATGTCCATTTCAAACCGGGGCCAGAAGCTTATTGGGAAAGGCGTATGGCTGCAAGCCGACCCGAAGTCGGTAGAAGGCTTAAAATATATCGGTCTGGATGTTGCCAATATTGCCAATAATCATATTCTGGATTTCAATGATATTGCCATGTTTGATACAATCGATATTCTGGATGAAAATAACATACTGCATATAGGTGCCGGTGCAAGGCTCAAGGAAGCACGGCAGCCTGCCGTTGTCACCATAGAGGGTGTGCGGGTCGGCTTTTTAGGGTATACGGATTTATATCAATACGGTTATGGCGTGCCGGGACAGGAAGCGCTCCGCTATTTGGAAGCCAAAGAGGATGCGGCCGGTGTAGCGCCGTTAAAATATGACCTCATCAAGGAAGATGTGGAAGCACTAAGAGAAGATGTGGATATTCTGGTCGTTTCGCTGCATTGGGGGACGGAAGAATCCTTCGTTGTTTCGCCGGAACAGAGGACGTTAGCCCATAAGATTCTGGATGACGGTGCGGATCTGATCCTGGGACATCATCCTCACCAGCTGCAAGGGATCGAAATATATAACCAAAAGCCCATCGTTTACAGTATGGGGAATTTTATATTCGACCAAAATGACAAAGAAAACAATGAGACCGTGATTGTCGACGTGGATTTTACAGACGGTAAGCTGTCCCGATTTGAAGTGGTGCCGTGCAAAATAGTGGGGAAAAAACAGACGGTATTTGCAGGAGAAGAAGATGGGACACATATCCTGGGATATCTGAAGGCGTTTTCCGAGGAATTGGATACGGCGTTGGTTATAGAGGATGGCAAGTTGATTTATAAAGCAGAATAGAAAGGGGAGTAATAATTAACAATGAATAATGAATAATAAATAATGAATAATTAGAATTTTATAAATATAGAAGACAAAAGGGCTCCAGGGCCCTTTTGCAGTTATTCCTTTACTGCTCCGGCAATGATGCCGGCAAAAATAAACTTTTGGAATATGAGATAGAGTATAATGGTTGGCAGCATAACCAATATGATGGCCGCGCTCAAATTTTCCCAGGTGCCGAACCTGGAACTGCTGAAATCCATTAAAGTTGTAGTCAAAGTTCGCAGCTTGGCGGAAGGCATATAGAGAAAGGGTATATACATATCGTTAATAACCTCTACTGCCTTAATAATTGCCAGTGTGGCAGTAGCCGGAAGCAGCAGCGGAAAGACGATTTTCCAGAAGATTCCGAAGTAGGTACAGCCATCGATCATGGCGCTTTCATCCAGTGTGCCGGGAATCTTTTCAACAAATTGGGTATAGATGAAAATCTGCATCAAATCGGCAGCCGCATATATCACAATGGGAGCACCTATTGTGTTGTACAGTCCCAGATTTTTAATGACACCAAATCTTGCGATTTCAGTAACATATGTCGGCAGAATCATTCCAAGCATGAAGAGAACAAATATAATTTTTTTGAATCGGAAGTTAAATCTGCTTAGGCAATAGGCCGTCATGGAGCCTAGCAGTGCATTGATGCTGATACTTAATATTACCAGGATAATTGAATTTCTAAAACCTAACAATAACTTCCCGTTTTCCATTACCAGTTTAAAATTTTTCAGATAAAATGCGGTAGGGGGTTTTAAAGGGAATTCTTCACCTAATTGTAAGGCCGTTTTAAATGATGCGAATAAAGTGATGAATATGGGGATAAATACAATGACAGTGATGAGTATTAAGAAGATGTAGCTTATTATATTTTTGCGGTTCATAGTTTTCACCCTTTCCAACCCCATTTAAATAATTTATCCTGTATCCAACTCATTAGAATAATGATGAATAAAAGTGTGATGGCCATTGTGGAAGCCATACCGAAATCGTTATATTGAAATGCGGTTTCCATCGTCAATAATGTAAAGGTGCTACTGGCATTCATGGGTCCTCCGCGTGTGACGACAAAAGGGATATCAAACACCTGCAGGGCCCCTCTTACGTTCAAGAAAAGAATAATCTGAACAACTCTGGTAATAGAGGGAATAATGATTTTTAAGTACCGCTGTAGGGCATTGGCCCCATCTACAACGGAAGCTTCAATCAGTTCTTTAGGGATAGATTGCAAGCCTGCCAGAAACAATACTATATGCAGGCCACAAAATCTCCAAAGAGAGATAGCGGTTAAAGAGTAATTGACAATATTTTTGTTGCTCAGCCAATTCTGTATGATCCAGTCCAATCCCAATGCATTCAATATACCGTTTAGACCGCCGTTAATCGGGCTATAGAAGAATGCAAAAGCATAAGATACGGCGACACCGTTCATAATATACGGCATAAATATGACTGTTTTGAAAAATTTACTGCCTTTCATTTTATTATGCAACATTATTGCAACCATCAGTTCCAGCGGAATAAATAGTGCGTGCACATAGAAGTAAATCCAGTTATTTTTCAAGACGCTCCATACGTCCGATGAGTTAAAAAACATTCTCATATAATTATCAAAGCCGATATAGCTTCTTGCGCTGCTCATTCCGTTCCAGTCGGTAAAGCTAATATGAAAAAGCTCTATAGCAGGATACACGACAAATGTTAACAGCAGTAGGACAGGAATAAATAAAAAACATATTAAAAATATTTTCCTTTGAAGCTTTAGCGTATTCATTCTGACAATCGTCTCCCAATTAAATTTTTATATATTAGAGAGACCGTTAATGATTAACAGTCGCTCTAAGGATAGCCAACTTTAAACCTAAAAATACTATTTGCGCAAACAACGACGGTTTTGCGTTGTTTGCGTAAATATAAATTTGATTTTAAAGTTGGATATCTATAATATACGTTTATGTTTAAAAGAGTGGCATATGGATCACTATAAAGTTTTATGCTATTTTAATGCGGCACGGGCATCTTTCCATTTCCGATTCAATTCTTCCATCATCTTATCCAATTCATTTCCTGTCATCATCTGTTGTCCTAATTTTTTAACATTAAATTTAACCGCGGATTCAATTTTCTTATAATCCGCATTTCCGCCATCATAAAGCACGTAGTTTACATCTATATTTTCAAAGGCTTCTGCAAGGACAGGGGGAATTTCGGTTTTTAGCCCTTTAACCGTGGAAGTAAGTCCTCTTTCATTCATGTAGGGCAGATACCAATCTTCACTGAATAGGAAGTTAATGAAGTCCTTGGCCTCTTCAAGATTTTTGCCGTCCTTTGGAGTGGCAAAGAATGAGTCGACCATTGCAATGGTGTTCAGTTTATCATCTGCATTGTCTCTTACCGGCAGCAGGAAAGTGCCTACATCACTAAAATCTCCATCCAACTGTCGCTGTATATCCTTTGAGAACCATTGTCCTGCACAAATCATAGCACCTTTTTTAGGTCCGAACATTACTTTGACTTGGTCAAAACCTACGCCTAATGGGTCAGGGCCCATCACCCCGGCATCATAAAGCTGTTGAATTTTTGCATAAGCTTTGTAAAACGGCTGATCTTTTGTGAACGGCTCATCCTGTGTAGCCATTGTATTCCATAGCTTGCCGTCATTGGCTTCCAAACTGGGCATAAATTCATTAAACGGATAAGTAGGCCATGCATCTTTGCCACCCATTAGAATAGGAATATATTTTCCGCCTTCCTTGATGGTTATGGCTGCTGCGACAAATTCATCCCAAGTTTTCGGAATTGATAAATTGTATTCTTTGAAGATGCTCTTCCGGTACCACACGAATTCATTAAAGGAAGATCCGGGAACCCCTAGAATGTTTCCGTCAATGGCAAAGGATTGTGCAAACATATTCTTCTGGGCCGCTTCAATATCGTTTAAAGGTGCAAGGACATCTTGATAGTTTGCCAGCATATAAGGTTTTAGCGGCATGATATCGGGCAATTCATTAGCAGTTTTTCTGATTTTCAGCATTTGCTCAAAGTCGCCGCTATCCTTTACCTTTTCGATTTCTATTGTTACATGTGGTTTGATTTTTTTGTATGTGCCGCTAATATCCATTTTTGTGTAGGCTGCTTGCTGTTCTTGGGAGAAGATAGTGAATTTTAAAGTGACCGGCTTTTCTTCAGATTTTGATATATTGTTGGTTTTTTCTTCGGCTTCAGGGGTCTGGGTAGCCGGTTCTTTGCTGCCACAGCCTACAAAAATTGTGCCTGCCAGCATTGCAAGCGCCAATAAAAGACTAAATATTTTCATGATTTTTGATTTGTTCATCAATCGTTCCCTCCTGTTATATTTTTTTATATGAACCCGGGTTTTATAGAGTTTTTAAAACTCAATACTATAGTAAGGTTTTTCACATAGGATTTGAATGATGTATTTTTGGATTTCTTGATATTTTCTCTGAATATCAGCATTTCTTATATTGGTTAGGGCTAAAGCCGGTTGCTTTTTTAAATACCCTGCTGAAATGTTCAACATTGGCATAACCCACCTTCACGGATATTTCATAGATTTTCATATTGGTTGTGGTCAGCAGTTTCTTTGCTCTTTCAATTCGGATATATGTCAAGTATTGTGTAAACGTTTGGCATGTCTTCTTGGTGAAAATGCAGCTGAAATGACTTTCGGACAGTCCTACATAATCTCTTACCATTTTTAACGTTATATCATAGGGGTAATGCTTCTTGATAAATTCCTGGGCCCGTGCGACGACACGGCTTGTTTTGGTATTTCTTTTTTCTTGCAGATATTTTATGACCCACGCGGTGATATTTTTAAGCCATATATGAATTTCCTTATGTGTCTCAAATTGTGCAATTTTTTCGTAGAAATTAATTTCTTTGCCGAAGACTTCCGGCGTATCTTCACCAATGTCATTTAGAAATTTGATGATAATAAAAATAAGTTCCATATAGCAGGTATAGATTTTTTCCATTGTATCAAGATTGAAGTTTACAGCAGTATCGAGGAGTTTTTCCAGTTCGTTCAGTGCGGCGGTCTCGTCAGCCTTTTCCAACGCTGTAATAAAAGCATTTTCCTTACCGATAATGCGCTCATGATTGTTTTGGTCGATTAATTTTACGTCCTCGGGGAAAATAATTCTTCCTTTGCCAAAAATAAATCTCAGCTTCGTATTCCGTTCCGATTGTTTGAACAATTTTCTTAGATGCTTAAATCCGCTCATTATATTGCTTACGCCCATAGATACATTAATATTTACATAGTGTAAAAGCGAATGCTTAATGTTGCCAAGGATTCCGACAATCTTTTTGCGGGCTTGCAGCATACTTGCTTGTTGGAATGACAAAAATATAATATACTCTTTTGGAGAAAGAGAGATGGCTTCACCGCTGTCCTCAACAGACAAGACTTGATATATGGCGTTGTTGACAGACGTCGTAAAGTCTTTTAAGCTGTGGTTGTCATATCTTTGTGCCACAAGCTGATAATCATCTACCCACAAAAAGCAAACTGCTAAGTTTTTAGCGGTAAGTCGAATGCCCAATGTTTGTATTTGCTTTTTTATATCCCTCATGTTATCGTATGCGATCAATTTTTTTAAAAAGGCATTTTTGGAAGAAGTTGAAATCCTGTTGTTTTGATTGTTGTTCGAGGCGACAGCAATATGTTTATTTTCTTTTCTTTGGTTAACAAGGTTATTTAAAAGTTTTAAAATACTTTGAGGTTCCATTTCAGATTTGAGTATATAGTCATTCGCACCAAGCTTAAAAGCTTGCCTGACAAGATTATAGTCGTCATAGGCACTGAGGACAATAATATCGTTAGGGGAGTTTCCCAGCTTTATCGCTTCTGCAATGAAATCCAATCCATTCATCACAGGCATATTGATATCGGTAATAATGATGTCCACATCCGTATGGTCCTTGAGCATATGAAGGGCCTGTTTGCCATTTGAGGCTTCCAGCTCGAAATGATATCCATAAGCTTTCCAATCAATGAGGGATTTTAATGCCAGTCTGACGATTGGCTCGTCATCTACCACCATGACTTTATACATTTTCATCATCCTCCTCGGAAATAATAGGAAGTACGATTTTTACCTTTGTAAATTTTCCGCGGACGCTTTCGATGCCTATTCCGTATTGTTGTCCATGATTTAACTTTATGCGCATATCCACATTTTTAATGCCGATACGATTAAAACTTTTTTCATGCATATCATCGGACGATAAAAGCCTGTTAATTTGTTCTTGTGTCATTCCTACGCCATTATCAGTGATTTCAAATACAACCCTGTCATGAACGAGGCGACCTTTTACATTGATGATGCCTTTTTCCTCCATTTCTTGCATGCCGTGGAGGATTGCATTTTCTACGAGGGGCTGCAAAATCAGCTTCAACATATGCAATGTTTTTATTTCTTCTTTCACTTGGAATATGACGTCAAATTGATCCCCATACCGGACTTTCATCAAGTAAATGTAGTTTTTGAGATTATCCAATTCCTGTTCAATGGTCGTTAAAGAATTACTTTTGCTGAGCGAATCAGAGAGAAGCTTCATAAATGCTTCCGTCATATTTTTGATACTATCCACCTTGGCAATCATGGCCATTAAGCGGATGGAATTTAATGTATTGTTTATAAAATGGGGATTGATCTGAAACTGCAATGCTTCAATTTCTGCTTTGCTTCTTTCTCGCTCCTTTAAATTTTTTTCTTTGATTAAATTCTTTATTTTGCGTACCATGTTGTTGAAAGAGTTTCCCAATTCATAGATTTCATCGTGACTTTTCATTTCAACATATGTGTCAAAATTTCCTTTTTCAACGACTTTCATTTTATTGATTAGATATTTAATGGGTAAAATGATGTCTTTAAAAAACACAGTAGAAAATATAAAAAATAAAATAGTAATTAATAAAAAGAATGCGATTGCCTTTTTCATCACGTTTTCCGCATCTCGGGTCAAATCCGTATAGTCTATTAAATTGATTAATTTCCATCCTGTGTTCGGTATGGTATATGACGTAATAAATACTTTATGATTATCGATGTTCTCGATAAAGGAATGATAATCACTTTGAGATAATTTTTTTTCATAAGAAAATTCTTCAATACTTTTGCCTAATAATGTTGCATTGTTTGCCCCCATTATTCGGCCTTGGGTATCTAAAATCATTATTTCTCCTATACGATTGAGCCTTAATCCGGAATAAAGCTTTGTAAAGATGTTTGTGCGGAAGGCGAAATAGATCATTTCCACATCATTTCTATATTCAGAGATGCCGGGGCTGATGGCCACAGAAAGGGTATAGGTATATTGTGAGTTGTATGTAAAGCTTTTTAGAGAACCGAGGATATTCGTTTTCCCCTTATTACGAATCGCTTTACGATACCATTCCATCTTTCTCATTTTATGGTCGGTGATATTAGGGGCATTTTTATAGTCAAAAAAGCCTTCATCTTTGAAAAAAAATATAACCGATTCTACAGTATTGAGGTGATTAAATAAATAATTCAATTTTGCGTTGACTGTCTTTGAGATGTCGAGCTTTAGACTATGATCTTGCGTACGGTTCAACTGTGTTAACAATTCAAGAAGTTCATCGTCGTTTGAAACAGTAGCTGCGCTCAGGGAGATTCTTTTTCCCTCATTTTCGATGCCTATTGCGATTTGCTCCAAGGCCTGCAATATTCTATCGGAAGCATTCTTGAGAATGATGTCGCGATAAATGGCATTCAAGAGGATATTGATACTGAATATGGGGAGTACGATAATAAAAATAAATGCTGTAAGGTATTTGTGAACAATGCTCTTCTGACCAAACATAATGATTCCCCCACTTGTATATATATTCTTATTATAATATATACTGCGGCAGATAGCAAAAGGAGTTATTCTTGCAATTTTTGTCTTTCTATTAGTATAATAGAGACAGTACAAACGAAACGGAGGCATGACATACATGGATGCTATTTTACAAAAACTGCAGAGAGAATTTGATCTAAAAACCTTTCAGGTGGAAAATACGGTGAAATTAATTGATGCAGGCAATACTATTCCTTTTATTGCTAGGTATCGGAAGGAAATGACCGGGGAATTGGATGACCAGGTTTTAAGAGCATTTTATGATCGGCTGACATACTTAAGGAATGTTGCAGCACGAAAGGAAGAGGTGCGGAGATTAATCGACGAACAGGACAAGCTTACCGCTGAGATTGCAGAGAGTATTGTAAAGGCCGAGACCTTGCAGGAGATTGAAGACATTTACAGACCGTTTCGACCTAAGAGACGAACGAGAGCCACCGTGGCAAAGGAAAAAGGCTTGGAGCCTCTTGCGGAGATTTTGCTGGCACAGGCGTTGTATGAAGGGGACATTAACGCTATTGCACAGCCCTATGTTGACGAAGAGAAAGAAGTCAATTCCATTGAAGACGCACTTAATGGCGCAATGGATATTATTGCGGAAGTGATTTCCGATACGGCAGCGTACCGTAAGGCGATCAGAGACATGACATTTAAATACGGTATACTGGTATCGAAGGCAGCGAAAGAGGAACAATCGGTTTATGATATGTACTATGATTTTAAAGAGCCTGTTGCTAAGATTGCCAAGCACCGCTTACTGGCGATAAATCGCGGAGAAAAAGAAGAATTCCTGAAAGTTTCGATAGAGGCTGCCGAGGAAAAAATGATAGACTATTTATTCAAACAAATGTTACCGGAGCCAAAAAGCATCACGACGGAATATGTGGCAAGAGCAGCGGAAGATGCCTATAAACGCTTGATACAACCATCCATCGAAAGAGAGATCAGAAATGAACTGACAGAGGGCGCCGAAGAGCAGGCGATCAAAGTTTTTGCCGCGAATCTCAAAAATTTACTGATGCAGCCTCCTGTAAAAGGAAAAGTTGTTTTAGGGTTAGACCCTGCTTACAGAACAGGTTGTAAAATAGCGGTTGTAGACGAAACGGGAAAAGTACTGGAGACAACTGTTGTTTATCCTACGCCGCCGCAGAAAAAGGTTGAAGAAGCAAAAGAAAAATTGAAAGATTTGATTCGGCGATATGAGGTGGATATGATTGCCATCGGCAACGGAACGGCTTCAAAAGAATCGGAGATATTTACCGCAGATTTGATTAAGGAATTGGGACGGGAAGTGTACTATATGGTTGTCAGTGAGGCAGGTGCCTCGGTATATTCGGCTTCCAAGCTGGGGGCGGAGGAGTTTCCCGATTTCGACGTTGCGCTCCGGAGTGCGGTTTCGATTGCGAGAAGGCTGCAAGACCCGTTGGCGGAACTGGTGAAGATTGATCCGAAGGCGATCGGGGTAGGGCAATACCAGCATGATATGAACCAAAAACGATTGGGAGAATCACTGGGAGGAGTTGTAGAAGATGGCGTAAACAGCGTAGGCGTGGATTTAAACACGGCTTCCCCGTCCTTATTGCAGTATGTGGCAGGGGTGAGCGGGACGGTGGCCAAAAATATTGTTGCGTACAGGGAAGAAAACGGTAAATTTGAGAATCGAAAACAACTCCTGAAAGTGAAAAAACTGGGCCCGAAAGCCTTTGAACAGTGCGCCGGTTTCTTGAGAATTCCTGAAGGGGAAAATCTGCTGGACAATACGTCGGTGCATCCCGAATCCTATCAAGCAGCGGAGAAGCTGTTGGAAATGACGGAGTATACGCTGTCGGACGTAAGAACCCACAACTTGCATGCATTAAAGGATAGGGTGGCGGGAGCGGATCAAAAGCAGCTGACCGATGCACTGGGGATCGGGCTGCCTACATTGCGGGATATCGTCAATGAGCTGTTGAAGCCGGGACGTGATCCCAGGGATGAACTTCCGAAACCCATACTGCAGAGTGAGGTGATGCACCTGGAGGATTTAAAGCCGGATATGGTCTTAACCGGTACAATAAGAAACGTGATTGATTTTGGTGCATTTGTGGATATCGGTGTCCACCAGGACGGGTTGGTACATATTTCACAGCTCAGTGATCGGTATGTGAAGCATCCCATGGATGTCGTATCCCTGGGGGATATCGTGAAAGTAAAGGTATTGGATGTGGATGTGAAGAGAAAGAGAATATCGCTGACGATGAAGTTTTGATTAATGAAGAATGATTAATGAAGAATTAAGAATTAAGAATGAATAGTGACGTTAATTAAGGCGACTTGTGGACGGTTGCTCTGTCCCGTGTGCTTTTTATGGGACGGAGGGACCGTCCCCGTGTATCGTTCCTGAATGGGTATCTAAAATGTTTATCGTGAACGGTAAGTAATACGTTCTCAACGCTCAGCCCTCAACCCTGAACGTTGTGTCTTCCTATTTACCTGCCGGATAGTTTTTTCCGTACTTCTTTGATGAGCCAGAAGGGGATGCTGCCCAGTGCGAGCAGTGTAAAGGCCAATACGGTGAAGCCGACCGGGAGGGCAATCGCCAGAGAGAGGGTGTAGGAGAAGCCTAGTCGCATAAGCAAAATGAAGAGAAGGCGTATCGCTAGTGCCATTAAACAAGAGGCGGAGGCGGGCTTTACAATCCATTTGTTCCATTGAAAAGGAAGCTTGGCGATTCGGATTACCGCGGTCAAATTAAGGGAGGCTACAAGGATACCGCTTAGGATAAATCCGATGATAAATCCATAGATGCCGAAAGCAGGATCGGCTACTAAAAAATAGGTACAGCCCAGTTGGACCAAACCGCCGATAATAAAGTGCACGGCGGCCCGGTTCTGTTTGCCCAGCCCATTCAAAATGCTGCTCAAATTATGCTGGAGACAGATAAAAATAATGGACCATGCCAAGGGTATAAGGTAGTTGCCTACGGCAGGCTGCCTATAGAGGGCAAGCCCAATAGGAGCGCCTAGAGAAATGAAAAGTCCCATGCAAGGCAATGCAGTGAGACAGGTAATAAAAATGCTCTTTGAGATCTTATCCCGGATCATGGTCCAGTTTTTGAGCATCACATTTTCCGAAAGGTTCGGGATGATGATGACCGATAAAGCGCTGATTAAGGTGAAGGGCAGGAATAATAAAGGCATCACCATACCGCTAATAATGCCGAATGTTCCGATCGCTTCATGCTGGGGCATCCCGCCGACCATGAGCCGTTGAGGGATGAGAATGGAGTTAGCGGACATCATCAAAGCGGAAATAAGCCGTGTGAGCGTAACGGGAACCGCAATGAGAAAAATTTGTTTGGATAGCATCATATTAGAAGGCGTTGCCGCAGAGGCATATTTTTTTGCTATATGTTTATGATAGCGGGTGTGCAAATATAATAAACTGCACAATTCTCCAATTACCATACAGAGTACGACGACAGTGGCCGAAGCCTCGGTGCCCAGTGACGGAAAGCTCAGTAAAATACCGGTTACAAGCATGATGCGTATGATTTGCTCTATAATTTCACTGAAAGCCGAAGGATGAATGTTTTTTAACCCGTAAAAATATCCTTTGAAAATAGCACTGCATCCTGCAATAAAAATACTAGGAAAAAAAACCATAAGCGGGATGCGGGTTCTGGCATCGTGTAAAACATTGGCCGCAATTGTGTCTGCGTTTAATAGAATCAACCCGGATAGAAAAAATGCTATGAACGTTACAAGTAAAAGGGCGATCCGAACTACTCGTCTAACGCCTTGTTCGTCGTTGATGGCTTTTCGTTGTGCAACAATACGAGAGACTGCAATGGGAATACCCGATGCAGTTAATGTTACCGTAATCATATAAACAGGGAAGATTAATTGTATTAGCCCCATACCCTGCGGGCCGATCATTCTGCTTAAAAAAATGCGGTATATAAATCCTAGGAAACGGACAATAAAGTTTGCAGCCGTTAAAATAAGCGTACCGTATAATAGCGATTTAGTATTGAATTTCATGACCCATCCCCCGATGCTAAAGGTTATTGTTAAATCTTATTCATGCAATTGGGATAGTAGAAGTAGAGATAGCGCACTTTGTGATTTACAAGAAGTTAACAAATCCTTTGTTTGTATGATAATGCCCATGGGTATATAACAAATAGATTATATTATAGGGTGGGGGGGTATTATGTTTAAATCAATATTCAGTGAAGCGGCAGTTCCCAAGGAACTTATTACTAAAATCATCGCAGGTCAGCCGATAGATGCCGGCAAATATATGCGGAAGTATGGGTCCAATGCCCACGTAAAACCTTTGTTGGACGCCTTTCAAACGGACAGGCAGGCCCATGAGCAGGTTAAGGATTTGATCAGGAACAATCTTCAGCTTGCTACGGAAATAAGTAGTTTTGATTTGCAGCTCTTTTATTATAGTGGGCAGGTGGATGATATTACAGGGCGGCTGAAGCACATATCTTCCGGGGCGTTCCAGGTTTTTGAAGAAACGAGTGCCGCTATGCAGCAGGTCTCCCAGGTGATGACCGAGCATACGGAGGCCCTTCAGGATATAGCCCGCAGAGTAAGTGATATTAGCGATAATACGAATCAAAGCAATAACATCACCGAAGAGGCAACGGGGATTGCCAAACAATTAAAAGAAAATTCCGTCCATATGCGTCGTGACATAGATGGCTTATTTGATGCACTGGCCAAGATGCAAGACACCGTGGAAGGAATCAGTCAGATTGCCGGTCAAACAAACCTTTTGGCCCTTAATGCTTCAATAGAAGCAGCGCGGGCCGGAGAAAGCGGTAAAGGATTTGCCGTGGTTGCAGAAGAAGTCAGAAAGCTTTCGGAAGCGACAAAGGAACTTTTAGGCTCCATGAAAGAACTGGTCAATGAAATTAAGATATCTTCCGAGAAAACCTCTGTCAGCGTTGATGAAACCGTTCAAGGGGTAAAGCGAGTTGATGTGATGATTGCGTCAATTGATAAGATTACAAAAGAAAATGCCGGCGCAGTGAGCAGCATAGATGAAAATTTAAAAGAGGTAGCTGCGTATTCGGAAGAAATTAATGCTTCTTCGGAACAGGTAGCCAGTGCCATGGAAGATACGGCTTCCGATGTGGAAAATGTTGCACAACTAACGGAAAGCATGAGTATGGTGTCACAAAAACTGGTTGAAACAGGAAAATCAATGGAAAGTATTGAAGAAAAGCTTGACAGCGTCAATCATACCAGCGGACAATTGGCAAGCAACAAATTGTACAAGCTTACCAACGAGGATTTTATAACCAATATAAACATGGCAATCGAAGCACATAAAAAGTGGGTACGATCTTTGCAAAGCATGGCGGCAGATATGGACGTTCGGCCCATACAGACGAATGATCATAAATGCAGGTTCGGGCATTTTTATTATGCCTTGTCACCATCGGAACCTGGAGTCTTGAACATATGGCGTCATGTAGAAGAGTATCATTCCGATTTACATAGAACGGCAGAGGTTGTCATAGACTTCATCAAACAGGGCAATCGAGAGGAAGCAGCGAAACATGTGGCCAAAGCAGAGCAGCTCTCGGTGAAAATGATCGGTATGTTTACCGCAATGATTGAAAAGGTAAATCAATTGTCACTTGACGGCACGTTGGTTTTTTGACAGATGATCCGCAAGCGGCGGAGAATAGAGGAACAGAGGGAGAAGCACATTTGGTAATCATTTCATATTTACATAAGGGCTGCTATATGTTAGGATATAAGCTATAATTACTACGGTAGTTAGACAGCTTTTAAACGACTTGATTGTGTCTTGACAATAGCTAGAGACAGAACAATATTTTGTACATAAATACATATATTGATCTGTCTTTTTTTGCACATTTACAAGCTTTATGTAAACTCAGTCTATTGTGCAAGTTGAATGGTATGGAAAGAATATTGTGGAAAGGGTCTTAGCCTTGGCACTTCAATTCTTGGAATACCATTTAACGATCACAACACGTAAATTTATAGATATCATACTTTAAAATCGAATATATTTGGACAAAAAACGCAGAACCATCGTTGTTCTGGGTATTATGGATATCGCACTTTAAGATTGAATTGATATTTAAACAAAAAACGAAAGACCCTCGTTGTTTGTTTAAATGTATGTAGATGTAAATTGCGCTATCTTTATCCAATCCATAGCCGTTCAAAAGACGTTTTAAAAAAATAGAATGTATTGGTCATTGGACATTCGTAAAAAATGAGTAATGTATTTTTTAAAACGCCCTTATCCGAATGTATTTTTAGGTTTAAAGTGTACTATCTTTACCGTTACCGGGGAGGAGTGAATACTTTGTCAAACTTTAAAAACTTTATCAAAAATGCACTCTTTTTCAATGAACCGCAAAAAACCGAACACTTTATTTTAACCGAAAGTCAGGATGCTTCGCCATCAGAGGAACAAAATGCCGGAGATACCGCAAACACAAAACCAGACGCCAAGAAAAGATCCCGGCGTTTACCTCGAAAAACGCAGGCACAACCACCGTTAACACAAAATGAAAATGCACCGTTAACGATTAGCAAAAGGCTTTCAGAAAACCTGGACTATATGAAAACGAAATATTCTCTTCCCGTCAATGGAGATATTGTACTGAGGGAGTTCGACATTATTGTTAAACATAAAGTAATCAGTGCATTTATTATGTTCCACGATGGCATGGTTGAGCGGAAGATTATTAACCAGACGATTCTTCAACCTCTAATGCTGCTGTCTAATTTAGATATAAAAAGTACCGAAGAAGATATCGTTTCATATATCAGTAAACACATTCTGCCTCAAAACCAGCTCATTATCACGCAAGAATATACTGAAGTCATTAATATGGTAAATTTCGGGGGATGCGTCATTTTTTTGGACGGTATCAACACCGCCTTTGTGGCCGATGTGAAAGGCTGGGAACACCGCAACGTCCAAAGGCCCAACACGGAACTTGTGATTCGAGGACCGCAAGAAGGCTTTACGGAAATATTAAGGGTGAATACGGCACTTATCAGGAAAATTCTAAGAGATGAAAATTTGATTGCAGAAAATATTTCCATAGGGCGCAGAAGCCATACGCCTTGCGCCATGCTATATATTAAAGATATTACCAATAATGCGCTGGTACAAGAGGTCAGGAAAAGACTTGAAAGTATTCGTATAGATTACATAACCGATTCCGGGGAGCTAGAGCAGCTGATCGAAGATAATGTCTTTCTCCCCGCACCCCAGATACTTGCTACCGAGAGACCGGATCGGGTGGCTGCAATGCTGGCGGAGGGTAAGGTAGCGGTCATTATGAGCGGCAGCCCTTTTGCTTTGGTGATGCCTGTCACCTTTTTTGCCCTTATTCACTCCCCGGAAGATTCCTACGTTAGGTTTACCTATGCCAATTTACTGCGCTTTATAAGAATACTGGCCATTTTATTTTCGCTGCTGCTGCCGGGGCTCTATGTTGCCATTACAAATTTCCATCATGAGCTGATACCGACGGATCTTCTGCTGGCCATCGCGGCTTCAAGGGAAAAAGTACCCTTTCCGTCCATTGTTGAAATTCTGATTATGGAAATATCCTTTGAGCTTATTCGGGAAGCCGGGATAAGAATCCCAGGACCCATCGGTCCTACATTAGGTATTATCGGGGCCTTAATCCTCGGTCAAGCGGCAGTGGCCGCAAATATTGTCAGCCCTATTTTAATTGTTATTGTCGCCGTTACAGGAATAGGGTCCTTTGCAATTCCAAATTTTTCTATGGGATTTGCTTTTAGAATCCTGAGGTTCGTTTACATTGGACTGGGCGGAATGGTAGGCTTTTTGGGAATTGCGGTAGGATTGTTCATTCACGGCTTGGTGCTTACCGGTGCAAAATCCTTCGGCGTTCCTTTTTTGGCCCCCTTTGGCCCCAAAACTTCCGGCGGGCTGACAGATGAAATCACCCGAGCTCCCATATGGAAACAAGAGAAACGTCCCGATTTTTTGAATCCGAAGGATAAAAAAGAACAGCCTACTATAAGCAAAGGATGGATGAACAAAAAATAGAGCCGGGTAAGATGCAAACGGCTAAAAAAGCCTGCTTTAGATTTCTCAGTCGCTTTGAACGAACAAGGATCACGCTCGGTGATAAAGGGTAAACTGATTTTAAAGGAGTACAACAATGGAAAACAAAATGGTATTTGGAAAATGGGAAGCAATCACTTTGCTGATGAATATGATCTCCACAAAAATCGTTCTGAATTTTCAGCGCAAAGTCGCTGAGGATGCGGGGACGGCAGGGTGGATTTTAACAATCTATATTTCTGTTCTGGCGCTGTTAGGCTTCATGGTGATCGAAAAGCTTTATGCGGAATTTGAAGGAAAGGATCTGCTGGATATAGGCGAATATATAGGTGGAACAGTGGGAAGAGTCATGATAGGCTCCGTCATTTTCATATTTCTCGTCTATATTGTAACCGTTGTGCTGCGTGAATTCTCGGAAAATTTAAAAATTGTAACCCTTACCGTTTCCCCTATCAGCTTTGTCAGCTTATTCTTTCTAGCCGGTATGATTGTGGGGGCTTATTTGGGTTTGGAAGCACTGGTCAGGCTGCACGCTATTGCGATTCCTGTTTTAACCGTCACCTTTTTGTTTATAAGCTTTGCCATCAGTCAATACTTTAATATATCAAGAATCATGCCCATTTTCGGAACCGGATTAAGGAATATATTCGTCGGTGGTTTTACCAAGGTCTCCATATTTGCGGAACTGCTTATTTTATTTTTGATCGTTCCTTACATACGGACACATAAAAACTTTAAAACCGTCGGCTATACCTCATTGTTCATAGCAGGCTTTTCTTTGACAATGTCTTCCTTAATTTTTTTACTGGTGTTTCCCTATCCTGCAGCAATCGAAGGATTTCTTCCTATGTATCAGCTTTCACGATTGATTAATTACGGCAGGTTCTTTCAAAGAGTAGAGTCTGTTTTTGTCTTTACCTGGGGCATTGTGGCGCTCCTGTATCTGAGTGCGGGATTTTACTTTATTGTGTTTACATTTAAAAAAACCTTTAACCTTACGTACTATCAACCGCTCATCATACCCTTCGCCATCTTGATTTACACCATGAGCTTCCTGCCTCCCAACCTTGATTCAACCGTGATACTGGAAACCAAATATTTTCGTAATACGGCCTGGCTGGTTACCTTTGTGATGCCCATAGTGATATTATTGATCGCCAAAACCATTAAAAAGCGCAAGAAGGAGGTGAAGCACTCGAATGGTTAGAAAAAAAGTGCTTCGGAAAGTGAGTACAATTGTAATCCTATGTATGTTGTCCGGGCTATCGGCAGGCTGCTATGACAGGAGAGAAATCGACGATTTGGCCTATGTGATCGCCATAGGTTTAGATAAGGGAAAAAGCAATGTTCTTAAAATGACCCTTCAATTTGCTGTGCCTACGGCCATCGGCAACGGACAAGAAGGGGGCGGCAGTAACGGCGAAAAATCTTCCATTGTTACGACCGTCGAAACACCTACGATCTACTCAGGACTCAATATGGTCAATAACTATATCAGCAAGCAGGTTGATCTTTCCCATGCAAAAGTCATTATCTTTTCTAAGGAATTGGCACAGGAAGGGATACACCAATATATCCATGCCATTATGCGCGGAAGAGAATTCAGGCCGAATATGTTTATACTGGTGGCCAGAGACTCGGCAGAAGAATATATTAAGAATGTTAAACCTTCCCTTGAAATAAATCCTGCAAAATATTACGAAATGAATCTAGAAGCCTTCAAATATACCGGATTTACAGGCAATACACAGCTTATCAATTTTTATCTGCAGCAAGAATGTACATGCAGTCAAGCTGTTGCAACATTAGCTGCGGTTAATCGATATAAAACTACCGGGGATTTTACCGTTAAACATTCTACTGCCGGGAACAAATCCAGATCCTATCCGCTGGAAGGCGATTTTAAAGCAGGTCATATTCCAAGGGTGGGAGAGGTGCATTCGGAAATCATGGGGCTTGCCGTTTTCGACGGGGGCACAATGGTAGGCGAATTGGATGGGGAAGAAACAACCTATTATCTCATGCAGACCGGTCAATATCATTATTCATATATCACCCTCCCCGACCCTATAGTCAAAGACAAATTTGTAGTATTAAACGTAACCCAAAATAGAAAACCGGCTCATCGCGTTCGAATGGAAGACGGCTCCCCAAAAATTCATGCAAACATCAGGCTCGATGCGGATATTCTTTCCATACAAAGTGGTAAAAATTATGAATATGCCGGAAATGTGCACATCCTTGAAAAAGCGGCTGAAGATTTTATCGAAAAAGGCATGCTGCAATTTTTAGAGCGCACCACAACGGAATTGAATGCCGATGTATGTGCTTTCGGAAAGGATATGAAGGGTCAATTTCTCACATGGAAAGAATGGCAGGAGTTCAAATGGCTGGAAAGGTACAAAGATGCAACTTTTGAGATCGACGTGGATTTGAAAATACGAAGGCCGGGATTGATCATACGCAGTAAACCCGCTTATTCTACCAAAGGGGAGGAAATGTATTAATGATAACATTTGATCAAGTCACGGTATTTGTCATTTTAATATGGACTTTTTTATACACCGTAAGCTACGGAAAATGGACATGGCAACAAAAAAACAAGCTGGGTGCAGCAATGATATGGATAGTAGCTTTCTCCGCACTAATCCTCCCCCTATACGCCATCTATTTCAGACAGTAACAGACCGCTACTGCATAAGGGGGCTGAAAGCTAGTTGAGGGCCGAGGGTTGAAGGTTGAGAACCCCACACCAACAGCCCTCTCTAAAACACCCAATAACTTATTCCCTATTCTCCACCCATTCATAAATCCCCAAACTCCAATTCTTAATTCTTCACTCTTAATTCTTAATTAACATCCCTACCCACTACCCACCACCAACTACCCACTATCTTAAAATACCCCTTTTAAATTTAAATATATCTTATACTTTTGATCCGTATGTAATATGTGTTTTTCAATCCAGTCGGCAATAAAAATAACCAGGTCCATTTTTACTTCACGCTGGTCCTCATCAATATCTTTATTTAATACCGCGGTAATTTTATCAATAAATGCTTTATGCTCTTTTTTATGCTCTTCTACATCTTCATAGCTATACTTTTCCAACAGCTCTTCCTCGTATCCGAAATGATAAATGGTATATTCTTTTAATTCATCCAAAATGTCTACGATTTCATCGTAGTGATCAAAATCGTCTTGCTGCGAAACAAGGTCATTGAGTTTCGCACCGAGCTCAAACAATTTTTTATGCTGGTCGTCAATTGCTTTAATATTGCAGCTAAAGCTGTCTCTCCACTTAAACATCACATGATCCCCCTTTATTGATTTTTTCCGCTGTTCTTGTATAATAGATATCCAACTTTAAAATCAAATTTATATTTACACAAAAGACGCAGAGCCATCGTTGTTTGTGTAAATCATTTTTTTAAGTTGCAGTTGGCTATCTTAAGTATATCATATTTCCCTCTTATCCGATAAGCCTTTTCTCTATTCTTTCCATCATTCAAACATCTTTTTGGCACATCAAAAACAACTCATAGGCGTCAGTCCTATAGACTTAACGGCTTTACCCGTCAACTGCCAACTCATTTTTGGGTACATCAATGCTTGCTGAAAAATAGCTGAGGGCTGAACATAAAATGCTAACAACCTCCAAAAACCTAATTCTTAATTCTTCATTATTAATTAACTCTCTTCCCCCTGCAGCCTGTACAAATCATAGTACATTCCTTTTTTACTTAACAGCTGCTGATGCGTACCCATTTCTTTGATCCTGCCGTGATGCAATACAATGATATGATCTGCATGCTGTATGGTAGATAAGCGATGGGCAATGACAAGGGTCGTGCGGTCCTTCGTCAGCTTTTTCAATGCATCTTGTATCAACAGCTCCGTTTCGGTATCTATGCTGGCCGTAGCTTCATCCAACACCAATATGGGCGGGTCGAAGGCCAACGCTCTTGCAAATGCAAGCAATTGACGCTGTCCTGCCGAGAAGGTCGCCCCTCGCTCCTTTACCTCATGCAAATATTTCCCGGGTAATTTTTCGATAAATTTTGCAGCATTTACATATTCGGCTATCTTTTTGATGCGCTGCTCCGAAATCTTTTTGTTATTGAGCCTGATATTGGACGCTATATCCCCTGAAAACAAAAAAACATCCTGCAATACGATCCCTATCTTTTGCCGCAGCTCCTCTTTATCCATGCTTTTTATATCCGTACCGTCTATCGTAATACAACCTTTTTGGATCTCGTAAAAACGACCGAGCAAATTAATAACAGATGTCTTCCCCGCTCCCGTATGTCCTACGAAAGCAACGGTTTGTCCCGGACAAACCGTAAAGCTTACATCTTTTAATACCCATTCTTCACGGTTATATGCAAACCACACGTTTTTAAATTCAATATTTCCTGCTACCTCTTTTAACTTCTTGGCGCTTTGTATGCCTTGGTGCTCATCCTGCTGGTCCAGTATTTGAAAAATCCTCTCGGAAGACGCCATTGCCGATTGAAGAATGTTATATTTTTCAGCTAAGTCATTGATAGGTTGAAACATTTGAAGCAAATAATTAATAACTGCGTAAAGCACACCAAATTCCAGCGTACCCTCTATAACATTATTACCGCCATACCAAAGAAGCAATGCGATACCCAGTGCCGAAATAAGTTCCAAAGCAGGTCTGAAAATGCCAAATACCGTAACTTCTCGCATGCCTGCATCATAGTATTCACGATTAATACTTTTAAACTCTTGATACTTTTCCTTTTGCCGGTTGAAAATATGGACGATTTTCATACCCGAAATATTTTCCGATAAAATGGCATTCACCTTTGCCAGTTTTACTCTGACCTGACGATAAGCCGCTCTGGCTTTTATCCTAAACAGCACCGTAACCCCCAGGACCAATGGTAATATAACCAATATAACCAATCCCAATTTCGCACTGTAGATAAACATGGCTATTATGGAACCTGCTATGAGCAGCACGTCTTTGACAAGGTTGACCAGCACAGCGGTATACATCTCATTCAGTGTTTCCGTATCGTTGGTTACCCTCGTCACCAACCTGCCGACAGGGTTCTTGTCTAAATAAGAAAGCGGGAGTCTCGCTATATGAGAAAATATTTGCTGCCGGATATTGAATACGATCTTCTGCCCTGTTTGTGTAAGGATATAAATCTGCAGGTAATGAAAAGCAAAACCTGCTGTCATCACTGCCAGGAATATTACACCTATACGAATAACACCCTGAATCTTTTGACTGTCTGTCAATTGATGATTCATTATAAAATCATCGATTGACACCTGTAACAAGTACGGCCGCAACAACTCTACACCCGTTACAATAAACACTAATATCAAGGATATTAGCAGCATGCCAAAGTAAGGCCTTGCATAATGCAGCAGCCTTTTCATCAATTTGGAATCGTAAGCCTTTCCCAATGCTTCTTCTTCATGATATCCCATATTCGCCATATTTTCGCCTCATTCTTCGTGCTCTATTTTTTCTTCCAGCAATTGCTTCTGATACATGTCATAATACAAGCCTTGCGCCGCTAACAGCTGTTCATGCGTTCCCTGCTCAACGATTTCCCCTTCATCGAGAACGACAATCTCATCGGCATTTTTAACGGTAGAGATTCTATGGGCCACAATAATATTGGTCCGCCCTTGCATAAAAGTATGCAATGCCTTTAAAATCTGCTCTTCCGTATTGGTATCCACCGCCGATAAACTGTCATCCAAAATCAATATGTCAGGGTCGCGTATTAATGCCCTTGCAATGGAGACTCTTTGCTTTTGTCCGCCGGACAGACTGACCCCTCTTTCCCCTAAAACAGTCTCAAATTGCTGTGGAAAGCCTTTGATATCATCATATACCCGGGCAATTTTAGCGGCATTTTCTATTTTTGGCTGCGACGCTTCCAAAAAGAAATCGATATTTTCCTTAATCGTAGTCGAAAACAAAAAATTATCCTGCGGCACACAACCGATACGATTTCTTATGTCCCCTCTGGAAATATCGTTCACGTCATTGCCATCTATCAAAAGCTGCCCGCGTTCTACGTCGAAGGCCCTTAAAATAAGGTTGACCAACGTCGTCTTTCCACTGCCCGTACGCCCTACTATCGCAAAGGTTTTGCCTCGCGGAATGTGAAGGGAAATGTTTTTTAGCGCAGGTCTGTCTTCATCCGGATAGGTAAAGGTAAGCTTCCGAAATCGTATATCCCCCTTTATAGAAAAACGGGGCGTACGGCGTGGGGAGTTGCGGGTGGAGACAGTATCGAATTGCGGTGCTTCGTCAAATAATACGTTCAGCCTCTTCATAGACGCTATGCCCCTTTGGGCTATTCCGATCACCCAGCCTAGTGCCATCATAGGCCATATCAATAATCCCAAGTAAGCGTTGAACGCTACAAAATCTCCCAGCACTATTTCACCATCAATCACCAGGATGCCTCCGTAAATGATGGTAATAATAAAACTGAGAGATGCAATATACATCACCAGGGGAAAAGCGATACTCCACATTCTTGCAAGCTTAATATTCTTATCCATATTATGCTGATTGACTTTTGTGAACTTCTTCAGTTCCTGTCTTTCCTGCACAAAAGACTTAATAACCCTGATGCCTGAAAAATTTTCCTGTACACAGTCCGTGAGTAAGGCAAACGCCTCTTGGGAATCTTTAAATCTTTGCTGAATCACTTTTACAAATTTCAATAATATAAGCACCAATATCAATAAGGGTGATAACGCTGCCAAAGTCAATTTTAAATGGATGGTGGAAATCATCATATAAACGGCAGCGGAGGTGAGAAACACAAAGTCTACCATTGCTATTACACCCATGCTAAACATGACGCGTACGGACAAGATATCGTTAGTGGCATGGGCCATCAGATCGCCTGTTTTATGGTTATTAAAAAAATGTAACGGAAGAGACTGCAAATGACCAAAAAGGCTGTTGCGCAAATAGTTCTCTAACAGCCTTCCCGTTCCCACAATATAGATTCTCCAAAAATATCGCAACACGGCTATTACCAGTGCGATTCCCAATAGGATTGCAATATAGGACACTATTTCATCCATGGTAGTTTCGCCGGTTTTCAGTAACTCGGTAATATGTCCTAAAATCTTGGGATTGACCATTTGCAAAGCATCTACCGCTAAGATACACAGCACACCTATCAGATATTTATACCAATATTTTTTGAAAAAAGGCTTTAGTTGCTTGAATCTGCCCAAATTTGACCCTCATTTCAATAGTTAGTTAGGAGTGAGACGTGGGGGCTGGGGAGGAATATATCTAAGTTTTTACTCCCCACTGCCCACTATCCACTCCTCACTATTCTTACTGTCCTGCTACTACTGATGTCTTCTTTTTTATTTTGAATATTCTTCTAAATGCATTCCCGAAATCGTCAAACAATGTATAAAGAACCGGAATAAACACAAGCGTCAACAGCGTAGAGAAACTCAATCCTCCGATAACGGTAATGGCCATGGGGGCTTGTTGCTCCGCGCCTTCGCCGATCCCCACTGCAAGCGGAACCAGTCCCAGCACTGTTGTAAGGGTGGTCATCAGAATAGGTCTGAGACGCACAGGCCCGGCCTTAAAGATCGCTTCATTTCTTTCCAGCCCTTTACCCCTTAAGGTGTTAATATAATCCACCAATACGATGGCGTTGTTCACAACAATACCAGCCAGCATAATGACACCGGTAAATGCCGGAACACTGAACGGTTTGCCGGCAAGAGACATCGCAAAGGATATACCGATAAACGCCAGCGGCACCGAAAACATAATCGTAAACGGATGCAGCAGAGATTCAAACTGAGATGCCATAATCATATATACCAGCAGTATCGCCAGAATCAATGCGGCACCAAATGCTATTGCCGCTTCAATCATATCCTCATTTTCTCCGCCCAGCTTAATTTCATACCCTTGCGGAATCTGCATCCCATCAATTTTCTTTTGAATATCTACAAAAACAGCCCGCGCATCTCTGCCGCTGATATCTCCCATCACGCTGACCTGTCTGATCTGATCGCTTCTTTGGATACTGGCAGGCGCTTTTTGAAACTCAATATCTGCTAATTCATACAACGGTACTTGCTGTCCCATCGGGGATGAAATAATAATATTCTCAAGGTCTTCTACACTTTCCCTCGCATCGGACTGCAGCCGTACTCTGACATCTATTTCTTCTCCGCCTACTTTATAGCGGGTAACGGTCTGACCCATAATCGCTGTCTGTACGGTATTTGCAAGGGTATAGGCCGATATGCCGTATTGAGAAGCCTTTTTTCTATTTACTCTCACCTGGGCTTCCGGAACCGTCTGTGCAACAGATGAACTTACTTCCCTTGTCCCCGGTATAGTCTTTATCTCTTCTACTACATGATCCGCAAGATTTTTAAGTACTTCCAAGTCGTCCCCTTTGATATTGAGTGTAATGGGCTTGCCTCCCCCGCCCATTCCCATCATTTGCAACTTATCAACACTGATTTTAGCACCTGCAATCCCTGTAAGCTTATCGCGAACCTCGTCCAAAAGTTCATCGATGCCTTTGTCCCTGGCAGTTTTCAATCCGAAAGACCCGTAAATAACCGCTGTACTGGGATCGCCGTTATCGCCTTCTACGATAAAAATATATTCAAGTTCATCAAAGGTTTCAATTCTTTTACCCACAACCTCGGATAATTCTCCTGTTTCTTCCAAAGACATGCCTTTAGGCAGCTCCACCTTGACCGTAAACAACCCTTCATCGGTTTTCGGAAAGAATTCTGCTCCGACAAACATGGCCGCCGAGACAACACTAAGTGCCAAAAGTGCAATTGTAACAAAAATGACTGTCTTTCGATGTCCTACCGACCATCTAAGCAGCCTTTCGTAGACAGCTTCCGTCCCTTTCAGTATCCTTTCAAAGCCGCGTTCAATGAAACTAAAAGGCGTATGCTTCTTTTTTAAATCCTCCATACGTTCTATCTTCAGTATTTTAGAAGCCAGCATAGGCACCAAGGTCAAGGACACAACCAGCGAAGCCAGTAAAGAAAAGGTTACTGTCAACGCCATTTCTCTAAACATTTCAATGGCCATGTTATCCCGGATGAATGCAATGGGCAAAAATACCGCCACCGTCGTTAACGTAGAGGCCGTAACAGCCATCGCTACTTCATTACTGCCTTCTCTCGCAGCGTCTTTACGACTGTATCCTTCTTCTCGATATCTGTAAATACTTTCAAGCACCACGATAGCACTGTCGACCAACATCCCGACCCCTAATGCCAATCCGCCCAATGACATCATATTCAGGGTAATGCCGCTAAAATAAATAAGGATGAAGGTTGCAATAATTGAAATAGGGATTGCCGTTCCTATAATAAAGGTAGTTCTCAGATTTTTTAAGAATATGAAAAGAATCAAAACCGCCAGCAATCCGCCAATTAAGGCATTATTCGTAACGCTGCCCAGGGATTGTTTAACAAAATCCGCTTGGTCGAATATCGTCTCAAATTCCACATCGGAAAGTTCCTGCTTGATTTCTTGCAATTCTTCATTGATTTTGTCCGATACCTTTACCGTATTAAAACCCGATTGCTTTCTCACTTGAAGCATTACACACGGGTTTCCGTTCATAAATACATTGGTTGCAACATCCTTATAACTTTGCTTAACCTCTGCAATATCATTTAAATAAATTGTTCCTTTCGGCGTAGAAATAGGAAGATTCTGAATTTCTTCGATGCTTTCAAATTCTCCTGTGGTTCTTACCGTAAATTCATATTTCCCCTTCTTAAGCTGTCCGCCCGGAAGATTCATGTTCTCCCCTCTTAGGATCTGGCTGATTTGGGACAAAGACACGCCATATCCCTGCATTTTCTGGGGTATGATATTGATCTTTACCTCTTCTTCCACACCGCCGTAAATATCAACTGCGGCGACACCTTTGATACGCTCCAGACGGTCTTTGACCTTATCTTCCGCCAAAATCTTCAAGGATGCAAGATCGTCCCCATAGGACATTCCTAGCTGGAGAATGGGAATCATGCTCATATCGTATTGAAAGATCATGGGGTCGGCCACATCCCTGGACCACATCCCTTTCACCATGTCCACTTTTTCCCTCATTTGCAGTGCCGCATAGTCCATATTGGTGCCTTGTGTAAACTCTACGATTACCATTGACTGACCGTTTGAAGACGTGGAGGACACCTTTTTAAAGTTATCCACAGTCCCCATCGCCTCTTCCAACGGCTTTGAAATCATGGTTTCGATTTCTTTCGGACCTACACCGTCATAATTGGTAATAACAACGGCTGTAGGCATTGCGATATCCGGAAAGAGATCCAGGTTAAGCCCTGTCAGCGACACTGCCCCCAACACAAGAATCATCATGACCATCATTAAAACGGTAACAGGTCTGTTGATGGCAATTTGCGAGATCTTCATTATTGCACACCTCCTACGAGCTGTACCTGTTCTCCATCCACAACAAATTGCTGACCTTTGACGACAACCCGGTCACCTGCATTAAGCCCGCTGACAATTTCATAATTTTTTTCATCCTTAAAACCTGTTTTTACAACACGTTTTTTTATAATGTCTTCTTCCAACACATACACATAGCTGTCATCGGTATTTGTCATAACTGCCTCTAGAGGCACTAAGAATACATCATCTTTTTTATCTGTAATAAACTGTATTTCTGCAAACATACCCGGTTTCAATTCGTGCCCCATGTTATCTATGACAATTTTAACGGGGTAACCTACCTTTTGCCCTGTTACCGCCGGGCTCAATGCATCTATAATACCTTTGAACTGCTTGTCACCCAATGCTTTAACCGTTACAACAACCTCTTGGCCTTTTACAATTTTATTAATCATTCTTTCGGTAACATCGGTTTCTACAATCACGCTATTGATGTCTACAAGGGTGTAGGCCGGCATTTGCTGCGAAACCATCTGTCCTGTTTCAAGGTTTTTATAGGCAACAAAGCCCGAAATAGGCGCCTTTACTTCCGAATCTTGGATGCTTTGTAATACCGCATCTTTCTGTGTTTCAATAACCGATTTTACCGCTTCTGTTTGTACCGCTTCACCCTGGTTTGTGCTGCCTTCTGCCAATTTTACCGCAACTTTATTCTGTAGCAGCAAGTAATTGTCACGGGCACTGGCATATTGAACTTCGGCAAGTTCAAGCCCCTGCTCATATCCATCCAGAATTTGCTTTGAGATCGCATCGCTCTCAAACAACGCTTTGTTTTTTTCATAGTCTGTTTTCGCATTACTGTATTGTAATTCGGCCCGTTTAAATGCCGCTTCCGATTGTATGAGCTGCTGCCTAAGCTGCGCGTCCAATTGCTCAATCTTCTGGTACAAATCCGTTTTTTCAAGGGTAAATAATACTTCCCCTTTATTGACCGTATCTCCTAACTCCTTTAAAACCGATTCTACTTTTCCCGGTATCTTAGGGGTAACGGCTACCTCTTTCAACGGCTTGATCTGTCCTGCTGCGGAATAGGACAGTTGAATGCTGCCTTTTGCCACGTTATACGCTTCTACGGGTGTTAACTGAGCCGTTATTTCCTCCTGTGGTTCTTTAGCGCATCCTGAAAACAACGCCAATGTAAATAATACGACTAGAATGATGCTTGGCACTTTTCGATTTTTCATTCACAACTACCTCCAATAACACTTTTCTTTCATTATACACCTTTTTATACGTTCGAAAACAAAAAATGTCTGCCAAAAGTTTAAAACTTTACCTCACTCTTTTTAGAAAAATTGTCGAAAAAACAGACTTATAGGTACCGAACGTTACAATTGGATTGATACATCCATAAAAACCCAGCTCTCTGACATGCTGTCAGCACATTATAAACCATCATCACAACCCTGGTGGTAAACTGGAGACCTCAGCATTGGATTGGGCTGCTTGTGAACAAGTTTGCTAATGATTACTATATTTTTCTTGTGATTCTGATTGACGCCAAAAAATAGTAAAAGTCAAACATTTTACTATTTGACATACGCCAATATGTAACATAATATATAATCAATAGCAATATTTAAAAAATATAAATGTAAAGCTGCATTTCATCAAAAATGAAAACATCACATTAATTCAAAAATATGGTATATTAAGCGGTAATATTGTATATTTTTTAATAAAATTTAATTTTAAATAAAAAATTTATTAAAGATAACCAACTTTAAACCCAAAAATATTATTTACACAAACAACGATGACTCTGCGTTTTTTGTGTAAATATAAATGCCATTTTAGAGTTGGGTATCTACAAAAGGAGGAAATTAGTTTATGAAAAAATTAGGTTTGCTTTCAAGGCTCATCATTGCTATTGTTCTGGGAATCCTGATAGGCAATGTGGCACCGGAGGGGTTTATCAAAATATTTGTTACGTTTAACAATATTTTTGGCAGCTTCTTAGGCTTTGTGATCCCCCTTATTATTATAGGGTTCATTGCCCCCGGTATAGGCGAGCTGGGAAAAGGCGCCGGGAAACTTCTTGCCTTAACTGCGGGAATTGCCTATTTATCCACAATTGTATCCGGTACTCTGGCCTATGTGACAAGTTCAATCGCATTGCCCAAGATGCTGAATTTAAGCAATTTAGCGGTAGATGCCAGTAATCCGAACGAGGCCCTTTTAAAGCCATTTTTTGAAATACGTATACCACCTATGATGGAGGTTATGACCGCCCTTACCATCGCTTTTATCCTGGGGCTTGGCATAGCGATAACAAAAGGGGACGTTATCAAGAAATTTATGTCTGAATTCCAAGCAATTATCGAAAAAGTGATATCAAACATTGTTATACCGCTGCTGCCGCTTCATATATTAGGTATATTTGCCAATATGGCCTATGCAGGTGAAGTTGCTACGATCATCTCCGTATTTGCTAAGGTTTTTGTGATGATTGTTCTTCTTCATATTACCATTATTATTATCCAATATCTTATCGCAGGAAGCATAACCGCTTCTAATCCTTTTAAATTGATCAGAACAATGATTCCGGCATATTTTACCGCCATTGGAACCCAATCTTCCGCCGCCACTATCCCTGTTACATTACGGCAAGCAAAATTAAACGGCGTAGATGAGGGTATTGCAGAGTTCGCTGTTCCCCTTTGTGCAACCATCCATTTATCCGGAAGCACAATTACGCTTACAAGCTGTGCTATCACCGTCATGATGTTAAACGGCATGGCCACTCCCTTTAGCAGCCTATTCCCCTTTATATTAATGCTGGGTGTTACAATGGTTGCCGCTCCGGGTATACCGGGAGGTGCTATTATGGCGGCTTTAGGTCTTTTAGAAAGCATGCTTCATTTTCCGCCCACACTCACCTCTTTAATGATTGCTTTATATCTTGCCCAAGATAGCTTTGGCACCGCGTGTAATGTGACCGGAGACGGTGCTATAGCTGTTATAATGAACAAAATATCCGGCAAAAAGTTAAAAGCAAAAGGAACCCTTGCAGGATCAGCTTGAGGTGTTTTGTAGATTACAATAAAACGTAAAAGCGTTCAGATTGCAAAAACCCACGATTTTTCATCGTGGGTTTTTGTCTAGGTATTATTTTAGCCATTGCAGCTATAGGAGCATTCATTATTTCATTAATTGAAGATAAGAGGCTATGTAATCTATGGTGTATATTTCTATTCTCAAAGAAACATAGCAGAAAATATCATGTAGTTTTGCTGCCGATTAAATAACATAGAAATGAATTAACTTAGGGAAAGAGGAAAACTATATGGAAAAAGCAAGTGTAAATATTTTTGAATTAGTCGGCACCAATTACGAAATTGGCTATCATCTAGGAAAAATCGCCATAAAACACCCACAATTTGCTCAAATGCAAAAATGTGCGTCAGGCACTTTCACAGAAAAGCGGGCAAAAGAAATGACCGAGATGTTTGAACGGTATTGTCCCGGACTGAACGAAGAACTGCAAGGTTTTGCAGAAGCTATCGGGGCAACACGGTTACAGACGGTCTATTATGCCATGACCTATTTAACTCCAGGCTGCTCTTTACTTGCGGTGCTTCCAAAGCTGACGGCAAATGGTCATGTGATGGTGGCTCGTAATTATGAGTTTTCTCACAAGATGGATGACTTCTGTTTCTGCAAAACAAAGGTTACAGGAAAGTATGCACATATGGGTGGAAATGTCATGCAGTTTGGTCGAAGTGAGGGGATAAATGAGCACGGGCTGATGGTCGGTCAGACTTCCTGTGGTATGCCGGTGGGTAACATGGAATTCTTGCGCAAGCCGGCTATCACAGGTTTGCAGTTTTGGGCGGTGATACGCTCTTTGTTGGAAAATTGCAAAGATGTCAGCGAAGCATTACAAGCTTTGAAGGATATGCCGATTGCATATAATATCAATCTGATTCTTGCGGATAAGTTTGGCAGAGCCGCCTTGTTTGAAACCCTTGATGGTAAAAAAGCGGTGCAGGAAATTGACGGAACTACTACAAAGCAATATCTGCACTCAACAAACCATGCCCATCTACCGGAGATAATGGAAATTGAGCCACTTGCTATGGAACATTCGGCCTGCCGCTATAATTTTATCAAGAACTACATGGATCAGGCAAAGCAATTAACGAATGAAGATCTGAAAGAGCTTCTTCTTGCGAAATATCCTACGGGACTATGCTGCCATTGGTATGAAGAGTTTTTCGGGACAATCAAAAGCATGGTTTTTGATGTTACACTCGGAAAAGTTGATATTTGTTGGGGTGGTCGTGCTGCAAACGGCTGGAAAACATATGCGTTGGATGCGGACATACAAGCAGAAAATTTCATGATTGATATTGAGGTTGAACACCCTACTTTCGACTTCACTAGGTTAGTCTGAGCAAAAAGGAGGATAGTATGGAATATCTAAACACATTTGAACGGGCAATTATTTATATCGAAAATCATCTTGGGGAGGATATTAACGTGAGTGATGTAGCAAAGGAAGTGGGATATTCCTACTATCACTTTACTCGTATCTTCCAATCTCTTTTGGGGGAGAATATCGGAAATTATATTCAAAAACGGCGTCTTTCTAATGGGGCAAAGCAGCTGCTATACAGTGATAAGAAAATTATAGACATCGCATTAGAAAACGGGTTTGACTCGCCGGAAGCGTTCAGCAGGGCATTTAAAGCTGTATATCGGGTAAGCCCGAAAGAATACCGAAATAACCGATTGGAGGTTTTTATCGGCAACAAGAAAGAACTCAGTATGGATTTGCTGAAACACATTACCACAAACATTACCGTTCAGCCCGAAATCAAATATATTGACGATATTTATGTGGCAGGTATTCATGGAGTAGCTTCACTAAATGATATTTATTCTCTATGGCAGAGATTTGGAGACATAGCAGATACAATACCTAACAAGCATCATTCAGAACGAGCATTTGGGATATGTGAGCAGTTGCAGGAAACACATGCATTAAATTACGATATGGATCTTTCAGAAGTGATTGGTTTGGAAGTTACCTGCTATGATAATCTCCCCGATGGTATTGTAGCTAAAACAATCCCGGCTGGAAAATATGCGGTATTTACGCATAGGGGTCTGATTGATGAAATTCTTAAAACCTATGAATATATATGGGGAACTTGGGTTTTGCTTACAAAAGAAGTCCTTGATGAAAGAGATGGCTTTGAACTGTATGATAAACGATTTTTGGGACGGGATAATGAACAATCCGAGATGGATATTTACGTTCCGATTAAATAGAGGCTAGCACCGATTTCCTCCAACTTATAAAGCTCTAATATATCCGTCAGCCTGTGTCCCGTTTCGTCTTCCGTCAAGTGTCATTTGCATCACTCTTTCATCCTGCCCCCCCCCATCAACATTTACACACTCCTACGCTATGGCCCATTAAACAAAGGAATTATTCAAGGTCTGACCCCGCATTATTTTCTCCTGTATAATGCTCAATGAATTCCTTCACTTCTTTATTTTCAGTAAAGTCACAGGGATTTAAATGATATACATAATGGATGATTAATTTGTCAATCTCTGAGGATGAAAGCGCCTCATCCTCTTTCGCTTGTTCATCTTCATATGCTTTCATCAGATTTATGGTAAAAACTGCGGTCCTTTTATCCGCAAGAAATGTCTTCGTGTCCCTATCAAAAAATTCAGGCTCAAAGTCCTGTTTTTGCATGAAAGGTTCAATGATTGATCTAACTTCCTTTAAATGCAGCATAGATTGCTGTTCTTTTTCTCTTTCCAAAGCTAATATTTGTTGTTCTATTTTTTCAGCGTCTTTTGATTCGCTTTCTTTACTCCCGGCATCCAATGCTTCAGTTTTCCTACGTATCTCTTCAGCCTTTTTTATTTCATATTCGCTTTGCTGACTTGAATAAGCGATACCTATTGCTAATATAGCACATATAGCTACTCCTAAAATCACAACATACTTCTTTTTAAACATTTGGTCAGCCCTCCCAGCAAATATTCAAACA
>JAKSBV010000236.1 GCA_022360955.1 Bacillota bacterium
CATTAATACAGTTTAGAATATTGTTATCCAAAACCAAACCGCTCTTAAAGCAGGTTAAGACGCCCGTATTCATTGTACAGGCCTTGGAAGATGATACGGTACAGCACCGCAGTGCGGAATATATTCATCAACACGTTGCTTCGACGGATAAGAGGATAAAATATTATGAAAATGCCGGACATATCATTTGTCAAAGCGCAGCGGCCGCGCAGGCTTTTGAGGATGTCTACGCTTTTGCGCAGGATGTGATCAAAAAGGCTGAGAAATAGTTGATGGCTGAGCGTTTTTCCTATTATGCAATGATGGTTGCCTAATAGGAATTTTTTATAAAATTTGTAAAAATTAAAAGGAATTTGATAAAAAGTATAGAATATAAAATATATGAATTTATTATACAATTATTACAAATTTAACTTTGTGGTCAGGAAAATAGGGTTTATATTTTTCAAATGAACCGGTGGGTTGCAGTGCGCTATTTTTAAAAGATTCTATTGAAACATAAGACTATATTTTGGAAGAGAGAAGGTGTATATTTAGGTGAAAAGTGTCCAAGTATAAGGTTTTTTTATAAAAATATTGGTTTTAATTCATTTGCCTATTGATGAAAACATGTGTTCGTGTTATTGTATAAAGGGATATCACGAGTGATGAAAAGGAAATTTTGTAAAGAGCAGCTTTATATGGTTACACATTTTAAAATTCCCGGAGGAGGACAAACAATGAAAAATATTATTGGCGCGTTATCCGAACAGGACAAGCAGATGTTGATTAATGAATTTATCATTGAAGTGCATTTGGATAACAGGGAATCAATTAGCATTGAATTGTTGAAGTTTTTAAGGGAGAGAGATGCCAAGATAGAAGATGTTCAAATTTTCAATGAAATATGCATGCGGATCGAAGAGCGGTATTTTGAATAAAATTATTTTCAGCAGAGGAACCGGGCTTTTTACCTTTGGCTTATGGAAGCGGTATTATGTATGCAATATAAAATTTTAATAAAGCTATCGTACTTTAAAGCTATCCATAGCTTTGAACAAAGGACAGTGATTCTGGCGCTTTTGTTCAAATATAAATACTGTTTTAAAGTGCGATAGCTTTATTATGAGCAATAAAAACTTGAAAAGACGGAACTTATCTGCGATAATGAAGTCAAACTATAGATACCCAACTTTAGAATTGAATTGATATTTACACAAAAAACGTAGAATTTTTTTAAGAGGTGTTATGGATGCTAATGGTAAAAAGTTTAACGAAAAGATATGATGCTACATATGCTGTAAAAGATATGAGTTTTACGGTGCACGGCGGTGAGATTGCCGTTCTTTTAGGACCCAATGGTGCGGGGAAAAGCACAACGATTAAGAGTATTGCAGGACTTTTAAAGTATCAGGGAAGTATTGAAATAGGGAGTCATCCGAACAAGAGCATCGAGGCAAAAAGAATATTCGCATATGTGCCGGAAACGCCTGCGTTGTATGAGATGCTGACAGTTTACGAGCACCTTGAATTTATAGTCCATGCGTATCATCTGGAAAATGATAAACAAAAAATAGAAGGATTGCTGCGCAGATTTGAATTATGGGACAAGCGAGATAAGCTGGGAATGGAATTATCCAAGGGAATGCAGCAGAAGGTCAGTATCTGTTGTGCCCTGTTAATTGCGCCTAAAGTAATAATGTTTGATGAACCTATGATAGGGCTTGACCCTAAAGCGATCAAAGAGTTGAAAAGCGTCTTTGTGGAATTGAAGGAAAAGGGATGCAGCGTACTCGTTAGTACGCATATTATAGATAGTATCGATGAGCTGTGGGATAAAGTATTCATTATGAAGAATGGTGCTGTAGTCATGGAAAGGACAAGACCGGAGTTGGAGCAGCGCAAAGAATCTTTAGAACAATTATTTTTCAAAGTGACGGAGGGGTAAGATGAAGCCGTTATATTATATATTAAAAAAAACTATCAAAAATACGATCAAAAACTTATGGAAAAAGCCATGGGTACTTTTTGGATATATACTGTTGGGCTTGTTTCTCCTTTTTGCGGTTGCTATGAGTTTTTTGGTGCCCTCCCGCACCATAGGAGAAGGTAACGCTGCTCACTACGGATTGCTCATTACGGTCTTTTTGATCGGTGTAGCATATGCCGGCATCAAACAGGGATTCGAGAGCGGAAACAGTTTTTTTAGATCGGCAGATGTCAATATGGTTTTTACTGCGCCCATATCCCCTAAGAAAGTACTTATATATGGTTTTATCAAGCAAATGGCTTCTATCATAACATTTTTTGTTATTATAACCGGGCAAATCCCGAATTTAAGATTTAGGTTTGCGATCACAGACTATGGCATTTTAATCATCTATCTGGGCGTGGCGCTGTTTTTTTTACTAATGCCGTTAATCGGTATGTTGATTTATTCTGTTGCCGCACAATCAAGCAAGAACAGAAATGCTTTTGATAAGGGATTAAAAGCAGTACTGGCGCTGCTGATTATAAGTTTTATAGCCGCCTTGTTCCAAACCAAGGATTTTTTAGAAGCGGCCGTTATGACGTTCAATCATAGAATGATGATATACATACCTGTTATAGGCTGGTTTAAAGTGCTGCTGCTTTCTGCTATGGAAGGTGTCAGTGCCGTTACATATCTGAATCTATCTTTGATTGTGCTGACGTTTATAGGCGTGATCTATACGATGTATAAATTAAAGACCGATTATTATGAAGATGTATTGGCGGCGACCGCGAGGAAGGAACAGCTGTTGAAATCAAAAAGAGAAGGGAAAGGGGACGTAACGACTTTTCACACAAAGGTCGGAAAAGCGACCCAACGATACGGAGGCAGTGGGGCCAAGACGATTTTCTATCGTCAGCTTCTCGAATACAAAAAGACAGGATTTTTTTTCATTGATCGAACAACGCTGTCAATCGTTGCCATCGGCATTGCTTCCAGATACTTGTTTGGCGGCGAAAATATTTCTGCCCTATTGTATTTTTCGATTTATATAGTGTTTTTTATGACATTGCGGGGCAAGTGGGCGCAGGAATTGGAAAAACCTTTTATATACCTTATTCCTTCTTCCGACAGCAGCAAAGTGTTCTATGCAACCTTTGCAACTATTGTCAAAAGCGGAGTCGACGGGCTTGTGCTTTTTGCAGTAGCCGGATTCCTTTATAAAGTGGATATAGGGATTATGCTATTAGGTGCGTTGGTGTATACGACCTATGCTGCGGTGTATACTTATGGAGATGTCTTATTCAGAAGGGTGTTCGGAACGGGTCACAGCGGTCGATTATCGCTGCTTTTAAAAATGGTTCTGATATTGTTTGTTGTAATGCCGGGACTTGTCATCTCAATGGTATGTCTTTCTGTTTTTGCCCATGTTCCGTTTATTTTGCATTATTCATATATGATTTTAGCGGGATATAATCTGTTGGTATGTATGATTACACTTTTTTTGAGCAAAGGTATGTTTGAAAAGATGGAGATGCAGTAAAATAGAGTTCGTTTATTTAGAAAAAAGGTACTTGACACAAGAGCCAAAACATGAGACAATATGACCGATAGTCATATGACTATCGGTCGTGCAAGGGTATCATTTGTTTTGGGAGGCGACGGACATCATGCAAAAAGGAAAGAATGTGTTTCGAAAC
>JAKSBV010000050.1 GCA_022360955.1 Bacillota bacterium
ACCAATATTTACAGTGTTGATGTAAAGGGAACGGGGGCCGGAGGTGCATTTACAACAGTTTTGGATATTGAAAATTTCTGGTTTGGTTTATTAAATGGTAATATCATCTCGCAAAGGATGGTACGTGAAATGTTAACTCCGCAGGTTAGAGAAGGTTGCTATGGATATGGAGTTTGGTTAAAAGAAAGAGGTCACCATACTTTTATCCCCCAATTTGAAGGGTGTGACCCTGGCGTTAGCTTTATTTCATCCTTTGACATGGAAAATGATATGATTGTAACATTAGTAAGTAACTTTGGCTGCAATGTATGGGAACTGCATAAAAAAATAAACAACATAATAAATTAGTTACTTTATTAAGATTTAATAGAATCAAGTTATAATCCCAGGGGTATTAATTGGTTACTAAAAGAATAGGAATCATTAGTAATCATAAAAGGTATCAAAGTTGGGGTGTTTAATTACGTCATCCGGATAAAAAAGATTATCCAAACTTTTGGGAGAATACTGGTGGTTCTATAAACTTTGGTCAGCGTAAATTACATCCTTGAGGAGGGGAATATGAAAAAAATCGTATTAACAGGCGGAGGTTCTTCAGGTCATGTCACACCCAATATTGCCCTGATTCCTGTTCTAAAGAAGTTGGGATACGAAGTTCACTATATTGGTTCATTGAATGGGATAGAAAAGCAATTGATTGAAAAAGAAGGACTGCCGTATCATCCTATCAATGCAGGTAAGTTGAGAAGATATTTTGATTTGAAAAATGTTACCGATATATTTAGGGTAATGGATGGTTTTCGACAGTCCATTGCTATTTTAGGAAAACTGAAACCTGATGTAGTATTTAGTAAAGGTGGGTATGTATCGTGTCCGGTGGTATGGGCTGCATGGGTAAAAAGAATTCCTGCTATTATTCATGAGTCGGATATAACTCCGGGACTTACCAATAAATTATCCATGCCATTTGCCAAAAAGATTTGTTTTACTTTTCCCGAATCACAGAAGCACATGCCTCCGGAAAAAGGTATACTTACCGGTATTCCTATAAGAGATAAAATACTGCGTGGAAATAAAAATGAAGGTATGCAAATATGCGGATTTACAAGCAAAAAGCCTGTTATTATGGTTATGGGTGGAAGTCAAGGGGCGGAAAGTATTAATGAGGCTGTTAGAAATTCCTTAAATTTTTTGTTAAAGTATTTTCATATATGTCATGTGTGTGGGAAGGGGAATATCAGCCGAAACCTGATTAATGTTGAAGGATATAAACAATTTGAGTATGTACAAGAAGAACAACCGCATCTTTTTGCTTTGGCAGATTTGATGGTTTCCAGAGCAGGAGCGACTTCTCTTTTTGAAATACTGGCTTTAAGAAAGCCTAATCTATTAATACCGTTATCAAAGAAGGCAAGTAGAGGAGATCAGATTCTAAATGCACAATCCTTTAAAAAACAAGGGTTAAGTCAGGTATTACCAGAAGAGAATCTTAATGAACAAACGCTTATTGAAGGCATTATGGAAATATACCAAAATCGAGATAAATATGTTGAGATAATGAAGCAGTGCAAAACCGGAAATGGAGTAGATGAAATAATAAAGCTACTAGAAAGTTAGTGAGTAGCAATTTATAAGGAAAATCTGATTTATACAATATTACATAAAGCTATTCAAGATTATTTAGATAATGAAATGCATCAAGCCCGAGATGGTGGTAAGATATTTAGTTCATATATTATTCATGGTACAAGAAAAAAGGAAATATACCTTACTATTTTTATGCAGGAATATATTAAAAAAGGCGATGAACTCAAAACGGATTATGGATTACTTACTGAGTTAGTATTAATAGCAGAAAAAACAAATAGTGGTTTAATCATAACAGATTATAAAAGGCCGCAAGATGGAGTGGATTATGGCAAAGATATAAAAAAATGGTTTACTAAAGAGGCTTTAAAAAACCTACGAGAGACAAAAAATTTTAAAAATCTTGAAGGAGAAGCAGATAAGCGTGCAAAAGAATGGTTTAATATAGACTGATAAAACTTCAAAGTTTTAAAATGTTTCGAAAAAGATAGAGGGCGATAAAACGATGATAATAATTGATAAACTATGATTTTACTGACTTTACAGATAGGAGGTAATTTAATGGGAACCCCTAAATGGAAAGTGAAAATGGCTAGCTTGGATGATGCGGAAAGATGGTTTATCTTTGTATCAA
>JAKSBV010000147.1 GCA_022360955.1 Bacillota bacterium
GCTCAGACAGTTGAATCCGCTTTTCCTACGCTGCGCAAACAATCTCTAAGATTCTTCATAAGGTTACTTCCATACCATTATATTTCTATTTCTAGTGTTTACTATCTATAAAGCTGGAAATATAATCGTACTCCGGCAACTGGTATTCCAGGCCTACAGATAGTTGAGGGCTGAGAGATGAGGGTTGAGAATACTCTGCCTTGTATGAACGGCTGTTTTTTGACCTATTTTATGTTCCAGAATACAAAAAATCAATAAAAAACAGGGTATTATCTCTTAAATCATTAAGAAATAATACCCTTACTTATTATTTAACCGCTCAAAATTTTGATCTATAAGGCTTTCCGAGCTTCAATCAAGCGGTTTTCAAGCCGTACTTCGATTATTTTTTGTTGGTTACAACAGCTTGTGCAGCAGCCAATCTTGCAATCGGTACGCGGTATGGCGAGCAAGATACATAATCTAATCCTACATTGTGGCAGAATTCTACGGATGCAGGATCTCCGCCATGTTCACCGCAAATACCCAACTTGATATCCGGTCTTGTCTTTTTGCCAAGTTCAGCAGACATTTTAACCAATTTACCAACACCTGTTTGGTCAAGTTTGGCAAACGGATCGGATTCAAACACTTTTTTATCGTAGTAATCATTCAAGAACTTACCGGCGTCATCTCTTGAGAATCCGAAGGTCATCTGCGTCAAGTCATTGGTACCGAAGGAGAAGAATTCGGCTTCGGTAGCAATTTCGTCGGCCGTAAGCGCAGCTCTTGGCACTTCGATCATTGTACCTACTTTATACTCAAGGGCCGCACCCGATTCTTTAATGACCGCGTCAGCCGTTTTTACAACTGCATCTTTTACATATTTTAATTCTTTTATTTCTCCTACAAGAGGAATCATAATTTCCGGAACAACATTCATGCCTGCTTTATTCACATTGATTGCAGCCTCAATAATCGCTCTTGCCTGCATTTCTGCAATTTCCGGATAGGTTACCGCAAGACGACAACCTCTGTGCCCAAGCATGGGGTTAAATTCTTGCAAACCTTCTACCGTTTCTTTTAACTCTTCAAAGGTTAAGCCCATTTCTGCCGCCAATGCTTTAATATCTCCATCCGAATGCGGTAAGAACTCATGTAACGGAGGATCCAACAATCTAATCGTAACAGGGAATCCTTGCATCGCTTTGAATATACCTTCAAAGTCCCCTCTTTGCATGGGCAGAAGTTTATCCAACGCTTTCTTTCTTTGTTCAACCGTCTTTGCAACAATCATTTCCCTTACTGCAGGAATTCTATCTTCTTCAAAGAACATATGCTCGGTACGGCATAATCCGATACCCTCGGCACCAAAGTTAATAGCTGTTTTCGCATCCTTAGGCGCATCCGCATTTGTTCTTACTTTTAATGTTCTGATTTCATCGGCCCATGCCATAAAGGTGCCGAAATCTCCGGTTAACTCCGCTTCCTGGGTTTGTACGGCTTCACCGTATACGTTACCCGTACTTCCGTCTAAAGAAATAAAGTCACCCTCATTGTATTTTTTGCCATTTACATCAATAAAGAATTTTTCTTCTTCATTGATTTTTATTTCTCCGCATCCGGCTACACAACAAGTACCCATTCCTCTTGCAACAACAGCTGCGTGGGAAGTCATCCCGCCGCGGGCCGTAAGAATACCCTGTGCAACACCCATACCTTCAATATCTTCCGGAGAAGTTTCTAATCTTACAAGAACAACTTTCTTACCTGACTCGGAGGCTGCAACAGCATCATTGGCCGTGAAATAAACTTGACCGGCAGCAGCCCCGGGAGAAGCCGGAAGTCCTTTAGCAATAACGGCAGCCGCTTTTAGCGCTTCAAGTTCAAAGGTAGGATGCAATAGGCTGTCAAGCTGTTTAGGCTCAACTTTAAGCATTGCCTGTTCTTTGGAAATCATCCCTTCACTTACAAGGTCAACTGCAATCTTTAATGCTGCAAAAGCAGTTCTCTTGCCGTTTCTGGTTTGCAGAAAATACAATTTGCCTTTTTCAATGGTAAATTCCATATCCTGCATATCTCTGTAGTGATCTTCAAGCTTGTTTGCAATATCTACAAACTCTTTATATGCATCAGGCATTATTTGCTCTAATTGGCTAATGGGCTGAGGGGTTCTGATACCTGCAACAACATCTTCACCCTGTGCATTCATCAAGAATTCGCCATATAGCGTCTTTTCTCCCGTAGACGGGTCTCTTGTAAATGCAACACCGGTACCGGAATCTTCACCCATATTTCCGAATACCATGGCCTGCACATTCACTGCCGTACCCCAATCACCGGGAATATCGTTCATTCTTCTGTATACAATCGCTCTTGGGTTATCCCAGGAACGGAAAACCGCTTTGACAGATTCAAACATCTGCTGTTTCGGTTCTTGAGGAAAATCAAACCCTTTTTCCTGTTTAAATAAAGCTTTAAACTTTTCTACCATTTCTTTCAAATCATTGGCATCCAATTCCGTATCCATTTGAACACCTTTTGCTTCTTTCATTTCATCAATAAGTCTTTCGAATTTTGATTTGGGCACTTCCATTACAACATCGGAAAACATCTGAATAAATCTTCTATAGCTGTCATATGCAAATCTTTCATTGCCCGTAAGATCTGCAAGCCCTTTTACGACCTGGTCATTCAAACCAAGATTAAGGATTGTATCCATCATACCCGGCATAGACACTCTTGCTCCCGAACGTACGGATACAAGAAAAGGATTATTCACATCACCGAATTTTTTACCGACAATCTCTTCGGTTTTGGCAAGTGCATCTTCAATTTGTGCCATAATTTCAGCGTTAATCATTTCACCATCTTCATAATACTTTGTACAAGCTTCTGTACTTACGGTAAAACCTTGGGGAACAGGGAATCCTAATCTTGTCATTTCCGCAAGATTGGCACCTTTTCCGCCTATTAGATTTTTCATACTTGCATCGGCTTCACTAAAAAGATAAACATACTTCTGACTCATCAGCTTTTATACCTCCTATGTACTTTATATATTTCCTATGTAAGTTGTCGGCTCATAATGTCATAACATCATAAACAAACTACTTATTAGCTAGTGCGTTAATATTATATCATAAAAAAAATTTTTTTCACCATATTTTCACTATTTTTTTAAGATTTTTTAAACTTTTTCAATCCTTTTTTCCAAAAGACACCCTCAAGACTTACCTGTTTTATGCAGGTCAAGAATATTATTTAAATACTTCAATGTTTTAAACTCTTTTCCGATATGGGTAAGAATAAAGTCCTGGGCAATGCTGTCCAACTCATTCAATATTTTATTTGAAACCTGAAATGAAAATATCTTATTCTGTTCACTGTACAATATATACCGCATCGCTTGCAAGGCCCCATCACTTAATGCGATATTATTCCTATTCTTCATATTTTTCAAACACTTTTTACATACGAGTCCGCCTACATTACTATTAAAATACATGCCTTCGCTTTCATGTCCGCAATTAGTACATCCCACCAAATTAGGCGCATAACCTATTATACTCATCAGTCTGAATTCATACACGATTTTCAGAAGAAGATGCTCTTTGGATGTATTAGAAAGCATATGCAAGGTATTTAAAAGTAATTTTAATACCTTATCATTTTGATAACCCTCTGCAATGACCTCAGAAGCAATCTCTACAAAATAGGTCGCATAAGACAATCTTTCAATACTGCTTCTTATATTGAAAAAGCTTTCAATGACCTCACTTTGACTAACCCTATACATATTTTTCCCTTTATATAAGACAAAATCACTGTAACACAAAAACTGTGTCCCAGCAATCAAATTGCTTTTAGGCCTTCTGGCACCTCTTGCAGAGGCCTGGAGCTTCCCCTTATGTCGCGTAAACAATGTAATAATCTTATCTGCTTCACCTACGTTTATTTCTTTAATGACAAGGCCTTGTGTTTTGACTATACCCATATTAACCTCCCAAGAACAGGTTTCATGCCCTATCCAATTGTATCACTTGACTATGGTCTCCTATCCCCTGCCCATCTTTTTTATTCGTTTCTTCAATCTCTTTATAGGATAAATAGGCATCGATATTTCCGGTTCTCTCAAAGGTAGTCCACATAAAATCTTGCAGCATTTATAAGTCCCCCCTAAAGATTATGTAATATTAGGGTATCCTTAAAAACATGCTAATATACAAGGAAAAGATTGTTCACAAATACTATGGACAATACACTGTAAAGTAGTTTGAAATATAATAGTCCTCCGGCAGCCGCTATTCCGAATCCAAGCACTTGTATTGATATTCAGCTTTAAAATTAAATGCATATTTACACAACAAACGCAAAAATATCGTTGTTTGTATAAACAATATTTTTAGGTTGCAGCTGGTTATCTTTATTCATACTCATACCCGAAACTTTTAATCAAGAAATCACTATTCCTCCAATCTTTCTTGACCTTAACCCATAAGTCTAAGAATACTTTGGACCCGAATAGTCTTTCGATATCCACCCTTGCCATACTTCCGATTTTCTTAAGCATTGCTCCCTTTTTCCCGATAATGATACCCTTATGAGAAAGCTTTTCACAATAAATGTTTGCCAATATTTCAACTGTTTCGCTATGGTCCTTCTTTTTCATCGACATCACTTCAACAGCTATACCATGGGGTACTTCTTCCGATAGATAACGCAAAACTTTTTCACGAATCATCTCGGAAACAATCTGTCGTTCCGGCTGGTCGGTAATCATATCGTCGGGAAAAAACTGCGGTCCCGGTGGTAACATGTTTTTAATCTGTTGTTTAATTAAATCTATCCCGTCATGATTCACTGCCGAAATGGGAATGGCGGTGCGAAACCCATATAGCCGGCTATATCGTTCGATTAACGGCAATAAAACGCTTTTATCCACCAGATCAATTTTGTTAATAATCAGTATGACGGGCGTCTTAATACTTGCAAAGCCTTCTATAATCTTGTTTTCATCCGCGCCTAACGGCTTGTTCGCTTCTACGACAAATAAGATCACATCAACTTCACTGAAGGTATCTTCGGCAACCTTCATCATGTATTCGCCTAATTTGGTTTTCGGCTTGTGGATCCCGGGTGTATCTATAAAAATCATCTGGGAGTCGTCCTCTGTCAAAATGGCCGTTACTTTATTGCGCGTCGTCTGAGGTTTCTCAGAAATAATGGCAATTTTTTCACCCACTATACTATTCAACAAAGTAGATTTTCCAACATTTGGTCTGCCGACAATTGTAATAAATCCTGATTTATATTCTTGTTCCACAATGTGTTCCTCCTTTTGTTAGTGGGGAGTGGGGGGTGAGGGGTGGGCGTAAAGACATCTTCTCTACTCCCCACTCAGTTTAAACCCATATGGCAGTAAATCTTCCAATGTATAAATTTCTATATCATTCTCATTAGATTCTAATATCACTTCCATGGACTGAGAAAACTCGGACATTACCTGTCTGCAAATGCCGCAAGGAAATGTGGGGCCGCTATTGTCCCCTTGTACGGCTATCGCTTCAAATGCCGTTTCACCTTCCGAAATGGCCTTGAATATTGCCACTCTTTCCGCACAACATGTTGCCCCATAGGTTGCATTTTCGATATTACATCCTGTAAAGATTCTCCCGCTTTTCGTGAGCAACGCCGCACCTACCCTGAATTTGGAATAAGGTGTATAGGCATTCCGCCGGGCTTCCGACGCCAATCGGAATAACTCTTTTGCCTCCATACTCTTCACTCCGTTTCTTTATGGGTCCGGCGGTTGTAAAAAAGAACAACACTAACACCGGACAATAACATACTAACCGTCAAACCGTACACTGTCAAGCCCAAATATAAATAGGGGGTGGTATAAATTCTGGTTGAAGAAAATTATTCCAACAACTGATATTCCAAGGCTAAGACCCTGTAAGCTTGCGCCGGGCCGCAGCAAAACTCGCTAGCGCTCAAACAAGTTGCTGCTTTCTCCCTCTGCGGCGCTAACAGGCTCTAACCCTTTCCATAAGGTTATTTCCATAATATTCTTCAACTACATTAAATGCACTCTGCATATTTGTACGTATAAATTTGGGTTGAAGAAAATCATTCCAACAACTGATATTCCAAGGCTAAGACCC
>JAKSBV010000448.1 GCA_022360955.1 Bacillota bacterium
ATTACAACCTCTTCCTTGCAAGGTGATTCATTATATAACCAGGAAAGTATTTCAGGGGCCCTCCAGTCGTTAGAGTGATGGTGCCACTGACCATCGGAAAAAATAAGAGAAGGACTGTAACTTTCAACCATATCTTTAAACTGAGGGATCATATGCTTTTCCACATACAATGGCAAATCATTATTATATAGAGGGTTGTTCCACTCGTACAATGAATAATACAAGCCCATTTTTACATCCGTTTTACGAACTGCTTCCGTAAGTTCGCCAACCAAATCACGCATAGGGCCACTGTTGGTCGAACACCAGGGGCGTCCCCAGTTTTTATCGGACTCAGCACTTGGCCATAAGCAATAGCCATCATGGTGCTTTGACGTTAATACGACATATTTTGCCCCAGATTCTTCAAAAATATTTGCCCACTGTTCCGGATTAAAAAGTTCTGCTTTAAACATGGGTACAAAATCAGGATAAGTAAAATCTTCTCCATAAACCCGATCATGGAACTCTTTTACTTCCTTGTGCCCCATTTCTGTCCGCTTAGGGTTCTGCAATACTTCCCAGTACCATTCAGAGTATTGTCCAACTTTTGAAAATGCAGGAACAGAATAAGGCCCCCAGTGAATAAAAATCCCAAACTTAGCATCACCATACCATTCAGGTATTGGACGACTGTCTATTGATTCCCAATTGGGTTCATACACCTTTTGTGCAGATAGCTCCATACATAGAAACCCCAACAACAAAACAACAAGTACTTTATTGCAATTGATAATCATTTTACTAAATCAAAACGTTTTATATAGTTCCACCTGGTTTTCCAGTGGCCTTCACCTCCATAAGCATGGCTGAGCCCCCGACGAACACCTTCCTGGGGGGATTTGTCATGTTCATCAGTACGAAAAAGTCCCAATGCTTCCGGTGTATTTTCCAAAGTCGACATCAATTCAAAATTAATCCCATCCGGAGACCATTGTACCGTTTTTTCCTCTGGCCCATCAACTGTATGTATAAGCGCAACTCCTCCTTTGTACCTCCAGACACAAACCTCATGGCCTGTATTTGAAATTGGATTGTATGCTGACTTAATGTAAGGCCCTTCAGGCTTATTAGCAATGGCGACCCCCCACATGATTTCACGGTTACCCCAGAATCGATTTTCACCAACACGCTGACCTTTATAATAGAGATAGAATTTATCCTTAAAATATAGGATACAAGGATCGTGTACCTTGTGGCTATCAAAGTCCCCAACTTTATCAGGGATACGTTCCGTTCCGGAATCTTTCATCCAATATCCGTTCGGCGTAGGTCTAAGTATCGGTTCAGCAAGCTTTACCCATGGGCCGTCC
>JAKSBV010000094.1 GCA_022360955.1 Bacillota bacterium
AAAAAGGCATATGGCAAATTGTTCATATTGATTCAGACTGTGATGCATTTGAAAGTTACAAAGAGGATTTAAAAAGAGAGTCAGAACGGGCTTCTTTTGATAAAGTAACAAAAGAGGATATTGATGTGTTTTACATGAAGAAGTTAAAAGACATAAAACAATTAAGACAACAAAGCGAAAAGCAGTATGAAAGGGGGAACGAAACTTTAAAGAAAACAATAATGGCATCATATGAAATGCGATATGAAGAGAATGAGATATTAAAAGTAAAACAATATGGAGGAGGCTATTTTGTTTTAATGTACCATATAGGTGAGGGTGGTAACATTTGTCTCTACTACTTGGAGAAAAAAGCAGATAGCAGTTTCGAAGTCAAAGGTTCCTCAACGGGGGAACAGGCAATAAGTATGGGTTTTGGTGTAAATAGACTTGTCTTTGGGAATGATACCATCTTATTTTGTAATCTTAATGATTCTACTTGGATACCAGAGAATGACACAAGAAAAGAAACCAACTATACAAAAATGGTGTTTGAGTTGGAAAATGGTCAAAAAGTTACTGAAGATGTTAAAAATGATAAAGGCTATATTGTTATATTAAATGAAAAAACAAATGTGAAAGATGTAGAACTTTTTAATGGGGAAAACAAAGTCGTTAATTCATATAAAGATATAGGAAGTAAATTGAAAGAAGCAACCTTTTTTGAAAAACCTTAAGTTTGTATCAACCATCTCTATTATCCCTCTACGAGTAACGGAAAAGAATATAACGATGTGTCCCTTATTTATAAGTACCCTTTTGAAGATATCGGAATATACTATTATATGATATGCCATGGGAGGGTAATGATGGAGTATATCGTGGAAATTAAAAATCTAGGCAAAAAATATCAGTCTTTAAACGGTGAAATCAATGCGCTGGAGAATATAAACTTTTCGATAAGAAGGGGGGATTTTATTAGTATCGTAGGTCCCAGCGGATGCGGCAAATCTACGCTGCTGTCCTTAATATCGGGGTTGATTCCCAAGACATACGGGCGTGTGATTATAAACGGCAGGGAGAGTCCGGATGTTCCTGATGAGATCGGATACATGCTTCAAAAGGACCAGCTTTTTGAATGGCGGACAATACTTGAAAATGCATTGCTTGGACTTGAAATCAGAAAAACCCTGACAAAACGGACAAAAGAGGATGTGGTTCAGCTGCTTGCAACCTACGGACTCTTTGAATTTAAAGATAAATATCCGTCACAATTGTCCGGCGGGATGAGACAGAGGGCCGCATTGATCAGAACACTGGCTACAAAACCCGAAATTCTGCTGTTGGATGAGGCATTTTCCGGCCTGGATTATCAAACAAGATTAGCGGTGACGGAAGATATTTACTTCATTATAAAGAAAGAAGGAAAGACCGCCATACTGGTGACCCATGATATAGCAGAAAGCATTAGCATGTCCGATCGTGTCATTGTTCTCACCAAAAGGCCGGGAAGGGTGAAAGCCGTCCATGAAATAAACCTGAGTTGTAAGAACAGAACGCCGCTGTCGAGCCGGGAAGCGCCGGAATTTAGGCATTATTTTAATATAATATGGAGGGAGTTGGATGTGCATGTCTGACTTGCCTGATCAAAACATTTCTCCGGAACATAAGGCCTTTTTAAAAAAAGTCAAGCTAAAAAAGATAAGCATTGTCTTTACCCAAATTACGCTATTGATATTATTTTTTGTTATGTGGGAGCTTGCGGCCCGCTTTGAAATCGTTGATGCCTTTATTACCAGTCAGCCGACCAGAATTGTAAAAACGGTGATCAATTTGTATCGGGAGGGCCAGTTATTTCACCATATAGGTATTACCTGTCTTGAAACGATTATCGGTTTTATACTTGGCACGGCATTCGGTACCTTGATCGCCATCGTCCTATGGTGGTCTGAATTTTTATCTAAGGTGCTTGAGCCTTACTTGGTTATATTGAACAGTTTGCCTAAAATAGCATTGGGTCCGATTTTTATTGTATGGATAGGCGCCGGACCGGCTACCATCATTGTTATCGCCCTTACCATCTCTCTCATTGTAACCATACTGGAGGTGTTGAACGGTTTTCTGGCGGTAGACCGGGAAAAGATTAAACTTGTCAAAGCTTTTGGGGCAAACAAGTTTCAGGTTCTTACAAAGGTGGTACTGCCTGCGTCACTTCCGAATATCATCAATGCGCTCAAGGTGAACGTGGGGCTTTCATGGGTAGGTGTCATTGTAGGAGAATTCCTGGTATCAAAAGCAGGAATCGGCTATTTGATTGTTTATGGCGGGCAGGTATTTCAATTGGATTTGGTAATGACAAGTGTACTTATACTGGCAATTGCTGCGGCATTGATGTATCAAGGGGTTGTTTACCTTGAGAAGGTCATCGTCGGAAAACGTCAACATAAATCAACGGGTTAAATCCTTTGGAGGAGATGATGCAACCATAAAAGTATTCGGGGAAAAGAAAAGCAGGTTTAAAAGCCTGTATCTTTTCCCACTTTTATTTGATAAAACAAAATACATATCATAGGAAGGCGCTGCGTCGGATGAAATAGAATACAAAGCGCTAATCACACTCAATATAGTTAACGGAAGTTGTCATTCCCCCTAAAGGAAGTGTCATATTATTGCTGACATGATGTGTCAAATGACAATGAAGGGGCCATTTGCCCAGATTATTTGCATAGAATTCAATATCCCATGTTTCGCCTGAGGCCACCAATATGGTATTTTTTAATAACCTGTTTTCCGGTGCAATAGTATTGCCGTCGGAAGCCGTTACAAAAAATTGATGGCCGTGGAAATGTATGGGGTGATTGTTGATACCTATGTTTCCAAATCTAATACGTACATTATCGCCTTTTTTGACTTGTAAGGGAGTAGTATAAGGAAAGCAGCGACCGTTCATGCTAAAGAAATTTGAATCCATAGAAAACGGATTAATATCGTAAAGCCCTGACTTTACCACAAACATAGGCAAGGTCTTTACCGAATATTCGGATAACATAATAAAATAATCTTTTTGAATATTTTCTTTTTCCGGGTTAAGTATGATCAGACCGCCTACAAGGCCCATTTGATCCTGACAAACGGTGTAATAGTGAGAATGATACATGTGTGTTCCCGGAGGGTTGGTGATCTTAAATCTGTAATCAAAGTAACAGCCCGGCGCTATTTTCGGCGTAGGCTCGATTTCCGGCACGCCGTCCATATTATTAGGGATGTCAAGGCCGTGCCAATGAACACTTGTAGGCTGAGGCAATTGATTATAGACCCTTATATTGACATAATCACCGGGATAGACCATAATAGTGGGGCCGGGAGTGGAGCCGTTGTACCCCCAAGCATTGATGTATAGGCCCGGTAAAATCTCTCTTTTTACAGGCTGAGCAATGAGTTCAAAATACTTAACACCATTTTTTACAACATATCCTAGATTTTCATTAATATCCGGAGTGATAACCATTATGATGTCCTCCCCTCAACATATATGTACAACTATAAGGAACTTAGTATTTTAAGGTTTAAAGTTGGTTATCTTTATTGATATGCCATAATCATAAAGATTAGTACTTTCTAAAACATACTGCTAGATTTACGGAAAGGTGATTGCTGGAAAACGCCGGCACTATTCAGAGGTTTTGTTTGGAGTATGATATCACGATAAAAGTATTTGGGGAAAAGAAAAGTAGGTTTAAAAGCCTATATCTTTTCCTTGTTTTATTTGATAAAATAAAATATATAATCACATAGGAAGGGGCTGCGTAGGATGAACATAGATTTGATGACGCAATCCACATACAGCATAAGGCAGGCATTAGGTATCGCGGTTATGCGGCAGGCGATGCATCAAGATCCCCAAAGTGTTGCTGTATTGTTGTCAGATATGAAAAATGTAAATGCAAAGGTTATGGAAAATGCCGTATCCCCCCATAAAGGCGGAAATATAGATATTAGTATTTGATTTTGGTTACGGAAGCCTCGGATTTACGAATTTTATTTTTTCCTTATATAATTAAAGCACCCGAAAGGGTGCCTTTTTGTCGTGCTATTCATATAATATATTAGGTTTGGTTTTTAATTATTATTTTGAATAATGCGAGGAGGAAAAGTATTATGGCATATGAGCCTATCGTTTATCATGGGGTGACATCTAAAGCTTTTTGCGAGATGAAAGATGCGCTTCAAGCCCAGGGATTTTCTATTTCAGAAGGAGAGGAAGGGGGGATTTCGGGCAAAGATTTTGCAGGTGCGTATCAATGGTGTGAGAAAGAACAGCGCTTAACGATCCGGATTCAAGCAAAACCGTGGTTCTTGCCCTATAAATTCATTGTAGAGAAAATAAATGATACAATAGGTAGCTTGATCGCTAAGTGAAATACAGAAATTTATACACCCTCACCATCATTCTTTTTTTGTTGAAAGCAGATTGTATGTTATAATATGGCTATAGGTTACCATAATAATTGAAGGTGAGACGGAAGTGAAACATAAGAGGAAGGATGATGTGTTGTGGGGATCATATGCGAGCAAAATATTAGACAAAAAGCATTATTAGAAGTTGCAGAGAGGATGGCTATTGCAGCAAGAACAGCTCCAAAAGGAAGGGGTGTTGACAATCTGGCTATTTCCATCGCAGAAAAGGATATGATCGAAAAGATTTCTTTGAAAATGAAGGAACTGGTTCAAAATGAAAACGCCTCTGACTTTTTCATCAGGGATGCAAATAATATTCTTTCGGCCGATGCGATGGTTTTAATCGGTACCGGCATAAAGCCTATGGGGTTAAAATATTGCGGTTTATGCGGATTTAAAAATTGTGACGAGAAGAACAAATGTCCGGATCATCCATGTGTATTTAATACAGGTGATTTAGGCATTGCAATAGGTTCGGCCGTAAGTACAGCCATGGACGCAAGGGTAGATAACAGAATTATGTATACGGTGGGGATGGCTGTCCGTGCATTGGGATTATTGGGGGAAGACATCAAAATTATATATGGTATTCCGCTAAGTGCAAGTGCAAAAAATCCCTTTTTCGATAGGAGATAAGTTTTCAAAAAGAAATATAAAGCAAGACACCGATGGGTGTCTTTTTTTCTGCTCGCATCATTGCGGGTATTTTTTCACCAAAAGGACGGTTTTAAATATACTGTTATGGAGGAGGTGCTTTGTATGAAAAAGGTATTTTTGCTATTCTGCATGACAGTGTGTATGCTGCTGATGTTTACAGGCTGTGGTCAAAAGGATTTTGTCAAGGTAAGGCTGAATGAAGTGACCCATTCTGTGTTCTATGCGCCGCAGTACGTTGCAATAAACAAAGGATTTTTTAAGGAACAGGGATTGGAAATCGAACTTACAAACGGGCAGGGAGCGGACAAAGTCATGACCGCCGTTCTTGCCGGGCAGTCCGATATAGGATTTGCGGGAGCGGAATCGGCTATCTACGTATATAATGCGGGAAAGAAGGATTATGCCGTTATCTTTGCCCAGCTGACCAAACGGGACGGCTCATTTTTGGTGGGCAGGGAACCGGACCCGGCCTTTGAGTGGAGCGGCTTGAACGGTACAACGATTATCGGAGGAAGAAGGGGCGGCATGCCGCAAATGACGCTGGAATACGTTTTAAAGAAAAACGGATTGATACCGGGGAAAGATGTAACGGTTGATACAAGTATCCAGTTTGCATTGATGGCCGGAGCATTTACAGGAGGAAAAGGCGATTATGTAACATTATTCGAGCCGACGGCTTCGATGATCGAAAAAGAGGGGAAAGGGCATATTCTGGCTTCCGTCGGTAAAGACAGCGGTGAAACCCCTTATACGGCCTACTTTGCCAAAAAAAGTTACATAGAAGAGAATGGGGATATCATTCAAAAATTTACGAATGCCATATACAAGGGGCAGCTGTGGGTAGAAAAGCATACACCGGAAGAAGTCGCAAAAGCTATTAAGCCATCTTTTCCTGAAACGGATGAACAAATTCTTGTTTCCGTTGCAAGAAGATATAAAGAGAATGATACGTGGAAAAAAGATCCCATCGTGAAGAAAGAAGCACTGGCCCTATTGGCGGATGTGATGAAAGAAGCGGGAGAATTAAAGGAAACAGCACCTTACGATAAGATTGTAAATACGGATTTTGCAAAAAAAGCGATTGAGACCCGTAAAGAATAAGGGCTTTCCAAAATCGAAAGGGCCCAAGGCCCTTTTTGATTTTGTTGCTCCTTGTTACCTCTGCCGGGCTCACAGATCCTGTACGGCGTATGATTTATTTTTTATTTTAGAATCTATTTATGCATCCCGCAAATCTAATTCTTCATTAATAACCCCTTAATGATAAGCCTGCATCTTATCTTATCCTATAACCTTGGAATTTGAGTGATTGGAAGCAATATGTTTTCTGTATTGAGTGGGGGTAACCCCGTAAAATTTTTTAAATGCCGTATAAAAATACGTATTATTGGAAAAACCAATGGAGGCCGAGACCTCTCTAACGGGTAAACCGGTGGTTTCCAATAATTGTTTGGCTTTTTCCAATCTATACCCGTTAATAAAGCCGGAAAGGGATTCATTTGTTATTTCTTTATAGATTGATCGCAAATAATTGGGAGAAATATTGACATAATCGGCAATCAGCTCGGGCGACAGTGCCGGGTCACAATAATTGTATTCAATATATTGAATCGCTTTCTGAACAATGGTATCCTTTCTGTTTGATTTTTTTTCTTCTCGCTGTTGAACGGTATTTGTATAGAGGTCCAATAACCAGCTTTTCACTTCATCAAGATTTTCAAATTTTTTCAGGTTCCTCCGAAAAGCCCTAATATCCATATATAAGCTTTCATCATCCATATCAAATAATTTTTTCAATAGTTTTTTTGAATTGACCGTCAATTGTGTGATGGCCAGCAGCATATCATTATAGGCATATTGACTGATTTCATTCAGCATTTCCGTTAAAGCCTCTTCCAATTCCTTAATACGGCATAATTTAAGTGCATCAAAAACATTCTTTTCTTTGTCTTCAGGATATCGATAATCGTCATTGATATTTTCTCCAATCTTATCCTGAAACAGAATAGATTTCGGGCCGTATTTGAACCGGTAATTTGTATAGTCATAAGCAGCTTTGTAGCAAAGAGGAAGATCCCTCAAATCCTTTACCCGGTCTCCGATACCTGCCGTAAGAGAAATCTCGAGGTATTGGGAGGCCGCTTGCTGAATTTTTTCTATACATTCCACCAATACAGCCATGGCATCCCCGGTGCTATTTTCTTCCATGTTTAGCATGACCGCAATCTGGTCTTCCCCCATATTCACCGTATCGGCTGTAAAATGCTCCGACGTCAGTTCCGAAGCAATGTTGCATATTGAAAATCTTAATAAATCTTTATTTTCTTTTGAATAATTGGCATGAAACGTTTTGTAATGATCTATTCTCAATACATAGACAAGAAGGTTTTCAGCGGCAATATGCACATTTAATTCTTTGAATTTAATGTCTAAATCTTTGACATTGGCTGATTGATTTAATAGGAGGCCCTTTAACAATTGCTGTCTCAGAAAATTAATATCCACCTGGGGCAGATTTCTAAGAGAAAACGAATTATTTAACAGGTTGTCCAGTACATCGGATATAAAATCCAGCTCATTCTCATTCTTGACCAGCATCATTTCTTTTTGTTTTGCGTAATATTTCTGCACATCCTTCGTAATCTTGCCAATAGGAAGATAGATTTGTTTTGAAAAAACATAGGATAATACAATGCCTGTTATCAATAAAACAATAAAAACAAGAATGGCTAATTCCGTCATGGCCTTGACGTCGCTAAGCAGAACATCGTAAGGAATAATGCTTACAAATGTAAAATGGAGCTTTTGTGAGGCAACATAGGTGATCAAAGATTTCTTGCCGTTGACCACATCAACCGTATAGCCGCTCTTTTGATCGGAAGAAAGAATATGTTGTATATACCCTTCGTCGGACATATCGGTCATTACCCTTTGAGGGTCGGAATGGGAGACAACATTTCCCGTATTGCTGATAATAAAGACATCGGCATCTTGAAGGGTGATGTCCCTAAAAGCATTTTGTATTGCTTTTGCGTTTAAGTTTAGAATCACGGCCCCGTCGTTCAATCCGTTTTGAATCGGATAATCGGAAACAATCATCGTGAGTACATTGGTTTTGTAATGCAACCCGTCAACAGAAAAAGCAAGCTTCCTGGGTGTTAGTTTTGCCTGCATATGCCGGTCGCGGTTTTTCAGCATGGAGATAATCCTCTGATCATAAAACTCAGCAAGCTCTCTTGAGTCACTGATAGAGGAGTAAAATTTCCTGGTCGCGCCATTATAGATATAAATGGAATGGGCCAGAGGTATGGTGGAAACAGCGTGCTTCAATTTCCTCCTACCGATGACTTCGTCCGCATAGGACACATGCTTTCCATACATTAGATTAAAAACATTCGTATCTCTATATAAAGTATATCCGGAGGTGGATGTCCAATTGACCACATATTCGGTAAAATAGTCGCTTTGTATCAGCAATTTTTCGGACACATTGTTAATTTGCCGGATTAATTTATCTTTATAACCCACATAAAGTGTCAATACCGATAACCCCAAAATAACGGTTGTGATAATCAGGTAAGAGCGAATAAGCTTTGTAAATGTGCTGTTAAAACTAAAATTGCGCATAATATCCCAAATATAATTCAATTCTTGGCGAATCTTGTTTCCAATATAGAAACAAAAAGAAGAACGCTTTTTTCTCATCTGGCTTCTCCTTTCTTTGTAAGCATACCGCCCTATATGATGTAACCACAGCATGCTGCTTTTCATTTTGATATATAGGATATTTCGGTTTAAATTCTTTTTCCCGTTCCATATATTTGGTGCATAACTACATTATAAAATATTTTCGGCAAGCGTTCAAATGTTATATATTAGAAAATCATCAAAATAAAACAATATAGCGGCCAATAATGATGAAAAAGTAGAGCATTTATTAAAAATCGAAGCATTGTTTTTGTGAATTTTCAAAATAATTGAAAAGATTTATAGTTTAATTTCCCACAAAGGTGTAGTACCATTGAACTAACAAAGCATACATCCTTAATGTCCAAAGCATTTGCTACGGTCATTTATACGGTAAAATATACGGTAAAATCCGACCGAAATCGAAAGGACTCAAAGTTATATCTTTTTTATGTTTATAGGGAAATATATAGTTTATGATAAATTTGTTTTTTAAGGTTTGATTTTATGCGGAGGGGGGTGAATAAAGAGGACTGAAGGAGCAAAATTAGAAAAAATCAGAATAATGGAGGAGGATTTTGAAATGTCGAGAAAAATGTTTAAAGTGTTAAGCGTCTTTTTAGTTGTTGGTTTATTGGCCTTGAGTATGATAGGGTGTGGGCAGCAAGATAAGGAGAATCAACCGGACAAGGAGCAGGGCGGTGGAAAGGATGAACAACTGCAAATCGCGCTTATTCCGAAGACCTTAAATAATCCGTTCTTTATTTCCATGGAAGAAGGTGCACAAGCGGCAGCGGACACATTGGGGGTTGACCTGATGGTTCAAGCGGCCGAAAGAGAAATTGACGTTGAAAAGCAAATGCAGATTATGGAAAATATGATTACGAAAAAGGTAGATGCAATCCTGATTTCCCCTTCCGGTTCCAAGGAAATCGTTCCCGCCATTAAGAAGGCGAACGAGGCCGGCATCCCGGTACTGATTCTCGATACGAAGGTTGATGCGGAAGCTGCTAAAGCCGAAGATGTTACAACGGCAACTTTCATAGGTTCCGACAACTACAACGGCGGTCAAATTGCAGCAGAATATATGATTGAAAAGTTAAACGGCAAAGGACAAATTGCTGTTATTGAAGGGATTGCAGGGCATGAAACCAGCGATGCGCGTATCGGGGGTTTTGTAGATAAAATAAAAGAAAAAGCGCCGGATATTGAAATTGCCGCACAACAGACGGCACAATGGGAAAGGGACAAAGGATACGATGTATTTCAGAATATGCTGACGGCTAATCCGGATATCAAAGGCCTTTTTGCGGCAAGTGATTTGATGGCGCTTGGCGCGGTAGAAGCTATCGCACAAGCAGGAAAGACCGGAGAGATTGCAGTAATCGGATTCGATGCAACCGATGATGCCAAAACAGCCATCCAGGAAGGGTCGATGGACGGTTCTGTTGCCCAGTATGCAAGTGAGATGGGAAGGCTGGGTGTAGAAAAAGCGGTAGAGCTTTTGAATGGTCAGTCTATCGAAAATTACATCCCTACAAAAGTTGAATTGATTACCAAAGATAATCTTTGATGGATGGTCTTTTGTTCGGAGTTCGGGGAAAACCCCGGGCTCCGAATTACGAATAAGGCAATATCAGGGAAAGGAGTGAAACGGATGCACCATGATGCCGTTGTAAAGATGGAGAATATTACCATGGAATTCCCCGGCGTAAAGGCGTTGGATGATGTTAGTTTTGAGACTAGAAAAGGGGAAGTACATGTGTTGTTAGGGGAAAACGGAGCAGGAAAATCTACCCTCATGAAGATTTTAACCGGCGTATATAAACAAACGGCCGGTAAGATGTCTTTAAAGGGAGAACCGTATGAGATCAGCGGAATAAAGGATGCGGAAGCAAAAGGCATTAGTATGATATTCCAGGAATTAAACCTGGTTCCCTATTTAACGGTAGCAGAAAATATTTTCCTTGGACGCGAGCCGAGAATCGGCATCCATATTAATTGGAAAGAAATGAATTGTGAGGCACAGAGCCTTTTAGATCATTTGGGAGTCCAAATTAGTGCGAGGGCAGTTATTAAAACACTGACTATCGCACAGCAGCAAATGGTAGAAATTGCAAAAGCATTATCCTATCGTCCCGATGTCATCGTGATGGATGAGCCTACATCCTCCCTTACGGACAGGGAAATCGAAGAGCTGTTTAAAACCATAAGGGATTTGAAGAGCAAGGGTGTATGTATTATCTATATTTCTCACCGAATGGAAGAATTATTGGAAATCGGTGACCGGGTGACGGTGTTGAGAGACGGGCATTATGTGGGTACTGTGAATGTTCAAGATACAACCATTGATGAATTGATTCAAATGATGGTAGGAAGAACATTGGACGAAAAATTTCCTAAAGAATTTGCGGAAATTGGAGAAGAAGCGATAAGGATCTCTCATCTCAGCCAGGGGAAGCGGTTAAAGGATATTTCTTTTTGTGCAAGAAAGGGAGAAGTGGTCGGCTTTGCAGGTTTGATGGGGGCAGGCAGGACAGAATTGATGCGTGCAATATTTGGTGCCGATTCCATAGATGCGGGAGAAATTTATATTAATGATAAAAAAGTGAATATCAAATCACCTAAAGATGCCATTAAAAATAATATAGGTTTCCTGACGGAAGATAGAAAAAATCAAGGACTAATATTAAAGTTAGATGTAAAACAAAATGTGACCCTCCCCAATCTGGAAAAAATAACAAAGAATACGGTCATTTGTTTTAAAGAAGAAAAGGCCATATGCGAACGCTTGGTAGAGGATTTAAGCATTAAAACGCCCAGTTTATTGCAGAAGATTAAATTCCTGAGCGGTGGGAACCAACAGAAGGTAGTGCTGGCAAAATGGCTTGCCACCCAGTCCAAGATATTGATTATTGACGAACCCACACGGGGTATTGACGTTGGCGCAAAAGTGGAAATATATAAGCTGATCAATAAGCTTACAAAAGCCGGGCATACGGTGCTGATGGTATCATCGGAATTACCGGAAATCTTAGGCATGAGTGACAGAGTTTACGTTATGCATGAGGGGAAAATTACCGGAGAATTAACAAGACAAGAAGCAACACAGGAAAAGATATTACATTATGCGACGGGAGGGGAATCCTTTGAATAGACTAAATACGGCGGGTAAATCCGATCATTTTGCGATGTTTAATATAAGAGATTTTGCTACTTTAATAGGGTTATTTTTATTATGTGCAGTGATCAGTATTTTACAACCGGTTTTTCTTTCACCAAATAATTTAATCAATGTGGTCATGCAGTCGTCGATCAATGCCAGTATAGCCATCGGTATAACCTTTGTTATTCTGACCGGTGGAATCGATTTATCGGTGGGATCTATTCTTGCTTTATCGGGAGTGGTTATGGCCAGTTCTTTACAAGCCGGTCATCCTCTGGCTCTTAGCATCTTAATTGCCCTTGTAATAGGGACTATATGCGGACTAATCAATGGATTTTTAATTGCCAAAGGTAAATTACCGCCTTTTATTGCTACGTTGGGCATGATGAGCATGGCTAGAGGACTTGCGCTGGTATATACGAACGGGAGACCTATTTCGGGTTTCAGCAAAGCCTTTAGATGGTTTGGAACGGGTTATGTTTTTAAAACAGAGTATTTTTCAGGCATTCCGGCCCAGATTGTGATCACTGTGGCCTTATATATCATTGCTTATTATATTTTAAAATATACAAGATTGGGAAGATACACCTATGCGATTGGCGGAAATGAAGAAGCTGCCAGACTGTCGGGGATTAACGTAAAGAAATACAAGATGATTATATACGGTATCAGTGGTTTGATGGCGTCTGTCGGTGCAATTATTTTAACCGCAAGATTGAACTCTGCTCAGCCTATTGCCGGTATAATGTATGAACTTGATGCCATTGCGGCAACAGTTATCGGAGGCACCAGTACCGTAGGCGGAGAAGGTAAAATTACGGGAACCCTTATCGGTGCTTTGATCATGGGGGTTCTTAGAAACGGATTAAATCTTTTAGATGTATCTTCTTATTTGCAGCAGTTGATTATTGGTGCTGTTATTGTAATTGCAGTATTGATAGACAAATATCGAAAATAAAGAGGCGCTTCGGTGAGGGTATGGTTTACCGGAGGTCGGAATGTTGTCAAGCGGCTTCCGGTATGAGGGGGGGTAATGAAGAATTAAGAATGAGGAATTAGGTTTTGGGAGAGTGATGAATGATTCTAAAATGAGGGATAAACTATAAGGTGTTTTAGGGTCTGTTCTCAGCTTTCAACCCTCAGCTCTCAGCCCTCAACTACTTTTTTGCCTTGGAATACTAGTTGTTGGAATAATTTTCTTCAACTAGAATTTATATACCCAAAAACCAAAGGATCATGTTGACGATAAAATAGAAGTCTGATATAATGAGGCTAGAAATTAAAACGTTTGCGGCATTATGAGGTTTATCGCAAAATAGATAGATGAGGGTCAGATGATGAGTGTTACGATTAAAGATATCGCAAAAGCGGCGAATGTATCTTATGCGACCGTATCAAGAGCACTTTCCGGGCATTCGGAGATAAGTGATAAAACCAAAAAAAAGATTCGAAAGCTGGCAAAGGAAATGGGCTATACGCCTAATGCCATTGCCAAAGGGCTGGTAACAAAGAATACAAAAACCCTTGGGTTTATCGTTCCCGATATCACAAATCCTTTTTTTCCGGAAGTGGCCCAAGGGGTGGAAGATTGTGCAAATCGTAATGGTTATCAGGTGTTTTTGTGCAATACCAGCTGGAAACTGGAAAAGGAAAAGCAATACTTAAAAGCGTTGTACGGAAAGAGAGTGGATGGCATTGTTGTTTCGCCTACCTCTAATGATATAACCCATTTGGTAGAGGCGGACCGCAACAAAGTTCCTGTTGTTTTTGCAGCCTACAGGCCGGCGATTGCAGATTGCAATTTCGTTGCAACCGATGACTATAAAAGCGCAGAGATTGCAGCAGAGTATCTGTTAAAATTAGGTCACCGAAAAATTGCATATATTGGCGGTCAGCAGGAGAGTTGTACGAATAAATACCGTTTAAAGGGCTACACGGATGTATTGAAAAAACATGATATATCCCTTTCCCCTTCTTATATTAAGCACGGTGCGTTCAGGCAGCAAAGCGGATATCAATTGACCAAGGAATTGCTCATTGCAAATGATGTGCCTACTGCGATTTTAGCCGGAAACGATATTATTGCCTTAGGTGTTATTCAGGCCATTGAAGAATTCGGACTGGATGTTCCCAACAATATCTCCGTTGTGGGGTTTGATGATATTTCTTTTGCATCACTGGACAAAGTGCAGTTAACGACGGTTTTTCAGCCTAAATACACGACAGGAGAACTATGTGTCGAGGTTTTGCTGCAAAAAATAAAGGATGGTGACCAAAACCCCACGCATAAAATGCTTGAACCGGAACTTGTGATAAGAAGGACATGTAAAGGCATTTGATTTTTTTAGTGTTGTCGTAAACGTTTGCAACATATGAGATGGAGACGTTGTTGATACGATATTTCTAATGGTTTTGACCTAAAAAGCAATAAACCTGCCCATAGGTGTCTATGGGGCGGTGGAGGAATTTTAAACATAAACCGCAAATGTTTACAAAAATGATAAGACCAAATGATTTCAAGAAACAGGAGGGACAGGAATGAACAATTTGAAGTTTGATCAAAGCAAAGAACGAGATTTCATTGCAGTAGGCAGACTTTGCGTAGATCTTAATGCCAACGAGATTCTCAGACCTATGGAGGAAACCAAAACCTTTACAAAATACTTGGGGGGATCTCCGGCCAATATTACCGTAGCGATGGCACAATTAGGCATGAAAACAGGGTTTATTGGCAGAGTATCCGACGACCAATTCGGAAGATTTATTTTGGGCTATTTAAAGGAAAAGAACATTGATACTTCCAATGTCGTGGTTGATCAATCGGGAAGTGTTACAGGACTGGCGTTTACAGAAATTAAGTCACCAACAGACTGCAGTATCCTCATGTACCGGGATAATGCGGCAGATTTAAAATTGGACCCGAAAGACGTGCAAGAGGAATATATCAAAAATACGAAGGCCCTTTTGATTTCCGGTACGGCACTGGCGAAGAGTCCGTCAAGAGAAGCGGTATTTCTGGCTTTGGATTTTGCAAGAAAACATAATGTTGTCGTATTTTTTGATATCGATTACAGACCGTATACATGGGTATCACCGGAAGAAACAGCGATTTACTACAATCTTGCGGCAGAAAAATGTGATGTAATCATAGGGACCAGAGAAGAGTTTGACATGATGGAAGCATTGACGAATGCCGGGAATAAGGATGACCGCGTAACAGCACAGAAATGGTTTGGGTACAACGCGCAAATCGTTGTCATCAAACATGGCAAAGATGGTTCAATTGCTTATACAAAGGAGGGCGAGGCCATCGAAGGGACGATTTTACCGGCTAAAATTGTAAAAACCTTTGGGGCAGGAGATTCCTATGCCGGCGCCTTTATCTACAACTTGATGCAAGGAAAATCAATTGCCGAAGCTATGAAATACGGAGCTGCCTCCGCATCTCTTGTCATTTCAAGCCACAGCTGTTCCGATGCAATGCCGACCATAGAGCAGCTGGACGCATTTATTGCAAAATGCGAGAGCGGAGAGATTTATAAAGAAGAAGGCTGGGTGTAGTAGAAGCTTTTGGGTAAACATAAATTCAATTTTAAAGTTGGATATCTATATATTGAGATGGTCATTGATAAGGGTTGATTGTAAAGAAAGGGAGGAAACGCTATGGAAAAAATTAAGTTAGGTATTGTAGGGCTTGGAAGATTGGGTAGAAAACATGCTGAAAACATTGCGTTTAGAATTCCGAACGCTGAATTAACCGCCGTTTGTAGTATCATCGAAGCAGAAGTGGAGGATGCGGTAAATGCCTGGGGGATTCCCTACGGATATACGGATTTTAATGAAATGTTAAAAAATGATGCATTGGACGGCATTGCCATTGCCTCTTCTTCCACCGAACATTGCAAGCAAATTGAAGCAGCACTTGATGCAGGTTTTCATGTCTTTAGCGAGAAGCCTTTGGGGGTTAATCTGGAAGAGTGTAAAATTGCGGAAAAGGCAGTAGAAAGACATCCGGATAAAGTATTTTTCTTAGGTTTTATGAGGAGATATGATGAATCCTATGCCTATGCAAAGAAAAAAATAGAAGCAGGTGACATCGGCAAGCCTTTCCTGATTAGATGCTATGGTCTTGATCCTGTAAAAGCCGTACAGGGTGCGATCGCTTTTGCTGAAAAAAGCGGTGGTTTATTTTTAGATATGGCTATACACGATATTGACCTGGCAAGATGGTATTTAGGGTCGGAAGCCAAAAGTATTTACGCCATAGGCGGATGCTATGCCTATCCGGAATTTGAAAAATACAATGATGCGGACAATGGAGCCGCATTGATGCAGTTTGAAAACGGTACAATGGCGATGTTATACGCAGGAAGAACCTGTGCCCACGGTTATCACATTGAAACGGAGATTGTCGGAACCGAAGGAAGTCTCAGAATCGGTACGACCCCTCAGAAAAACCTTGTTACCCTATTCAATGAAAACGGTGCGATAAAAGAAAGTGTGGGAGGGTTCCTGGAAAGATTTGAACAGGCCTATATTAATGAAGTACAAGCGTTTGTAGACTGTATTGTGGAAAACAGAAAGCCCGATGTAACCGTTTATGACGGTACAAAATCTACAAAGATTGCTTATGCTGCCAAAGAATCTTTTGAAAATAATAAATTAGTTGTTTTGGAGTAAGACATTATATATTTAATAGTGAGGAGGCATTCTAAATGAATACTGAATTGAATGCAAAAGAATATGTAGCAGAACTTATGCAAAGAGCCCGTAAAGCGCAGGAAGTTGCGGCGTCTTTCACGCAGGAAAAAGTGGATGAACTGGTGAAAGCCATTGCTTGGGCACTGGTCAAAGAAGAAAATGCGCAGGAAGTTGCGACAATGGCAATAGAAGAATCACAATTAGGAACCTATGAAGCAAAATACGGAAAGCTTCAGAAAAAGATCAGAGGTGCCCTGAGAGATATCAAAGATGCAAAAAGTGTGGGGGTTATTGAAAAAGATGAAGCAAAAAACCTGATCAAAATTGCAAAACCGGTAGGCATCATAGGGGCATTGGTACCCTGTACAAATCCCGAGGCAACGCCGGTGACCAAAGCAATGTTTGCCCTTAAAGGCAGAAATGCAGTGGTATTTGCACCCCACCCGCGTACCAAAAAGACAAACGCCCGCATCGTAGAACTGATGAGACAAGCCTTAAAGAAACACGGTGCGCCCGAAGACTTATTGATCGCTATCGAAAATCCGAGTATTGAAATCAGCGGAGAAGTCATGCGCCAGTGTGACCTCGTAGTAGCAACCGGCGGTAGCGGTATGGTAAAAGCTGCTTACAGTTCCGGGACACCTGCTTATGGCGTAGGGGTAGGAAATGCGGTTGTTGTCGTTGATGAAACCGCAGATATCAACGATGCGGCCCATAAGATCATGTTAAGTAAAACCTTTGATTATGCGACCAGCTGTTCCGCAGAAAATTCCCTTGTGATTCAAGAAGGGATTTACGATAAGCTTATAGAAGCGCTGCAAGAAGAGGGTGGATATCTGGTGCCGGCGGCAGAGAAAGAAAAGCTTCAAAATGCAATGTGGGTTGACGGACATCTCAGCAGAGACATTGTTGCACAACCGGCAGCAAAGATAGCAGGGCTTGCAGGTATTGAGCTTTCCGCAGACAAAAGTTTTATCATGGTTGAAGAAGAAGGCATCGGTGCGGCATATCCCTTCTCGGGAGAAAAATTATCCGTAGTTGTTGCATTATATAAGTATAAAGAATTCGGCGAAGCGATAGATAAGGTCAATGAAATTACAGGATATCAAGGCGAAGGACATTCCTGCGGTATTCATTCTTTCAATGAGGAGCATATCCTGGCATTGGGCCTAAATACCAGAACCAGCCGTGTGATGGTAAGACAGCCCCAATGCTATGCCAACAGCGGGGACTGGGTAAACGGTATGCCGTTCACACTTACGCTCGGATGCGGAAGCTGGGGCGGAAACATATCTTCCGAGAATATTACTTGGAAGCATTTTATCAACACGACTTGGGTTTCGTCTCCCATTGAACCGGTAATTCCGACCGATGAAGCATTATTCGGCGATATTATGAATGATTAACAGTTTTTAAATAGGAGGATGTGAAAAAGCTTGCTGTTAAGCAGAGATGCTTTTTCACACCCTCTTATATCGTTGCAATAAAAGGAGATGAAGACATGCTGGTCAATTTTAAAACAATGATCAATGAAGCGGTTGATAAAGATTATGCTATTGCCGGATTTAATGTATTCGGATATGAAGACGCGACGGCAGTGGTGAGGGCGGCGGAAAGCTTAAATGCCCCGGTTATGTTAATGACTAACAAAGTAGCCGTAGATCACATGCCTGTGGAAGTGCTGGCAGCTATTTTGTGCAAAGTGGCAGAGCAGGCGAAGGTTCCTGTTTGTGTACATCTGGATCACGCCAAGGAGCTCGGCCTTATTGCCCGGGCAATAAAGGCAGGATATTCTTCGGTGATGTACGATGGTTCACAATTGCCTCTTGAGGAAAACATAAAAAACACCCAAGAGGTTGTAAAGTTTGCCCATGCATGTGGGGTAAGCGTAGAGGCAGAGATAGGCTCTGTTGGGTATAGTGACCAGCCCGGTCACGAGCAGTCCGTCTATACCGAACCGGCGGAAGCCGAGAAATTTGCGGAAGAGACAGGGGTGGACGCACTGGCTGTAGCTATTGGAACTGTTCATAGGATGCAGGTTCAAAATGCAAACATCCAGTTTGACCGGTTGAAGGCGATACAGCAGGTTGTAAAAATGCCGTTGGTTATTCACGGTTCTACCGGTATTACCGATGAAGACCTTCAAAAGGTTGCTTCCTGCCGTGTGGGCAAAATTAATATAGGGACGGCGCTTAGGTTGGTTTTCGGAAACGTATTGCGTGAAGAAATGAATAAAGATCCCGAGGCATTTGACAGGGTCAAACTCTTTCAGAAGCCGATGGAAAAAGTTGAACAGGAAGCTAAGCATAAAATGCTGCTTTTAAGATGCAAGGATGTACTATCAAAAAAATGACCGGCCCGATGGTGTCTAATAGCCGATCATTTTTTGAAGTGTCCTAAATGAAAGACAATGAGGTGTGAGTATGAGAATCAGACAAGAAAAACCTTTTCATTACGGATATAATCCGATTACGGAAATAGATGGCAAGCACAGCAATATGCTGATGGATTTCGGTATTTTAAAAATGCAAAAAGGACAGCAAGAAGTGAACGAAGAAGATAAAGAGAGGGCATATCTTTTGATTCAGGGCGAGGTTGTTTTGGAATGGGAAGACAATAAA
>JAKSBV010000237.1 GCA_022360955.1 Bacillota bacterium
GTACACGACATCTTGTCGCTGATTACTTTGCGTTCCTGCTTCGTTATATTCCGACTTCCGCCCTCTGACATCCGGCCTCCGGTACATAAGGTCATTTCCATAATTTTCTTCACCTAAACTAAATACACCCTGTTTTCTCTGTAAAGTGTTATATCGATAGAAGGAGTTAATAGAATATGTTAAAAAATAATATTTTTATCAAAGGTGCGAAAGAACACAATCTAAAAAATATTGATGTTGAGATTCCGCGAGATAAATTTGTGGTATTGACGGGGTTGAGCGGTTCGGGAAAATCTTCCCTTGCGTTTGATACCATCTATGCGGAAGGACAACGAAGATATGTGGAATCCCTTTCGGCTTATGCCCGTCAGTTTCTGGGATTAATGGAAAAACCGGATGTAGAATATATTGAAGGCCTTTCTCCGGCTATATCCATAGATCAGAAAACGACGAGCAAGAATCCCCGCTCGACGGTCGGAACCGTTACCGAGATATACGATTATATGAGGCTGCTATTTGCTCGTATTGGTGTACCCCACTGTCCGAAGTGCGGAAAAGAAGTCAAGCAGCAAACCGTTGACCAAATGGTGGACCGGCTCTTAGCGTTGGAAGAGAGGACAAAAATACAGGTGCTTGCGCCGGTGGTGCGTGCCAGAAAAGGAGAGCATCAAAAAGTTTTTGCGGAGGCAAAGAAAAACGGCTATGTGCGCATAAGAGTGGATGGGGAAGCAAGAGAGCTTTCGGAGGAGATCAAGCTCGAAAAAAATAAAAAACATAATATTGAGATCGTGATTGATCGCTTAATTATACGGGAAGGCATTCAAAAAAGGCTGGCGGATTCCCTAGAAACGGCATTGCAGCTATCCGGTGGTATTGTGATGGTTGATATCCTTGAGGGAGAAGAAATGCTGTTTAGTCAAAATTATGCCTGCACCGACTGCGGAATCAGCATGGAGGAGCTTGCGCCCAGAATGTTTTCCTTTAACAGTCCTTTTGGCGCTTGTGCCCACTGCGGCGGATTGGGCAGTTTAATGAAAATAGATCCGGATTTGGTTATTCCCGATAAGACCAAAAGTATTATCGAAGGTGCCATTCGTGCAGGAGGCTGGAATATGGCTAAAGAGGAAAGCATGTCACGTATGTATTTTGGAGGATTGGCAAAGCATTACGGATTTAGCCTTGACACACCTATTAACGATTTGCCCGAGCATATACTGGATATGATACTTTATGGCACAAAGGGAGAAAAAATTGAAGTATCTTATGAAAGGGAATATGGAAAGGGTACATATAATACACCGTTTGAAGGCATTATCAATAATCTTGAGCGAAGATACAAGGAAACCCAGTCCAGTTGGATGAGAAATGAACTGGAAAGCCTGATGAATACAAACCCATGCCCCCAATGCAACGGTGCACGCTTGAAGAAAGAGAGCATGGCCGTTACCGTCGGGGATCAAAATATTTTTGATCTTACCAATATGTCCATCGGAAAAGCAAAGGCGTTTTTTGAATCCTTAACGTTGACGGAAAAAGAAAAAATCATTGCCCATCAGGTTCTAAAAGAAATTAATGAACGTTTAGGCTTTTTAGTAGATGTAGGGTTGGAATATCTTACCCTCTCCAGATCTGCAGGTACGTTGTCCGGAGGTGAGGCGCAGAGAATACGACTGGCAACGCAAATCGGTTCCGGGTTAATGGGGGTATTGTATATTTTGGATGAGCCCAGTATCGGACTGCATCAAAAAGATAATGACAAGCTTTTGAGGACCTTGAAAAATCTGAGGAATCTGGGGAATACGCTTATTGTCGTCGAACATGATGAGGACACCATGTATGCTGCGGACTATATCATTGATATAGGGCCGGGGGCAGGAATACACGGCGGTCATGTGGTTGCAGCCGGGCCGGTGGAAGAGATCAAGAAATCGGAACAGTCTGAAACGGGACTCTATCTAAGTGGGAAAAAGAAAATCGAAGTTCCCGACAAAAGAAGAAAGCCGAACGGCAAATGGCTTAAAGTTCTTGGGGCTATGGAAAACAATCTTAAAAATATTGATGTGCAAATACCCTTAGGTGTATTTTCGTGTGTTACCGGCGTGTCGGGGTCGGGAAAAAGCTCTCTAGTCAATGAAATTATATATAAAAGCCTTGCCCACGCATTAAACAGAGCAAAAACCAGGCCCGGTGCTCACAAAGACATCAAGGGGTTAAAGAACCTGGATAAAGTGATCGATATCGACCAGTCCCCCATTGGAAGAACCCCCAGGTCAAATCCTGCGACCTATACAGGGGTATTTGGGCATATTCGCGATGTGTTTGCCAGCACCAATGAAGCAAAAATGAGGGGCTATAAACCGGGGCGGTTCAGTTTTAACGTAAAAGGTGGGCGATGCGAAGCATGCAGCGGTGACGGCATTATTAAAATTGAAATGCATTTTTTACCCGATGTTTATGTGCCGTGTGAGGTATGTAAAGGCAAGCGGTACAACCGAGAGACCTTGGAAGTAAGGTATAAAGGTAAAAATATTTCCGAAGTGTTGAATATGACTGTGGAAGAAGCGTTGGAATTTTTTACTAACATTCCCCGGATTAACAAAAAGCTGCAAACCATGTATGATGTAGGGCTTAGTTATATTAAACTCGGACAATCCTCCACAACCCTTTCCGGAGGAGAAGCGCAAAGAGTGAAATTGGCCACCGAATTGAGCAAAAAGAGTACGGGAAAAACCATGTATATCTTGGATGAGCCAACCACCGGGCTTCACATTGCCGATGTCCATAAGCTGATTGGTGTGCTGCAAAGGCTGGTTGATGCAGGAAATTCCGTGTTGGTGATAGAACATAATCTGGATGTTATCAAAACGGCCGATTATATTGTAGATCTTGGCCCGGAAGGCGGTGACCGGGGCGGGAGCATTGTGTGTGAAGGAACGCCGGAAGAAGTAGCGACCTTTGGGGAATCCTATACGGGACACTACCTTAGAAAGGTAGTGGGAAGTTGACAATCTCTCCGGCTTAACGGTGAAGTGAAAATAAAGATAGCATGGAAAAGCATATAAAAATCAGGATGACTATCAAGTGCATCCTGATTTTTCATGCTATATAGACCCAACTTTAAAATGGAAGTTATATTTACAAACTCACAAAAAACGTGGAATCATCATTGGTTGTGCAAACTTTAGGTTGCAGTTGGGTATCTTGAACGATTTATTGATTTATCAATAAATCTTCCAATCGTATGATTTCTTCTTCGTCCATACCTCTATCGGTATCGGTATCATCATCCCTGTCTCTGTCTAAATCTCTGTCCCTATCCCTATCCAAATCTCTATCAACATCTTCTTCATCTTCTTCAGGACCATGCTCGTTGCAATATTCTTCGGCAGGCAGCTCATATTGTGCATCTTGGGGGAGGATAGGGGTTCCCCATTGATTTTTAATGGGCACATAGGGTTCGGGTCTTACAATGAAGACGCGTTCTTCCACCTGTTCCGGGGGACAATATTCGGTTGCCAGCAAATTATTTGCAGTATCTATTTTTTCCAGTACATGCACATTGCATTTTTTTGTAGGTTCGGTGCCTTTCTTGAAATACTCCGTATAGACCCTTGAACCTCTCGGGTCCTTATAACAATATTCGTTAGGCTTGAGACCGCTGTCCCTGCAGATAGTTACTTTTACAATATCCCGAGGCTGCACAAATTGCTTTGCTTCCATACCCTTGTGAATTTCATTCATGACCGCTCCCCAAACCACAGCACCGGGATTGGCTCTGGCTTGAAGGCCGCCATTCGTTAGCGTATGCATATTTTCAGGTTCGTCAAAACCGTACCACACGCACCCCACATAATAGGGTGAATAACCTGCAAACCATTTATCTCTAAAAAGTGAAGTTGTTCCGGTTTTACCGGCCGCAGGCATATTATTTGATAATCTTGCGGCTGTTCCCGTACCTTGTATGACTACGCCTTCCATCATTTTGGTCATTAGAAAGGCAGTCTGTTCGCTCATGGCCACATGTGATTCCTTTGTTTTTTCCAATATGACCTTGCCCTCATGATTCAACACCTTGGTATAGGTATAGGGCCGCGTATATATGCCCCTGTTCACAAAAGGAACGTATGCGGCGGTCATTTCCATAACAGATATGCCATCGGTCAACCCGCCGAGTGCAAGAGAATTAAAGAATTTGTCGGAATATACCTTTCCGTCTGCCCGTTTTTCTCTTTCAACAAGGGTGGTAATCCCCAAATTTTTTTGCAAAAATTCAAAGGACTTATCAATGCCGACCTTTTCAAGCACTTTTACGGCAGGTACGTTTCTCGAGCGTTCAATGGCTTTTCTTGCTGTGGTCAGTCCCATGAACTTGCCGTCATAATTTCTGGGGACCCATGTGGATTTACTACCGTCTTTAAAGATAGTCGGTACATCGTCAATAATGCTTCCCGGTGTCAGATATCCGTATTCTATTGCAGGTGCATAGACGCCAATGGATTTGATAGTCGAACCGGGCTGCCGTAGTGCCTGTGTGGCTCTGTTCAGCGTACGGTTAGCGGTTTTTTGGCCTCTGCCGCCCGCCATCCCTTTGACCTGACCCGTATAGGGGTCCATAATCAACATCGCAGATTCGGGGGTGTTGCCATCTTTGAATGTGGCAAATTTATTGCTTTTCCAAAAATTCTCATCAGCATAAAATTTATCCATGGCGTTTTGAACTTTCGGATCAATGGTTGCGTAGATTTTCAGACCGCCGGTATATAACATCTTGGAAGCCAGCTGCCTGGTATATTTCTTTTCCTTTACTAAATCATCCAGCACGTCGCTGATTACCTGGTCTACGAAATAGGACTGCTTGCTGGTGCGTTCTCTTTCAGTACCTTTTTTAAAAGCAAGCTTTTCATTGACTGCCTCATCGTGCTGAGCCTGATCAATATATCCGAGCTCTAACATCTTTTTTAAAATAAGCTCCTGTTTTTCTTTATTTTTTTCAGGATTTAAAAAAGGATTATATAGTGACGGATATTGGGTGATGCCTATAATGGAAGCAGCCTCTGCAAGACTTAATTCGCTGACATCTTTTCCGAAGTAGGTATTGGAAGCAGCTTGCACACCATTGGAACCTTGACCTAAATGGATTGTATTCAGATAAAGCTCCAGTATTTGGTCTTTGGAAAGCTTTTTGTCAAGATGAAAGGCCCTCCATATCTCCTGAACTTTTCTTTGAGCTTCTACATCTTTCTCGTTGGTAAGGTTCTTAATGAGCTGTTGTGTAAGGGTGCTCCCCCCGCCGGCCAAAGGATCGTTTTTCAGACCTACTTTCCCCAAAAAATAGTGTAACGTAGCGTGTACAGTTCTTTTCAAGTCAAAACCCGGATGCTGGCGGAAGCGCTGATCCTCAATAGCGATACAAGCATCTTGCATGTGTTTCGGAATTTGTGAGAGATCTACCCACACCCTGTTTTCTGTTCCGTGTAAACGCTCCAATTCGACAGGTTCTCCGGTCTCATTGTCTATATAATAAACAAAAGATGTAAAATCCAAACTGAAATCTTTAATATTTAGTTGTTCGGTAGTATCTATCCAGCCGTACAATGTACCGCCTGCTATACCTATTCCTATAACCGCTGCAAATAGACCTACCACTAAAAGCAGCTTGAAAAAGCTTGAAAAAAATATACCTTTTTTCTCCTTCTTAGGTTTTTGTCTCCTTCTTCGAGACGGTTGATTCGTTGTACTCATATGTACCCTCCTACTGACTATGGATACCGAACTTTAAAATCGAATTTATATTCGAACAAAAACCATAGAACCATGGCTGTTTGTCCAAATATATTTTTAGGTTTGAAGTCCGTTATCTTTATTGCACGCAAATTAATATTTTTTGCTAAAAATCAAAATAAATATATCCCTCATTTTATTTTGGGTGCTTTACATCGTAAAACATGCCAAAATTCCGAAAGCAGTCGATGGATCTATTATTTTGTCTTTTACAGTCAAAGTCTTACTATCTCTTCATATCATTATATTATAGCATAAAAAACCGATAAAAGAGTTAAGAAAATATTACAAAATCATTTTCATATGGTATATCGTAATAAATGATTATTATAGATAGCCAACTTTAGACCTAAAATACATGGTTCATCTTATTTATATTTTATATCCATTATATCCAAATAATGCATAAACTTATCACTCAAAGCAAAAAAATAAGAATTTTTTTGTATATTTTTCTCGAGATTGTACATACTACTTACAAAATAAGTCTGTTAAAAATTACATAATTTGGAACGCTTGGTTTTGTGCAAATGCCAGGTATGTAATTTACCTGTATGGAGGGAATATTATGAGGAGGCGGAAGTCCTACAAGCTAGTGACATTCTGTTGTTTGCTTTTTTTGATCATCGGCTTTGGGTTTGGATATTACCATGATACCTGGAACGATACTAAAAAAGAAGAGGAACAATTATTAACGAAACAAAATAGACAGTTAAGCCCGGGTCAAACACAAGCCCTTGAATCGAATCATATAACGGCGGTAACAGAGGCTCAGGAACGGGGGGCCATAGATTTACCTGCAGAAGAAGACCAGGAACGCATAGACTATGATACAAAAGTAATTTTTAAGCGCAATTACTTAAAATGCAGCCATAAAACGGTTGAGGAACTTCAAGCGCCTGATGAAATGATAAACCTGACGAGAGAAACGCTTAAAGAGCATTATCCCGAATGGAAGATAGAAAGGTTCGGTATAGATGAAGTTATTTTATCAACGGATGTAGATGAAAAGTGTCTGAAACACTATATTGTAAAAGAATATAATGGGAAAATAGGCGTATATTATCAAAGCGCCCTTGTTGAAAATCCTTTAAAACAGTTGATAGATATCAATATTCAGCAGCTGCGGGATGAAGATAGAGAGAAATTAAAGCAAGGGATCTATGTCAATTCGGACCAGGAATTGGCACAGATTATAGAAGATTTTACCAGTTAGCGGCTGTAATGATGATGTCATAATAGCAAAATACAAGTAAAAACATAATTTTTGTGCATTTTTTGTTGAAAAATGTTGTAATATTTTGTAGAATAATATACAATAATGTCAAACGATTTATAAGGAGAGGTTTCGATGAAAAGTACAGGGATTGTCAGAAAGGTTGATGAATTAGGTAGAATTGTACTACCAAAGGAGTTAAGAAGGATTTTTAATATTAATGAAAAGGATCCGATGGAAATTTTTGTTGATGAAGAAAAGATTGTATTAAAAAAGTATGAGCCCGCATGCATATTCTGCAACAGTGCCGATGGTGTCGTAAACCATAAAGGTAAAAATATTTGTGCGGCTTGCTTCGGTGAATTAAAAAAATAATTTTGCCAAGGAGTTCAAAAAAGGTAAAAAAAGTTGGGGGAAAGGTTTTTTGGCTATATGAAATTTTTCATATAGCCAAAAAACCTTTCCCCCGTATTTTAACAAGTAAAAAAATGCTTTCGAAAAATATAGACATGCACATAAAAGCATATTCTTTCATATAATTAAAAAGACCCAAAAAATTATCCGGTCGTTTCGAAAAAGACGACTTTTTTCATTTCTCAAAACAAGAAACTATTGGATGCTATTTAAATTTTTGGGAATTTAGTATTTTTTCGGGGGTGTCATAGGGATGTTCGCAGTTTTCTTAGCAATGTTCCCGACGTTATTAAACCAGCTTTTTTTACTAATTTCCTACGTATCTAATACAAATTCATTTCCTCCACCTTTATCACCAGAAGAAGAAAAAGAATATCTGCTCAAGCATAGAAATGGCGATGAGGATGCAAGAAATATCCTGATAGAAAGGAACCTCAGACTTGTTGCGCATATTATTAAAAAATACAGCACAACAGGAAAAGATGCGGACGATCTTATATCCATTGGTACAATAGGTCTCATAAAAGCAATTAGTACTTTTGATATTAATAAAGGAACAAGACTGGCCACCTATGCCGCAAGATGTATAGAGAATGCTATTCTGACGAAAATGCGATCCTTTTTATTCAAGCTTTTTGAAGCCTATAACATTGATATCTATTTTTCCGTCATGCCATCTGATGCTGTTTACAAGTGAGGCAATAAAATTTCGCTTCAATGCAATATCTTCAGATTGATGATAGAGGACAGATAAATCGGTCAATGCATGTCTGAACAGCCCAAGATTAACATGATCGGTATGGATGTCTGCCGAGGATTTAACCGCAGATATAAGTTTTTTTTCCGCTGCTTCCATATCCTTTTCCAGATCGTGAATACGCTTTTTAATATGTCTGGCGGTGCGGGATGCTTTCTCTTCATCTTCCAGCTGGTCCAATAGATTATTGATTTTTTTCTCGATTTCATTGATTCGAGCTTTAAGCTCATTTATTTTATGGTGTTTTTCTTGTAAGGAACCTTTGCCACTCTCTTGTTTTTGGAGGGCAGAGAGTATATAATCCTGCCTGGAAGGAATGTCCAAAAGCGTATCCTCCACTAAGCCCTCCAGCAAATCGGTACGCACATTGGTATTGTCACAGCGGGTTGATGTTGAAATCTCTTTGTTATGGCAAACATAGTAGGAGAGCCTTTTACCGGTTGCGTTTTTTTTCTGCCCGTATTTTACTTTAATGAAGCTGCCGCATTTGCCGCAGCGCAAAATACCGGAGAGAAGTGCTGCCGCGCTTGTTCCGGTTCTGGGTGCTTTGACTTTGTTTTGCTGCAATAACGCCTGTACTTCAATCCACTTGTCCGAGTCAATAATGCCTTGGTGATTGCCAATTGCGAGTACCCAATGACTGGGGTCTCTTAATTGATTGCTTTTTCCTTTTTTCTCAATGTTTTTATTATATGCGAGGATTCCCTTTTTGCCGTTAAATTCTTCTATGGGACCGGCAATTTGTATGCCATGGGCTTGAAAGTAGTGATAGGCCCGTTGATCGGCTTTAATATATACCGGATTGGAAAGGATAGCTCTCACGGTCATTTTGTGAAAATCTTTTTTGTTTTTTGATTGAATGTTGCGCACCATACAATATTTTTCCACGCCGTATAACGAACGCAATTCCAGATATTTATCATAGAGCAGACGGACTAATTCAAGTTCTTTGGGAATGGGTTGGAGTACATACATACTCTTTTTTTTCAAGTCTTCTGTGATATATTCGATACGTTTTGATTTGTATCCCGTAGGTGTTACGCCGCCCAGCCAACGCCCGGTCTTGGCCAATTGTATCATGTTGTCCTTAACCCTTTGGGCGAGCATTTCCCGTTCCAGCTGTGCAAAGGTGGCGGCTATATGCACCATGGCACGGCCCAAGGGGGTATTGGTATCAAAGTTTTCGGTGAGGGAGATAAAGCCGACATTTTTACCGTCCAGCTGTTCGATGAATTCACATAGGTCCAGGATGCGCCGGGAAATACGGTCCAAACGGTAGAAAATAACGTGTTGAATTTTTCCCGACTCGATGTCCAGGAGCATCTGCCGGAAGCCGGGGCGGTCGGTACTGCTGCCGGAATAGCCTTCATCCGTATATACTTGCGTATCCCAGTTCTTTGACCTTGCATATTCCATACCCATACTGATTTGGTTTTGAACGGACTCACCTTTGCCTGTGAATAGGGATTTGCGTGCGTAAATGCCGGCAATCGGATTTTTGTTTGTCATAAGTCTTTAGCCTGCCTTCCTGTAAGTGATCAAGTCTTAGGAGCACAGTTGAAACCGATGGATGCCCTTTCAATGTTATTTTATTAAAGCAATGGGAGGATCATAACCGAAAAAGGCGTTTTGGTGTGCAAAAAACCGAATATTCTATTGAACAAAGATAATGATTGCAAGTCAGATCAAGAAAGCAGGTTATTTGCATGATATAATTTAGAAAGAATACACCAACCATTGAAAGGGGTTTATAGCATGAAGATTGCTTTTGAGGAGCATGGTAATCAAGTGGTTTTCAGGATTTTTGATTTTGATTCGAAATATGAGGATGTATTAAAAATGTGTTTTTATGAGAAGGATGGAAAAAGCTATATCAAAAACTTTTCCAAAAATATAATGAATATTGATCATATTAAAGCGTATTTTGAAAAAAATGCAGAAGAAATGTTTAGCCAATTGGGATATTTTAAACCGATTCCTTGGGAAAAAGCACTACTCGGATTTGTAGAGAGAATGCAAGATACTGATATCGAGTGGTGGTTAACAGGTAGCTGTGCAGCTTGTATAAGGGGTATAGCCTTGAGCCCTCACGATGTTGACATCATGGTGGAGTCAAAGTATGTAGAACAAATAAGTGAAATTTTTGCTGATTATATCATTGAGCCGATCATTGATACAAATGGATGGCTGACAAAGGATTTTGGAGTGATTTTTCTTCACGCTAGAATAGATATAGCCTCCGATCCTCAAGCTTGTTTAGATGATCCTGAGCCTGTGGACTGCGGCCCATATGCTAAAGAACATTTAGAAAAAATAATGTGGAAAGGGTATGAAATAAAGGTGCCTCCGTTGCAATTGCAGCTTAATGTCAATAGAAAAAGAGGGAGGGAGGATAGGGTTAGACTGATTCAAGAGTATATCAATGGGCACATACATTTTAGTTGAAGAGAATGATTGCAGCAAAGATAAATGTCATTTTAAAGTCCGGTATCTATATAGAACGCGAAAAAGAATTTACATGCCCATTCAGGAAACTGAATTCTTTTTCGCTATTTATATATCAAATGATATGCCAAGGCTGAAAAAGGCCGAAAATGCACCTCAAACAGGTTAATTTAGCAGAATTCAAGAGCATCAAGCCACTTAAGAGATTTAAATTCGAAATAACTCCAACTATAGCTGTAAAGCTTGTTTGCCATGCCTAAATCAGCCTTGTTCACCATTTGTTAACTTTTGAGACCCTCAGCCCTTTAAAAAATTGCCCTTACTTCTCCACGCTGTTCTGCTTTCAAGGTTCCAATTGGTAATGACTGTCATTTTTGCAAGCTTAACTTGTAGTTTTTATAATACTTCTGACACTACCTTTCATTAGTTCTCATCCTAAATTACGCAATTGTAAGTATAAATATAAAAATTATCATTTTAGTAATAAAAGTTTACAGAGTCGTAATGCTACTATAACATGAAAAAGAAAGGCGTCTATATGGAACACATTTATAATTCAAAATGCAAAAGATTTATTGCGACTTCTATATGTTTAATTTCAGTGAAAATTTGAGCCGCATCATGCAGGCTCCCGGCATCAATCAAAAGTAGCTTGCGGATGCAGCTCATGTTGTCGAGGTCATTATTTCAAGATATGTAAATGGCGTTTGTAAACCTAACATCCACATCATAGTTGATATAGCAAAAGTTCTTAGCCTGTCTGTCGATTACCTTCTTGGCGTCACCTTCGTTCCTTGTGTAAAGAGGAGCATAGTTTAAAGATTTGTTTTAAATTTATAGGGGTCCGGAGACCCTTAAAATTTAATATTTGCAAAAAAAAACTATTTTAGGGAGGAAAAAGTTATGTTTACAAAGAAAAAGCTAGTTATCATTCTATCAGCTATCATGGTTTTCACACTAGCATTCACGGCATGTGAAAGCAAACCGGCTGAAGAAGGAAATGAGGGTTCGGAAAAAACACCGGTTGTCAAGGATACTTTGGTTGTTGCTCAAGCTGCAGATGCCAAGTCTCTTGACCCGCATGCTGAAAATGATCAGCCATCTTCAAGGGTATGTAAGCAAATATATAATACTCTAATTAAATCAACTGAAGATATGGAATTAGTGCCTGGTCTAGCTGAAAGCTACGAGCAAATAGATGAAACTACTTGGGAATTCAAAATCAAAAAAGGTATTAAATTCCATAATGGAGAAGAGTTAAAGGCAAGTGACGTTAAGTTCTCAATTGACAGAATGTTAGTATCTAGAAGAGTAGCACATATCGTTTCAGCTATCGACTCTGTAGAAGTGGTAGATGATTATAAGGTTATCATCAAAACCAAAGAGCCTTTTGGACCACTTTTAGCCCATCTTGCACATACTGCGGCTGCAATAGTTAATGAAAAAGCTGTAACTGAATTTGGAGATGACTATGGACAAAATCCGGTTGGAACCGGTCCATTTAAGTTTGTAAGCTGGGATGCTGCTGAAAAGATAACATTAGAAAGATTTGATGATTACTATGAAGGTGCGGCAAGCATTAAAACAGTTATCTTCAGAGATATTACGGAAGGAACCAGCAGAACAATCGGACTTGAAACCGGCGAATTAGATTTAGCTTATGATATAGAACCAATCGATAAAGATAGAGTTAGCAACCATGAAAAATTAGTACTAATCGAAGAACCATCACTATCAATGACCTACATTGGTATGAATATGAAAAAAGAACCATTTGATAATGTAAAGGTAAGAAAAGCTATAAACTACGCTATCAACTCGGATGATTTGATTACAGCGGTATTAGATGGTGCAGGACAAAAAGCGAACTCTCCGATAGGACCAAGGGTTTTCGCACATAACGCCGACATAGAACCCTATGGATTCGACGTAGAAAAGGCTAAAAAATTGCTAAAAGAAGCCGGATATGAAGACGGATTTGAGACTACAATTTGGACTAATGATAATCCGTTAAGAATGCAAGTGGCACAAATTGTCCAGGCTCAATTAAAAGAAATTGGAATTGATATTACAATTGAAATACTTGAGTGGGGAAGTTATTTAGAGAGAACCGGACTAGGTGAACACGAGATGTTTATTCTTGGATGGGTAACCGTAACTTCAGATCCTGATTACGGACTATATGCATTATATAATAGTAGTCAACATGGTGCGGCAGGTAACAGAACGTTTTTTACGAATGAAGAGGTAGATAGGCTGCTGGAAGAAGGAAGAACATCTATAGATCCCAAAAAGAGAGCAGAGGCTTATAAGAAAGCTCAAGAAATCATAGTAGGCGAAGCACCGGATGCAGTATTGTATTATCAAACTCAAAATGTTGGCGCTTCAAAAGCTGTTAAAGGATTTAAATTACATCCGGCAGGACATCACAGCCTCTATGGCGTAAGCTTCGAATAATATTTAGATACCCAACTTTAAAATTGAATTTATATTTACACAAAAACCCAGAATCATTGTTGTTTTCGATACTATGTAATCCATAATCGATCAAAAGGCGTTTCAAAAAAGTAGAATTTA
>JAKSBV010000027.1 GCA_022360955.1 Bacillota bacterium
AATTCTTTGAATCAACCCCCCATATTTTTACTTCTCCCGAAGTTGATTCTAATTGTCCCGTAATGATATTTATTAGGGGCGTTTTTTCTGATCCAGATGGCCCAAGCGAGCCAAATATCTCACCTTTTTATTTTTTTGGCCACCGAAAGATGGCTTGTTTGCTATACCCTTAAATACATGGGCAATCTCTATTATTCTTTTTCAACCTTTTCTTCACCTCCACTAAATACGCCATAGATTAATAATTGTATTGAAAATAAGTAAATTAATGTATATATTGCTTAAAGAAGGCAGGTGATGTAGTGTTTGAGTTAAAGGAAACAGAAAATATGGAATTCAAAAGAGAATTGAATGAATCTTTAAAAAAAGATATATAGAGCGTAGAACGGAGAACCGTCCCCTGTTCTGCGTAAATCTAATGAGAGAGGGGTTGATTAAATGGCAATAGGTGCTGGTATAGGAACTTTATTTTATCTTATCTTCTTTGGAGGACTTTTAATATTCAATATATATATATTTGCTTTATTTATCAAATTTATGAAATTAGGTATTGAAGCATTTCAGCTATATATTAGTAAAAACAGGCATAAAAGTTTTGAGGATCAGTAACGGCTGAGACTGGCGGAATTTACCGTCAATAAGCTATACAGCATGTAGAGCAAAGAGCTGTCCGCTGTTCTATGATGAGAAAATTAAATTAAGAGAGGAGATATTATCATGGAACTTTTATGGATAATAGTTATTGCATTAGGGTTGATTTATATTTATAAGAATTATAAAGTCGATGAAGAAGATATGTTAGGGCTTAAGCTTGTTGGATATTATTTACTTGGAGCATTCCGTTTAAACCTAGGGGCATTACCAATACCTTTAGGCTTTATAATATATCTAATTGCTTTTAGACCAACATTAAATACAAATGCTAAAAAATATTCTGCATATTTAGGCATTGCTGCATTTATAGTAGGCGTATTATCAAATATATAACAAAATTGAAATATATTTGATAATGGGATACAGAAAAAACCTTCATTGATAACATAAGGGCAAAAGAAATTATATAGTATTTGAAAAATTCCCAATTTTAAGTAATGGCATATTAGCTTTGAGTAAGAATATCAAGGATAAGACTTAGGTTTTATCCTTGTTTTGTATTACATTAACGTATTACTTCGCAACCTTCGCCTAAGGACCTAAGTTTTGTTCAATGAATCACCAAAGATTTAGAAGCGTTTTAAAATATGTTAAAAAATTGGAGGGAAACGTCTTAAAGCAGTGGCCATCGAGACTGGCGGAGTTTAATGTCAATAAGGCATACAGAATATAGAACGGAGAACCGTCCCCTGTTCTATTTGAAATTACGACATAGTTATGCTATAATTATGCTATAATTAGAGTAAGGGAGTTGAGTATATGCCCCAGATAAGACCCATTGCTGAGTTAAGGAATACAAGTAAAATTTCAGAGATTTGCCACAGTCAATCGGAACCTGTGTTTATTACCAAAAACGGGTATGGTGATTTAGTCATCATGAGCATGGAAACCTATGAAAGACAGCTGGCACTTGTAGAGATATATAAAAAACTGGGTGAAGCCGAAAAACAGATTGCAGACGGAGTTCCTCTGTTGGAGGGAGAGCAGGTGTTTAAACGTTTGAGGGAAAAATATGCAAAATAGTTATCAGCTAAAAGTTACACCAATCGCCGAGGCTGACTTAGAAGCCATATACCTGTATATTTCAAAACACCTGGTTGCTCCGAAAGCCGCTAATGAACTGATGAACGAAATTGAAAACGCTATTATGCGTCTCACGGCATTTCCCTATTCGGGCAGTCCGGTGAAGGATGATATCTTAAGAAGCCGTGGATACCGCAGGCTGATTGTCAAAAATTATATTGTCTTTTATATGATGGACGAGGCGGAAAAACAGGTTGTTGTAATGCGTGTACGCTATAGTGGGCAAAAGTATGAGAACATCCTGTAAATCGTAAAACGGGGAGACAGTTGGAAAGTACTGAAAAATAGGGTTTTCAGTGCTTTCCAACCGTCTCCTCGTTCTATTTTTCTTGACATATATAGATGGTCTATATATAATGATGTATAGATCATCTATATAGGAGGGATGTTATGAAGATTGATAAAAGTCTGATGACCGGCAGTACAACGATGTTAATTTTAAAATTGTTAAGTATGGAGGATATGTATGGCTATCAAATGATCGAACAGCTGGAAAAACGTTCGGAGAATGTTTTTACCCTTAAAGCAGGCACCTTGTATCCTCTGCTTCACAAGTTGGAGCAACAAGGAATTTTGACTTCCTGTGAAGAACAATCGGAAAATCAAAAAATGCGAAAATATTATCGTATCACCGAAGAGGGCAGGAGAATTTTTGATGAAAAACAAAAAGAGTGGTCTACGTATACCTCTGTCGTAAACAAAATATTGGGAGGGTTCGGTTTCAATGAAGGGTAATCATCATGAAAACACATTTCTTGACGCAGTATGCAGTCTAATCAAAGTGAAAGCAGTTCACAAAAACATTAGAAAAGAACTGAGAGCGCATATTGATGATCAAAAACAGGCCTATAGGGCAAAGGGCATAAGTGAAGAAGAAGCTGCCGCCAAAGCAATTGAACAGATGGGAGACCCCTTGCAAATAGGCAAAGAACTTAACGAAGCACACAAGCCTTTAGTAGAATGGCCGGTATTGTTTACCATAGCGATATTAACCGTAGTCAGCGGGGTGATGCAATATGTTTTCACGATGGTGGGTACTCATTCGGGAGATGATCTGTTAATGTCTCTATTTAGAAACTTTTTATTATATGCTCCTATTGGTGTCCTCGTTTTTACCGTGGCTTACTTTTTTGACTATACGTTAATCAAAAAACATGCGTGGAAATGCTATATGGCATATCTTCTGGTTATGGCCGTCATTTTTGGCACATCACCTGCTATCAACGGTGCTTTAGCGGATGCAAAATATGCCGCGTTATTATTTGTCCCTGTATATGCCGGTTTGGTTTACGATTTTAGAAATAAAGGGTATTCTGGGATTATTTTTTCAGGGATTGTATTGGTGCCTGCTGTTGTTTTTACAATCCTTATACCCTCTGCAAGCACTGTATTACTGATCATCTGTACCTGTTTGGCGATATTAACTTCTGCTATCAAAAAAGGCTATTTTTCTTGTAATATTATAGTGGGCCTGGCGATTGTTTATGTACCTGCCATCATGACAATAATGTTGTTGCTGTTGACCCTGCGCTCCTATCAAACAGCGAGATTGGTGTCTATGTTAACCCAGTACGCCGACCCTATGGGTGCGGGATACTTACCTGAACTGCTAAGGACCATCGTTACAAACGCTAAGCCTTTCGGTGAAATCTTAATAGAGAATCAACCGTTGGAGCAGTTGATGCCTGCGCCGCATGTCGACCTTTCATTTGCTTTTATGATAGGAAAGTTAGGCTATATTCCTGCTTTAGCAGCAGTGGCCTTAATATTTTTTCTTCTGTATAAATTGTACCGGTTTACCAAACATCAGCGAAATAGTTTCGGGCGATTAGTGTCATTAGGCGGTCTATGCATTATTTTTATGCAAGTCATTTCTGCGCTGCTCTTCAACACAGGCGTATATACGATTGTTTTTGGCATTCCGCCGTTTTTATCCTATGGGGCTAAGCAGTTTGCGTTTACTATGGGGCTTTTGGGGCTGATCCTTTCGGTCCGCAGGAGGACGAATATAGTGGAGGATACCTTCACAAAAACCCATCGCACCACATTTATAACTTTTGAACAGGGTAAAATAATCATTGACAGAGGCAGCGGCCTCTCTAAAAAACCATAAGACAATAGGGCCATTATACATGACGCCATCTCATTAATTATTCAAAAGATTTTTTGAAAGGGTTGCAAAAAAATAAAAAAAGTGAGAGAATAGAAACGGCAAAAAAATAACAAGGATGGTGTTATGTTGTGGAAGAATTATCCGCAATTGTTTTAGCTGCCGGTGAAGGGAAGCGGATGAGGTCAAATCAACCCAAGGTCTTGCATCAAGTATGCGGAAAAGCATTGGTAGAATGGGTCTGTGATGCCGCTTTCGAGGCAGGTATACAAAAATGTATAACGGTAGTAGGTCATAAAGCCGAAGAAGTGATGGCGTATATGGGACAAAAAGTACAGTTTGCTTTACAAAAGGAGCAGCTGGGAACAGGGCATGCAGTTATGCAGGCACAACCCTTGATAAAGGACGCACAAGGATATGTCATTATACTTTGCGGCGATACCCCTCTCATCAAAGGAAGTACGGTTAAGAAGGCACTTGATTACCATATTTCCTCCGGAAATGCGGCAACCGTCATTACTACGGAATTGGAGGACGCAACGGGATATGGCAGAATCATAAGAGATGCCTCCGGTCAAGTCAAAAAAATCGTTGAACACAGAGATACCAATGAACAGGAAAAAGCAGTCCGGGAGATTAATTCCGGCATCTATTGCTTTACGGTAAAGCATTTATTGGATGCTCTCAATCAATTAAATAACCACAACTCTCAAGGAGAGTACTATCTTACGGACACTATTGAGATACTCATCGCAGAACAATTCAAAGTCGGAGCGCTAAAGATTGATGATTCCACAGAATTGCTGGGCATCAATAATCGCATACAGCTTTCACAAGCCGAAGCAATCATGCAGAAAAACATTGTCAATAAACATATGGAAAATGGTGTAACGATTATGGCCCCGGCTACTACCTTGATTCATTCTAATGTAGAAATCGGCGGAGATACCATTATCTACCCCGGGTGTATCATAGAAGGAGACACAAAAATTCAAGAAAATTGTATGATAGGTCCTAACAGTCGCATTATAAACAGTATTGTCGAAGATAATGTCGAAATACAATATTCCGTAGTGGTGGACAGCTATGTCGGTCGGGATACCCATATAGGTCCGTTTGCGTATTTGCGCCCCGGAAGCAAAATCGGTAAGGAAGTCAAAATCGGTGATTTTGTAGAGGTTAAAAATGCTGTCATCGGGGACAAGTCCAAGGTCTCGCATCTTACATATATTGGAGATGCGGAAGTTGGCAAAAATGTAAATATGGGTTGCGGTACGGTTGTTGTCAATTATGATGGTCAAAAGAAGCATAAAACCATTATTGGTGACAATGCTTTTGTAGGGTGCAATACCAATTTGGTTTCACCGGTTGTGGTGAACGAAAACGCATATATTGCAGCCGGTTCAACGATTACCGATGAAGTACCCAAGGATTCGCTAGCGATTGCAAGACAAAGACAAATCATAAAACAAGATTGGGTAAAGAAAAGGAGAGGGCTTAATGATTAGTTATGAACGGAATATTAAAATATTTACAGGCAATGCGAATACTCCACTGGCCAAAGCGATAGCAGATAATGTGGGCATATCTGTGGGCAATTCTGAGGTGGGTGTTTTCAGTGACGGTGAAATATTTGTGAATACGGCGGAAACGGTAAGAGGTGCTGATGTCTATGTTGTCCAATCTACCTGCGAACCGGTAAATGATCATTTGATGGAGCTGCTCATTATAATAGACGCGTTTAAGAGGGCTTCCGCAGGCAGAATAACGGCGGTGATGCCTTACTATGGCTATGCACGCCAGGACCGTAAATCAAAGGCAAGGGACCCCATTTCCGCTAAACTGGTAGCAGACCTTATTGCTACGGCGGGAGCGGATAGAGTCTTGACCATGGACCTTCACGCACCTCAGATTCAAGGTTTTTTTAATATTCCTGTAGACCATTTATTGGGCAATCCGATTCTTTACCGATATTATGCATCAAAATTTGAACACGATCAGGACGTTGTTGTTGTTTCCCCGGACTTGGGGAGCGTAACCAGGGTCAGAAATTTTGCGGCCTATTTGGATGCACCCTTAGCGATTATTGATAAAAGAAGACCTAAAGCAAATGTGTCCGAAGTTATGAATATTATAGGTAATATTGAAGGAAAAAAGGTTATCCTTGTGGATGATATGATTGATACGGCGGGTACGATTAGCCAAGGTGCCAATGCCTTAATGGAGAGAGGGGCAAAGGAAGTTCACGCTTGCTGTACCCATGGTGTGCTTTCCGGACCGGCCATTGAAAGAATCAGAGCATCGGTCATTAAGGAATTGGTTGTGCTGGATACCATTCCCCTGCCGGAAGAGAAAAGGCTGGACAAGATCAAGGTGCTGTCCGTTGCACCTGTATTTGCCGAAGCCATTGAAAGAATTCATGATAATCTTTCCGTCAGCACCCTTTTTGTTTAGTGTGGGAAGGGGTAAAAGGGAGAAATATATCGTAAGCGCTCATAAAAGCAGCTATACGGCAAAATTTGTCATAATCGGTCGGCAATGTGGACTAACTTATAAGGTCAGGTATGCATATATCTGGCCTTATAGGTATTGTCCATTTTATAGGAAGGTGGTGTAGATGATATGTACCTGATTGCAGGTTTGGGAAATCCGGGGAATAGATTTGCGGGAACCAGACATAATGTGGGTTTTGAAGCAGTAGACTATCTTGCGGCGCTATACCGTGTCAACGTAACCAGATTAAAGCATAAAGCGTTGATCGGTGAAGGCATGATACAAGGACACAAAGTCGTATTGATAAAGCCGCAGACATATATGAATCTCAGCGGAGAAAGCATAAGAGAGATAAAAAATTGGTATAAGATTGACAATGAGCATATAATTGTAATATATGATGATGTCAGCCTTGATATCGGAAGAATCAGAATCCGTCCAAAAGGCAGTGCGGGAGGTAATAATGGTATTAAGTCTATTATATATCAATTGAATTCGGATGTTTTTCCAAGGATCAAGATTGGTATAGGACAACCCGTACACCCGGAATATGATTTAGCAGATTTTGTGATAAGTAAATTTGACGAAAAAGAGAAAAAATATATCATAGAAGCCGTCAAAAAGGCGGCTGATGCCGTACCTATCATAATGCAGGCGGGCATCTGTGAAGCAATGAACAGATTTAACGGCAGTTAGTTCACAATAATAAAACCCATATAGATGTTTCTCGCAAAATATATTAGGAGGGTAAAATGAGAGGTTTTGCAGATTTTCTTTTGGATATGGTAGAATATAACAGATTGTTGTCAGGTATAAAGGAAGGCGCCAGTCCTATCAATATCACCGGGGTGTCCGAATCTCAAAAAGCACATTTAATTTATTCTACTTGTATGCACAGCCGAAAGCCCGGTTTTATCATAACATACAGCGCTTTGCAGGCCAGAAAAATTTATGAGGATATGCGGCTTTTTGCCGGCGAGTGCGTAAAATTGTTTACGGGGAAAGAATTTATTTTTTATGAAGTGGAAGCTTATAGTACGGAGCTTGTTCAACAGCGATTGAAAGTCCTGGATGCTCTACATCAAGATCCGGAAGGAACCATTGTCGTTACATCATTACAAGCAGTAACACAGGTTACGATTCCCCATGAGGTTTACATAAAACACAGAAAGACATTTGAAGTAGGTATGCAATATGATTTGCAGCAAATGATTGAGGACTTTATGGTTATGGGGTATGAGCGTGTTGATATGATAGAAGGGCGGGGCCAGTTCAGCGTAAGAGGAGGCATCGTAGATTTTTATCCCCTTATTTCCGACTATGCCTACAGGCTGGAGTTTTTTGATGATGAAATAGATTCTATCAGAGAACTGGATGTGATGACGCAAAGGTCTGTTGATAAAGTAACTAAGGTGCATGTAAGCACAGCCGGAGAAGTGTTGTTCGATAAAGCGCAGGCAAAGGATATTACGGACAAGATGCATGAAATAGTAAAGCACCTTGAAGAAAAAATAGCCGTGGGCAAACAAAAGGAAATCCTTATGTCGGCTGTTGCCCATTTGAAAGCGGATATGGAAAAAGTGAAGCAGGCGCACTATTTTCCTTCCATAGATAAATATCTGCCTCTTATTTATGACGGAACCCCCAGTATTTTGGAATATGTAAGTGATAATGCCGTTATTTTTTTGGATGAACCTTTAAAGATCAAAGAGCATGCCGAGACAATGACGTTTGAATTTAATGAAACCATTCGAGGGATGATGGAGAAGGGGCTGGCTATAAAAGAAACCAGTCGATTAATGATGGATTATACGGAGTTTATTACGGAGATAACGGCCCGGCATCTTGTGGGGTTAAATGCTTTTTCCCGTTCGAACCCCGATTTTCGGCCCCAGTATAACCTCAATATTGTTGCGAAGATATTGCATTCCTTTCACGGTAAAATGGAGTTTTTGTACGATGATTTGGAGATATGGAAAAAAAAGAAATATCGTATTGTGATTTTAGCGGGTACGAAAAGTCGTGGTGAAGAGCTGGTGAAGCTGTTGAATGACAAGGATTTTAACAGTATCTATGTTGACAATTTAGAGAAGGTCACGCCGGCAGGCCAGGTTGTGGTGACACAAGGTGTTTTGAACAAAGGCTTCGAATACCCGCTGATTCGTTTTGTGCTGATTAGTGACAAGGAAATATTTAAACAGCAGAAGAAAGCCAATAAAGCCAAAAAAAGAAAACCTGCCAATGCGGTCAAAGCATTTACGGACCTTCATGTAGGGGATTATGTTGTTCACCAAGGCCATGGGATAGGACAATATATGGGGATCGAAAAGCTGGTTGTGGAAGGGGCCACAAAGGATTACCTCAAGCTCAAGTATCACGGAGAGGACTTTTTATATGTGCCTACCAATCAACTGGACCTTGTTCAAAAATATATCGGTGCGGAAGGCAAGAGTCCCAGACTGCATAAAATGGGCGGTGCCGAATGGACGAAAACAAAAGCAAGGGTCAAAAAATCCGTACAGGATCTTGCAAAAGGCCTGTTAAAGCTTTATGCAGCACGCCAGACCCTGAAAGGACATGCGTTTTCTGCCGATATGCCCTGGCAGCGTCAGTTTGAAGATGCTTTCCCCTATGAGGAGACCGGCGACCAATTAAGGTGTATAGAGGAAGTCAAAAAAGATATGGAGCTCTCCAGACCTATGGAACGTTTGCTTTGCGGGGATGTGGGATACGGCAAGACGGAGGTTGCCATTCGGGCGGCATTTAAAGCGGTGATGGATGGCAAGCAAGTGGCTTATCTGGTGCCGACAACGATATTGGCGCAGCAGCATTATAGCAACTTTACGCAGAGGATGAGCAATTTTCCTGTGGAAGTGGAGATGTTAAGCAGGTTCCGAAATACGGCAGAACAAAAAAAGATTTTAAAGCAACTCAAGACCGGAGAAGTGGATGTGATCATAGGGACACATCGGATTCTGCAAAAGGATTTGAATTTTAAAAATTTAGGACTCCTCATTGTAGATGAGGAACAGCGATTTGGTGTGACCCATAAGGAAAAGCTGAAGGATTTGCAAAAGAGTATAGATGTGCTCACCTTAACGGCAACGCCTATACCCAGAACATTGCATATGTCGATGATAGGGGTACGGGATATGAGCGTACTGGAAGAACCGCCGGAAGATAGACATCCTGTACAGACCTATGTGTTGGAATATAATGATGCGCTGATTCAGGACGCAATTATACGCGAAGTCGGCCGAGGAGGACAGGTGTATTACCTGTATAACAGGGTAAAAGGCATCTATAAGGTGGCGCAGCATATCAAGAATTTGGTGCCCGAGGCACGTGTAGCGGTAGGACATGGGCAGATGAATGAAAAAGAACTGGAAGATGTGATGTTTAAAGTCCTCAACGGAGAAATCGATGTGTTGGTATGTACGACCATTATTGAAACGGGGCTGGACATTTCCAATGTCAATACCATTATTATCGAAGATGCCGATAGAATGGGACTATCCCAGCTCTATCAATTGAGAGGCCGGGTAGGGCGGTCCAACAGGTTTGCCTATGCCTATATTACTTATCGGAAGAACAAAGTATTGCAGGAAAGTGCGGAGAAAAGACTGCATGCGATCAAGGAATTTACGGAGTTTGGCTCGGGATTTAAGATTGCAATGCGTGATTTGGAGATCAGAGGGGCCGGGAATCTGTTGGGTCCTGAACAGCACGGACATATGGAAGCGGTTGGTTATGATACATATTGCAAATTGTTGGAACAATCGGTGAGGGAATTGAAAGGCGAGACAGTAGAGGAGAATATAGAGACAACTGTGGACTTGAATGCCAATGCCTATATTCCTGACAGCTATATCGGAAATCCTAATCACAGGGTGGATATATACAAAAAGATTGCTTCTATACAAAATTTGCAGGATTTATATGATGTTGAGGAAGAAATAGAAGACCGGTATGGGGATTTGCCCGCGGTCGTCAGGAACCTTACGAAAATTGCATTCATCAAAAGTATGGCAAGTGAATTGAAGATATGCAGTCTTCAACAAAAGGGCAATACCGTCTTAATGCAGTTTTTAAGTGTTCAAAATATCAATATGAGAGCAATTTTTGAGGTGATAGATGAATACAAAAACCAACTATTGTTCAACGCCAGTGACAAGCCCTATCTGGCTTATAAGGTTACGGATAAGTATAAAATCGGGATATTGGAGAATGTTAAAATTGTATTACAAAAACTGAAAGAATTGCAGACAAGCTGAATTTTAAGTATAATTGATATGAGAATATCAAAGATATCGTACGTTAAACGTTAAAATGCATTTGGACAAAATAGTGACGCTTCTGCGTTTTCGTTCAAATATGCATTAGATCTTAAAGTGCGATATCTATATAGAAGGGGTTGTTATATTGAGAGCAAAAAGAATAGCACTACTCTTAAGTACTATCTTGGTTTTTGGATTTATTGCAGCCGGGTGCAGCGGTATCAATGGAAATAAAGAAGTTGCAAATGTAAATGGAGAAAAAATTACCATACAGGAATTTGAATTCCTGCTGCAGAGTGCGAGGGTACAGATGGAAGCTGAAGCGCAAGCGAAAGAAGAAGATGTGGAGAAGCTGTGGGATACGGAGGAAGCCGTTAATCTGGCAAAAGAGAAAGCGCTGGAAGCGGCTGTAATGAGTAAAGTAGAATTGTTAAAAGCGAAAGAATTGGGATTAAGTCTGACGGAAGATGAATTAAAACAGATCACCGAGTCCAAGAAAGCTTATAGGGACAGGGTAGGCGGAGCTGAAAGCTATAAAAAGCAATTGGCTGAAATAGGGCTGGATGACAAAAGCTTTACGACGCTTTTGAAGAATGATAAGTTATCCGAAAAGCTTTATGAGAAGATAACCAGCGAAGGCACGGAATATAATATTTCCGAACAGCAAGTGAAAGCTTACTATGATGAACAGTATGAAAAGTTTAAAATAGAGCCGACAGTACAAACAAAACATATTCTTTTGAGTACGGTTGATGAAAATAGACAGCCGCTTCCTCAAGATAAGCAGGATGAGGTCAAGAGAAAAGCCCAGGACGTTTATGCTAGAGTGAAGGCCGGAGAAGATTTTGATACATTAATGAACGAATACTCGGAAGACCCCGGCTTACAGCATAGCCCGGACGGATATGCCGTAACGGAAACCAGCAACTATGTGCAAGCCTTTAAAGATAATGCTTTTGCCCTTGAAGTAGGGGAAATCAGTGAAATTGTAGAGACGGAGTTTGGGTATCATATCCTCAAAGCGGAAGATAAATATGACCACATGCCTTTTGAGCAGGTGAAAGACTGGATCGAGCAGACATTAGTCAGGGAGAAATACGCCGAAACGGTCAAAGAGTGGAAAAAGGATGTCACCGTTCATAAAAATGAGGAAGTATTAAAAAAAATGAAAGTAAAAACCGAATAATCTTTTTCAAAAGCCACCGGATGTGATAGACGTCCGGTGGCTTTTTTGGCATCATTACGCCATAGTATGCAGAGAGTGCAAATACATGTATAAAACACCAAAAAAGTATGAATACTAAAAATGTAAAATAAAAATATTAGAGGAGGTAATATACTTGAAAGCAACAGGAATCGTCAGACGGATAGATGATCTTGGCAGAGTTGTTATTCCGAAGGAAATCAGGAGAACAATGAGAATAAGAGAAGGAGATCCTTTAGAAATATTTACGGATAGAGAAGGGGAAGTCATATTAAAGAAATATTCTCCTATAGGCGAATTAGGTGATTTTGCGCTGCAATATGCCGAGACCCTTTCTAAAACAAGTGGACATATTATTTGTATTACAGATAAAGATTCCGTAATTGCCGTATCCGGGGCCCCGAAAAGAGAGTTTGCTCAAAAAAGAGTAAGCGAAGACCTGGAAAAAGTAATGGAAGATAAAACTACTTTCATGATGCAGCCCGGAGACAATCGAAAAATGGCTGTTGTGGAAGGTGCGGATAAATATACGGCAGGTGTTGTTGTTCCCATCCTTTCAGAGGGGGATACGATCGGAACGGTAGTCTTTTTGAGTACGGACCCCGGTGCGCAAATGGGCGAAGTAGAAAACAAGCTTGCCCAATCGGCTGCAGGTTTTCTTGGAAAGCAAATGGAACAATAGGATAGGAGACAGTGTATAGTGGGCAGTTAAAGCCGTAAGCAATATACATGAACAATCAATAGAATAAGACCGGAGGACGGTTTTTTTGACTTACATCGTTTGAGTGGGTTTGAAAAACGGTTCTGCGGTCTTATTTTTTGTTTATAGGTAACGCACTGCAAAGGTTGAAATATAATAGTACTCCAGCAACTGGTATTCCAAGGTTAAAAAGCAGTTGAGGGCTGAGAGATGAGAGTTGAGAATGTCCCCAGTATTGTACCACACCTCGTTACTATTTTACTCTCTGCCCCTGTTTAGTCATTTTCCGACCTCCGCCCTCTGATCTCCGATCTCCGGGTTATCCATACTATTATATTTATGATTCTGGTGATAGATACCCAACTTTAAAATGGTATTTATAGTTGCACAAAAAACGTAGCATCATCGTTGTGTGTATAATTTTTAAGTTTAAAGCTGGTTATCTTTAATTTAACCTTTCTTTTGTCAGGAATGATTGGTATAATATTGTAAGTCGAGGTAATATAATAGTGGGGAGCAAAACGGTGTATAACGGACAACCGGGAGCGGACAGGGAACATTGTTTAGAATTGAGCGTTTATATAAACTTTAACGAATCGATGCGATTTTTAAAATGATTTACGGCACGAGGCGTTAATCTGATAAAAAGGGGCGGGAAGATATTGAGTACATTACGTAAACAGACATTTTGGCAGGGTGCGATGATTTTAGTAGTTGCTAATGCGATAGTAAAGGTTATTGGGGCTATATTCAAGATTCCCTTGACATATTTAATTCATGAAGACGGAATGGGGATTTTTAATACTGCATATATTATGTATACATGGATGTTCGTCATAGCGACGGCCGGATTGCCTATTGCCATATCCAAAATGGTTTCGGAAAGTATTGCGCGGAACAACAGAGAGGAAGCCCATAAGGTTTTTAAAGTTGCGTTTTATCTTTTAACTGTCATCGGTATCATAGGAACAGCGGTCTTATTTTTAGGGGCCGGATTTTTTGCAGATCTTTTAAATAATCCTCGTGCGAATCTTGCTATTATGGCCGTATCACCGGCTCTTTTATTTGTAGCTTTGATGTCGGCTTACAGGGGATATTTTCAAGGGTTGCAAAACATGATACCCACTGCGGTTTCAGAGGTCATAGAGGCATTGGGAAAGCTGATTATAGGGTATCTGTTAGCTTTTCTATGGTTAAATAGAGGCGTAGAATATGCCGCAGCAGGCGCTGTGTTGGGGGTTTCCACAGGGGCTTTTCTGGGAGCCGTAGGTCTTTATGGTATTTATCAGGTTTTTCGGGGAAGATTATTTAGTAAAAAAGCGCCTATAGAAAGCGGCAAGCGGCAAAGCAGAACAGTGAGAGAGATTCTTTCCGAGCTTGTACGCATTGCCATACCGATTACAATTGGTGCTTCGGTATTCAGCCTTACGAATGTCATAGACTTGGTAATGATTATGGGGCGTTTAAAATCAATAGGGTTTGACGAGATTGAGGTAAGTAGCTTATACGGGTCTTATTCCGGGTATGCGGTCCCCTTATTCAATTTGCCTTCGACAATTATTGTCGCCATCGTGATAAGTATTGTGCCGGCTATTGCAAGTGCTTATGCGGTCAACAGGCATATGAAGGTTCAGCAAACCACCGAATCGGCTCTAAGGATCACTGTTTTATTTGCACTGCCTTCTGCGGCAGGCTTGTCAGTGCTTGCAAAACCCATTTTACAATTGGTATATCGCAATGACGGGGCTGAGCAATTGCTTAGCATTCTGGGTCTGGCCGTGGCATTTGTTTGTATTGTTTTAGTGACCAACGCAATACTGCAGGCTACCGGAAGAGTGATGGTGCCGGTCAGAAATATGTTAATTGGCGGCGTCGTCAAAATCATTGTGAATTATATCCTAGTAGGAATCCCCGATATTAACATAAGCGGTGCCCCCATAGGAACCAACCTGTGTTATTTTATTATTGTCGTATTAAACTTAATAGAAGTTAAAAAAGTTACAAATGTACGGTACAAACTGTTTGACTTTTTAATCAAACCTATGGTTGCGGTCGGATCTATGATTATTGCGGTCCTATTTACATACAACAGGCTGATGCTGTATACTCAAAGCAATAACCAGGCTACTTTGGGGGCCATAGTGGTGGGAGCCGCGATTTACGGATTGATGCTGATTGCGATTGGCGCGATCAAAAAAGAAGACCTGGAGATGATGCCCAAAGGAGAGCTGCTGCTTAGATTTTTAAATAAATTGGGATTGATGAAATAGAATATGCTGCAGTCACTATCAACGAATCAATGGGAGGTGTACAAATGACGAAGAAAAAGTATTGTTTTGAAGATTTATTGGAAATCATGGAAATCCTGCGAAGCGAGAAGGGTTGTCCGTGGGATCGGGAACAGACCCATGAAAGCATGAAAAGATACCTTATTGAAGAGACCTATGAAGCATTGGAAGCCCTTGATTCCGGGGATAAAAGGAAATTTGCCGATGAATTGGGGGATCTGTTGCTGCAAGTTGTATTCCATGCGCAGATCGGGAAGGAAGAGGGCACCTTTACGATTGAAGATGTCATATCACTTATATGTCAAAAAATGATTGAGCGGCATACCCATGTCTTCGGACAAGCTCATGCAGATACGGCCGACCAGGTACTGGATAACTGGGAAGAGATCAAGAAGAAGGAAAAAAGGCTGGAAAGCCATACCCAGGTGCTTAAAGACGTATCTTCTTACCTTCCGGCTTTGATGAGAAGCTATAAAGTTCAGGGCAAGGCAGCCAAGGTTGGATTTGATTGGGATAATGTGGACGGAGCCATGGAAAAGGTGCATGAAGAAATAAATGAGCTCAAAGAGGTATATAAATCGAAAAATATGGAAAAAATGCAAGAAGAGATAGGAGATCTCCTCTTTGCAGTTGTAAATGTTGCTCGTTTTTTAAAGGTTCAGCCGGAATTAGCGCTTACGCAAACAATTGAAAAATTTATTAACCGGTTTGAATATATAGAAGAAAATGGCAGTAAATACAACAAAAAAATGGAAGAAATGACAGTGGAAGAGATGGACAGGCTATGGAATGAGGCAAAAACACATATTTTTTTAAAAAAAGTTAAAAACTATAACTAAAAAAGAAGGATTTTTAAAAACTTTAGCGAATATGCTAATATGTAACAATTTATTACAGTAGGAGGTGCAGAACATGAACAAAGCGGAATTGGTCACTAGTATGGCTGAAAAGAGTGAACTTTCTAAGAAAGATGCGGAAAAAGCGTTGAACTCTTTTATTGAAAGCGTTCAAGGAGCATTATCGAAAGGTGAAAAGGTTCAATTGGTAGGATTTGGATCTTTCGAGGTTCGAGAAAGAGCTGAAAGAAAAGGAAGAAATCCTCAAACTAGAGAAGAAATTGTTATTCCCGCATCAAAGGTTCCGGTTTTTAAAGTAGGAAAAGCCTTAAAGGATGCAATCAAATAATGAATCCTGAAGAAGAAAAATCAGGCTTATGCCTGATTTTTTCTTTTGTGGCAGCGGGAATAGGGTAAGTATGTCCGGAAGGGGGAGTGTTGATGAGATTAGATAAGTTTTTAAAGAATGCGCGGTTGATTAAAAGGCGGACAGTTGCTAATGAAGCTTGTACCCAAGGCAGAGTAAAGTTAAATGAAAAAAGTGCAAAAGCCGGTGCCGAGGTCAAAATAGGAGATAAGATTGAAATACAATTTGGAGAGAGAACCGTAAAGGTAGAAGTACTCAGTATCTCGGACCATGTCCCCAAGGGAGATGCGTCAGGACTGTATCGTGTGATAGAGTAAGGTAAGAATCAGGGAATAAAAAACGCCTGCAGGCAATAGATGCCTAGCGGCGTTTTTTTATTACCCTATCCAATCATACAGTAACGTTGGAAATATAATCGTACTCCAGCAACAGGTATTCTAAGGCTAAAAAGTAGTTGAGGGCTGAGAGATGAGGGTTGGAAATGAACTGCCTGCCGTTTATAATACCTTGCTGCTGATTATTTTGTGCTCCTGTTGGGTCATATTCCGCCCTCCGATTCATACCATCATATTTCTAATGCCAGTGGGCCATATCTATATGGCTTGTCATATTTTCCTTTCCCTCTGCATATCTATGTTAATAGGGTTAGAATGTCAGTCCTAATCTTACGGATACGGAGGTATGATGATATGGTTGAAGATAAAAGGAATCTAAAGGCAGGATCAAAGCCTGCAACCCAGAACATTATTATAGAGAATAGGGAAAAATTAAATGTTTCAGGCGTATTGGACGTAGAGAGCTTTGACGATGAAAATGTGATATTGCATACGGATCTGGGAGTACTGGTTGTCAAAGGGACGGAATTGCATATTAATAAGTTGAGCATTGAAAGCGGGGAATTGGTTATAGAAGGGGATATAAGCAGCTGCACCTATACGGACGATGACATAAGTTCCAAAAAGTTAGGATTTTTAGGTAAATTGTTCAGATAGAAAATTGTCAAAAAACAACCGATCAAAGGACATCTTCAAAATGTGAATATATTAGGATTGTTGAGGTGAAGAGTTTGGAGGTATCGGTAACGAATCAGGCATATATTTTTCTAAGTTCGGTTGTAGGAGGGCTGATAATCGGGTTTGTCTTTGATATTTTTAGAATATTGAGAAAAGTAGTTAAAACGGCTAATTTTATTACGTATTTGGAAGACATACTATTTTGGATACTGGCGGCAATCATCATTTTTGCGTTGGTTTTTATTACGAATAACGGAGAATTGCGATGGTATGAGTTTTTAGGCGTATTATTGGGCGTAATATTTTATAATTTGATATTCAGTTCTTATGTGATTAAAATATCGGTGACCGTTGTAAATTTTATCAAAAAAATTGTGGCGTGGCTGATCAAAGTTATTTTGTTCCCCGTTGCTTTCATCTATAGAATATTTAAAAGGCCCTGCAGAGCTTTCCGTCGCTTTATCAAAAGGATAGCTAAGAAATGTGTTCGCATGTTTCGGAAGATTGGCAGGAAAGTAGGCAGCAGCCTGAAAAATGTAAAAGTTTTATTGAAAAAGACATAGCACCGGCAGGATTTTTTCATTTTGTGCAGAATACTATATGTATAAATGGGAAGTAAGAGATAGGGGGGGCAGGGAACAGCTCCTATATATTACAACCCACCGGATACTCAAAATACGTATAGTGTGGTGTTGATGAGATGAGCAAGAAAGGAACCAAAGTGGGAATAAAATCGCTGTTAAAGAAGTTGTTATTGGGTGCTGCAGTGATTTATACGGCGTATATACTGATACAACAGCAGATTTCCTTAAATGCTTATAAAACCCAGACAAAATATTATCAAGGGAAGATAGCCGAAGAACATAAAAAGCAGGAAAAGCTGGAACGCCTCGAAATGTTGTACAATACGGATATGTTTATTGAAAGAATTGCCAGAGACAAATTGGGTCTTGTGAAACAGGGGGAAAGAGTATTTATAGATATATCCGAGCAATGATTTTTATGTGTTCCATATTTTTTGGGACAGCGCTTTTACATGGGTTTCATTAAGGATGTCTGATGCCGTAAAGTCGGACACGTCTCAGCCCTCAATTGCTTTTCAGCCCTGCAATATCAGTTATTGGATACCGAGCTTTAAAATCGAATTCATACTTGAACAAAAAATGTACGAACGGTATTATTTGTTCAGATGTAGTTTTAGGCTGAAGCTTGTGATCCTTGTTGGAATCCTTTTTTACAATTAAAGTTTGGGTACCTGTGATAGTAAATTTCTTGACAGTTAGTGTGAACAGATATATAATTAGCGTAGGTAGTTGTAGTGTATAAGCACTACTTAAAGTTAAAAGGAGGAATTTTTGGTATATGCTAATTGAAGTTGGAAAAGTAGTTGAAGGAAAAGTGTCGGGTATTACCGGATTTGGGGCTTTCATTCAGCTACCGGAAGGTAAGACGGGCTTGGTGCACATTTCGGAAGTAGCGGTGGAATATGTGAAAAATATCAGAGACTACCTTAAAGAAAATCAAGTTGTTAAGGTAAAAATACTATCGGTGGACGGAAATGGGAAAATCAGTCTGTCAATTAAAAAAGCTGTTGAGAATAATACTCCAAAAGCTAACAAGCCTTCCTCAAGGCCTGTGGATGTTGATTGGTCAAAGAAAGACCGTGCCGGCAGTCTATCGTTTGAGGACAAATTGTCAAAATTCAAGCAAGATAGCGATGAAAGAATGTCGGACCTCAAAAGGAATATGGAATCCAAAAGAGGTGGAGGATATCGGAAATCGGTTAACATATATTAAAGATAGCACACTTTAAGCCTAAAAATACATTTGGCTCAAACAGCTATGGTTCTGCGTTTTTTGTCCAAATATAAATGCCATTTTAAAGTGTGATATCTATAAAGAATTCGGGGATTGGAGTTTTGAAAAAACAAGATTGGATTGTATGGGCAAACGTGTGGGTTTGCCCTTTCATAATATAAAGTACAATTTCCCAAAAAATTCTTAAAAAAAAGTGTTGACAAATAAGTTCAAACCGTGTAAAATGGTACTTGTCGCTGAAATGGCGCAACCGGAAACAGGCACATTCAGGCATATGATATGTGCCGGAGTGGCGGAACTGGCAGACGCACAGGACTTAAAATCCTGCGGTCCTAAAAGACCGTACCGGTTCGATTCCGGTCTCCGGCACCACAAACATATGCATATATCGCGGGGTGGAGCAGTTGGTAGCTCGTTGGGCTCATAACCCAAAGGTCGGGGGTTCAAGTCCCTCCCCCGCAACCATCGATAATTCAAGCTCCCAGGAGATAAACCTGGGGGCTTTTTGATAATTGCTTTGTATTCGCCTTCAACTTTTTAGGCCCTGCAGGTAAATCCATTTCTATATCATACTTTGAAATGATGCAAGCATCAGTCAAACATATATCCCCTTACCCTTGACACAAAGCCATTTATGAAAAATAATGCGTAAAGACTTTTTTGAAATAATTATTCTTTGAGGTTTAAACAGGTAGAAAGCTGCTTTGAAAGGAGAGAGTATACGATGGTGCCTCAAAATAGTACGGATACACGTATAAAATCCCTATTTACCCCCCTTGCATTCAAAAAACTTAGTCTGAAAAATAAATTACTCGTAACCTATCTCATCATGGCCGTCATTCCCATTATCATTATTGGCACGATCTCGTATATGAAATCCTCTCGTACCATCATTCGCCAGACCGAAGCATATGCGTCCCTGATGATTGGACAAATTAACAAAGACATTGATGCCTATATTGACAAATTTGATCGGATCACCTATTTTGCCTATTCCAATATTGAAGTACAGCAAATTCTTGAGTCCAACCATTTGCAGCCCTATCGCCGGCAATTGGATAACCGCGATAAAATGCATCAATTCCTGCTTGGCATCTGCGTCATTGACCTGAATATTGACGGTGTTTATATTTATACTAAAGAGGGTGAATTGTTTCACAAGAATATTTCGGAAGACAGCAGCATCCATGAACACTATACCTTTCAGGCCGAACCATGGTATGATGAAATCACGAAAGAAGATGCAAAAACCATGTTAATCCCCATTCACCTTGAGCAAAAGTATCATAATCAAAGAGGTGTGATGAACCTATCTTATATAAGGGCTATCAAAAATATCTATAACGGTCGTTATCTGGGCTTCATTCTCGTTGATATCAATAAAAAAGCAATTGATGAAATCATAGGGGAGACCAGTTCAAAGATGGATGGCAGGATACTGATTATTGATGAAAACGACACAATTATATATGATTCGGAAGATCGTCTGTTTGGCATTCATTTTAAAAACAGCGGTTTAAGGTTCGAGAAAAATCTTAAGGATTACGATACAAGCTATAGCAATATGAATGATAATCATATTATGCTAACCAATCGATCCAAGCAGACAGGGTGGACGGTAATGTTTATCACCCCTACTTCGCAGATCAGACAAAAGGTATATGAAATCGGAACCTTTACCATATTTGCTGCAATATTTTGCGCCCTCATATTTCTCATCATATCCACAGTGATCTCCTTGAGTATCAGCAGGCCTGTCAATAAGCTCAAGAAGGCTATTAGCTCAGTAGAAGGCGGAGACTTGGACGTCATTGCAGATATCGGCAGCAATGACGAGATAGGACAGCTCAGCAGGAGCTTTAATAAAATGGTATTGAATATAAAGGGTCTTGTCAAAGAAGTCTATGAAACCCAGCTGAAGAAGAAAGAAGCGGAGCTAAGCGCCTTGCAAAGTCAAATAAACCCCCATTTTATGTACAATACTTTGGAAACCGTCAATATGATGGCCATTCTTGAGGGCAACTTTGAGATATCCGATGTATTAACCTCTTTTAGCAGTATTTTAAGATTTAATTTGGATAATAAAAGTCATATCATTTCCATTGAAAAAGAAATGAAATATGTTTCGGACTATTTAAACATACAAAAGGTGCGGTATAAGAAAAAGTTCAATGTGCGCATAGAGATGGAGCCGGAGATAGAAAAATACCGGATATTGAAGCTGACCGTTCAGCCTTTGGTGGAAAATGCATTGTACCATGGTATTACGGAGAAGGAAGGGACAGGGACCATAAACATTGTATTGAAGAAAGAAAAAGATAGGATCAGGATTGTTGTCGCCGATGACGGGATAGGCATGACGGAGCAGCGCTTGGAAGATGTAACCCACTCCCTGGAGATGGAAGAGGCGTTAAGTAAAAAAGGCAGTATTGGCTTAAATAACATTAATGAAAGAATCAAGCTTTATTTTGGCAGCCAATACGGATTGAAGATATCCGGTCAATACGGAGTCGGCACCAGATGTGAATTACTGATTCCTGCAAATCTTTTTGAAAAAGGAGATGAAATGCATGTATAGACTGGTCATTGTAGATGATGAAGAAATTATTAGAGAAGGCTTGGCCCGAATTGTCGCGTTAAGCGGTCTGGATTTTGAGGTGGTGGGAGAAGCGGAAAACGGAAAAACGGGGTTTGAACTGGTATGCCAATTAAGTCCTGAGATAGTGATCGCCGATGTAAAAATGCCTGTCATGAACGGTCTGGAGATGATTGACGAAATCAAACAGCTCAAATGCGATATTCGCTTTATTATCTTAAGTGCCTATACGGATTTTAATTATACGCGGCATGCCATTAAAAGCGGTGTGATAGATTATCTGATGAAGCCTGTGAATCGGCTGGAATTAATAGCGTTATTAAAAAAAATAAAGGAAGAGCTGGACCTGGAAAAAGTGCAAAGCGACGAGAGAAAGTGCGGGGATGTGCCGGAAGGAAAGATACGTACCGAAAGAAATGAGAGGAAAACAATTGAAATCGCCAAAAGGTATATTCAAGTAAGGTATTTTAAAGACATCAGTCTTGAAAGCGTTGCAAAGCATGTTCACATGAATAGCAATTATTTTAGTACGCTTTTTAAGAACGAAACAGGGGAAAACTTCATTGAATATGTAACCCGGGTACGGATTTACAATGCCAAAGAGCTGTTAAGAGATCCTAATCTAAAGATATACAAGGTTTGTACGATGGTCGGCTATTACAGCCCTAAGCACTTTTCCAAATTGTTTAAGAATTTGGTGGGTGTTACACCCACGCAATACAGGGAAAAGATCATGTGAAAAAAGAGCACCCTTTCTAAATTTTATGCCGTTTCACGACTACAAGAGACGAGATATAATAAATATAAATTGAAATTTGAGGAGGAGAGAAAGATGTTTAAAAAGAGCCTGTCAATATTATTGGTCTTAGTCGTGATGATCAGCCTAGTGCTGGTCGGATGCGGGCAAACGACGGAACAAAACGACGGAGGAGAAACGGACAACGCAAAACAGGCAGAGGACAAACAGGCAGAAGACAAGCAGCCGGAAAAGGCTAAAATCACAATGACCAGTTGGTTGGAGGTAGAACAATCGGTTGAAGCTATTTTTAAAGAAATGATTGATGCTTTTAGAAGTGCGAACCCGGATATAGAGGTAGAAACAATAGGGCTGCCTTTTAACCAGTACAAGGATCAACTTCTGGTTATGTCAACATCGGGAAATGCACCGGATGTCGTCATGGGAAATTCTCAGATGATGGTCGGTTTCAATGGGGCCGGCATTCTGGCGCCTTTAGAAGATTTAATCAGTAAAGAAAAACAGGCGGATATTTTTGATAATAATCTTGCCGGCGGTACATTTGACGGTAAATTGGTTGCTATACCATGGATTACGCATCCCATCGGGTTGTTTTATAATAAGGAGTTATTTGAAAAGGCGGGATTAGATCCGGAGAAGGCGCCTGAAACATGGGATGAAATGGTGCAAGCCGCAAAGAAAGTAGCGGCATTAAAACAGGACAAAGACGGCAATAGGATTTATGGTATCGGACACTCCATCGGAAAGGTTGCACATGCAGGTTCCGTATTTAACGGCATCATCTATTCTCATGGCGGGCATTTTCTGGATGCAGAGGGCAAGGTTGATTTTGATAATGCCGGTACCCGGGAAGCCATGCAATATATAAAAGACATGGTGGACGCAGGCGTTATGCCTGCCGGTGTGAACCAAAAGGAAATCAGGGGACTTTTTGCAAACGAGCAATTGGGCATCATGTTTGACGGTGATATGGGCAGAGCCGTATTTAGAAAATTAAGCGGTAAGGGCAAAGAGTTTGATAAGATCATGGGTGTGGCCCTGATTCCGACCGGTAAGACGGGCAAGAGTGAAACGGTGTATACGGAGCATCAGCTGGGTATTGCGAAAGAATCTAACGATCAGGAAGCTGCGGCTAAACTGATAGAACATTTGTTGAGCAAAGAGATGATTGTAAGGTACCACGAAACAAATTCCGTATTGGCGCCAAGCAAGTCTATCGGAAAGCTGCCCGAAATGAACGAAGATTATTATATGGAAGTATTTAATAAGCAATTAGAAAGGGCAAGACCCCTGCCTGCTACGCATCCGATGTTTGACAATGCAATGCTTGAAGTGACGAAGGCACTTGAGAGGGTATCCGTAGGCAAAGAAGACGTAGATCCTGTTGTAAAAGAAACACAGCAGAAGATTGAGTCCCTCTATTCAAAATAATCATTGATGAATTAAAAAAACTGGTGATAGGTAAAAGTATCACCAGTTTTAATAAAATATAACAAATAGGTGTGATGAATATGAAGCTAGCATCCGTATTGAATAACCGAATCAATGGGAACAGATATCGTTCGAAGGTGATGAAAGACAAAGCGTTTGCAGTAAGCCTGGTGGTTCCTGCCTTAATAATGCTTATTCTTACCATTATCATTCCCGTTATAAGTGTTGTGCGCATGAGTTTTTTTGAGTATAATTTGCTGCATATGGATAAGGCCCCATGGAATAATTTTGATAATTATATCAGTGTATTAAAAGATAAGGAATTTTATTTGTCCTTTCTCAGAACCATTACATACGTCTTTTCTACGGTTGGCCTGGCGTTCATAACAGGTTTGATCTTTGCGCTGCTTTTGAATACGGAAATAAAGGGAAAAAACCTGTTTAGAGGCGCATTGTTTTTACCGTGGACGATGCCCCAGGTCATTATCGCCATTGTGTGGATGTGGATGCTCCAAACAGATTACGGCATTATGAATTATGTCTTAAAGAGTCTGCATCTGATCCAAGAGAATATTAACTGGGTAGGGGACCCCAAAACGGCGATGCTGTCCGTTATTATCGCTACGGTATGGAAGCAGATGTCCATCATGATGGTAATAATACTGGCAGGCCTTCAAACAGTGCCCGCAGAATTGAAAGAAGCGGCATTGATGGACGGTGCAAATGCATTTCAAAGGTTTTGGAATGTGATCCTGCCTTCAATCATGAGTGTGATCAAAACGGTGACCCTTACGCAGATTATTATAAATTTCCAGATGTTCGGGCTGTTTTACACCATGACGGGAGGTGGTCCGGTGGATGCCACTTCCGTATTATCGATCTATACCCATGAGGCCGCTTTTATGAGCTTTAACATGGGTAAAGGGGCAGCGGTAGGTGTCACATGGCTGTTGTTCTTGATAGGCTTCGCCGCACTTTACAACAAAGTTTTGAGCCGGAAAGAAATTTATGCGGATTGATTTCGGAGAAAGGGGCTGAATAACAGCATGAAACAAAAAAATACCGTTTTATCTTATGTGTTGATCATTGCGTTTTGCATATTGTTTTTATTTCCGATTTATTGGATGCTTTCTACATCGTTTAAAACCAATGATGTTATTATGAAATTGCCTCCCCAATGGATTCCCAGGGCACCCACCTTACAAAATTATCTGAATGTATTTGGAGATAATAAATTTCTCACTTTTTATAAAAACTCTATCATTGTTTCGTTAAGCACTACCGTTACAAGCCTGATACTGGCTGTACTGGCCAGTTATTCGTTTTCAAGGTTTAAATTTTTCGGCAGTAATGCTATTCAGATGGTGTTCTTGTCCACGCAGATGTTTCCGGCGATGGTATTATTAATTGCCATGTATACGATGTACAGGCAATTAAATTTAATCAATACGTATACCGCGCTGGTGCTGGCGTGTACAACCAAGGCGCTGCCCCTGAGCGTATGGGTCTTAAAAGGCTTTTATGACGGTATTCCGAGGGATTTGGAAGAGGCGGCTTCCATTGATGGGTGCGGACGGTACGAAACCTTGTTCAAGGTTATTCTGCCGTTGATTAAGCCCGGTGCGCTTGCCGTAGCTATTTATGCTTTTCTGGTCTCCTGGGATGACTTTTTGTGGGGCCTGACCCTTGTGAATAAATTGGAGATGAGGACCTTAACACCGGGGATTTCCCTCACTTATCTGGGTGAATTCTCCTATGATTGGGCAAAAGTAATGACGGCAGCAGTAGGGGCCTCGGTGCCGGTTCTCACCGCTTTCATATTTATGCAGAAATATATGATCAGCGGATTAACGGTGGGTGCGGTAAAAGGGTGAGATATTGGATGCATTGACAACTTGTTAATTGAAGGGAGAGGACATTATGGGAAAACTCAAATCATTCATGGCCGTTATGGCATGTATGGCGTTATTATTGTCAAGCTTTTCGGTAAAAGCTGCATTTGTTGTGCCTGACCCCGGTGCGTGTATGGGACATTGGCTTCTCAATGACGACCCTTCGGACGGGGTGCTGGACAGCAGTGGTTCAAACCATCCAAGCAGTGTGGAAAGTGCAGGGGGTGTTGCCTTAGACAATACCAAGGGTGTTAATGACGGCAGCGGTATGACAGCCAGTTATGCGTTTAATGGAGCAGGCCGCATTAACTTGATTCCCAATGCGCCTATACCGAAAGATTTTAGCATGTCTATGTGGGTCCGTACCACGTCTACAGGTACGACACAAAATTTGATGGGGATGAATGGTAAAACTAAGGGATGGTTGTACCGGAAAATAGATAAAAGATTTGTGATTGCAAATCTGAGTACGGCGGTTACCTCGGAAACTTTCATTGAGGAAAACAAATGGTATTTTATCGGTTTTTCTCATGATGCAAGCAATCGCTATACCATATATCTTCAAGCAGAGGATGCGCCGCAGCCTGAGGTGATTACGGGCAATGGGGCAATGAAACAGCATATTTTTACCGATTTGCTTTTGGGTACCAAGCATGAAAGTACCCCCGGGTGGATAGGAAATGTGGATGATATAAGAATGTACACCGGTCTTGCATTTAACAGGGCAACCTTTGCATCCTTATATCATACCACTCATCCCAACGCCGAACCGATATCCGATGAGCATCCTCCGACTTGGCCGCAAGACGCATCTATTTCAACACAGATAGTGGATGCAGCCTCTGTAAGACTTTCATGGCCTTCTGCAATTGATGACATAGGTATATTACAATACAATATATACAAGAGATTAGCTCATGAACCGGTATCGGCAAACAAACTTGCAGCTATCGCCGGCGGCTCGGAGGTGTCTGCCATTGTCACAGCACTTGCCGCAGATACGGAATACATATTCGCGGTTGAAGCGGTAGACAAGGGATTAAACGCAGCTATAGGCCCTAGCGTGACTTTCAAAACACCGAAGATAGTTGAAAAGTATACACCGGTTGAGGTAAACACAGTGTTAAAATCCGGTACCAGAAAGCTCATGAGTCTTGACGGTATATATAAGTTTAAGGATGATCCCGGCGATGTGGGCTCTGGCCGGCAATGGTATTTAGACAGCTTCGATTTTGGTACGGACACTATTGCTGTGCCCGGTAATATGATGACGGCAGGCTATAGAGATAATATGGCAAATGCTGCTTCTGTAAAAAGTGCCAAAGATCGATTTGCAGCCCTAGAAAAAAATCCGTATTCTCCGGCATGGTATAAGAGGAATTTTGAAGTACCGCAAGACTTTGATACCACGAAGCCGATATTTATTAAATTCGGCGGTGTTATGCCCGCCTGTGAGGTCTGGGTTAATGGGAACTATTTGGGCTATCATGAGGGAGCCACCGTGCCCTTTGCTTACAAGGTGGACGATTTATTGACCGATGGTACAAATACGCTTGTGGTCAAAATAATCGATGATATCACTGCGCGTATTATGGCCGGCGGCTACAGCAGAATGAATTTCTTCTCAGGCATATTCAGAAGTGTGGAGCTTGAACAGACAGAAGACGTAAGAACGCTGCGCTTTCTCATGGAGCCGGATATTGATCGTGACAGCGTGATCGTGCATGTGTGGGTTAAAAATCATAGTGATGTCCCAAAAAGCATTGGGATCAAGTCGGATATTTTTGATGCAAAAGGCCTGCCATTTGCTGCAGGACAATTGGAAGGTCAAACGGTTTCAGCCAATGGAGAAGAAAAGTTCACTTTTTCCGTACCGATGCAGAATGCACGACTATGGTCTACCGATGACCCCTATTTGTATAGTGCAAATATTCAAATATTAGAAAGCGATACCTTAAAGGATTCGTTAAAATCCCATTTCGGCATGAGAAAGCTGCATGTTGCGGACGGCAAGATATATGTTAATAACAAGCCCTTTTATTTGAGAGGCGCAGGATACTTATGTGTGAATGCACACACCCTCTCGCCGAATGTAGACAGGGAACAGATTAAGGCAGAGCTCCAACAGATTAAGGATTACGGCTATAATCATCTAAGGCTTCACAGCACAACGCCGCCGCCGGAATTCCTTGAGGCTGCCGATGAAGTAGGTATATTCTTACAGACAGAGGCAGCGGTACAGGGCACCTATACAAGGATTAAACAATATGCCCAAACTCAAAAAGCGTATATCTGGACGAATCTTGTGATGCGGGATCTAAATAATCCCTCGCTCATGATAAGATGTATGGGGAATGAAGGCCATTATAACAGGGCAGGCAATGTTACCGAGGATGGGATCACACAGAATCTTATGGATTGGGGGTATGCCAAAGCGAAAGAAATAGATCCCACAAGATTTGTTTTAGCTACGGCGCATTTTGAAAGCGCTAAATCTATTAATGCGTCCGATGTCATTGAAACAAACAAAGATTATCCCGATTCAAACGGTAAGCCCTATTACAGGCATGAATTCGGACATTTCTCCGCATATCCCGATATTACATTGGAGGCAAAATACCTTAACAGTGCATTGTATCCGTGGCAGATTCAAAGAACCAAGCAAAGTGCGGAGGAAAACGGATTAACCGAGCTGCTTCCCACCTTTAGAGAAAAATCTTTGGCCAGTCAAAAGGATAGTACCAAATACGGCTTTGAATGGTTTAGACGTGAAAAGCTTGATGGAGACGGATATTCCCATTGGCTTGCGCAAGATAATGTTCAGCTGCAGATGGGTGTGTTTGACGATTTCTTCGATCCGAAAACCAATGGATTTACAGCTCGGGAAATGCAGCAGTTTAATGGAGATACGGTCGTACTGCCGAAATCTACAATCTACGAAAGAGTCTTTGAAAGCGGGGGTACATTTACCGAAGCATTACTGATTCATCATACGAATCAAGAAGCCTTGCAAGACGGCACACTGAACTGGATGTTTAAGAATATTGAGACAGGCGCAGTGTTAGATACGGGAACCTTTGACAAGTTATCCGTTGCCGGAAACGGCAGATTGGATGCGGGTATTGTTACTGTGATGCTTCCGGTTGAGGTCAATCCCGCAAGGTATGAGCTATCCGTATCATTGGTATATGACGGAAAAACCGTAACCAATCAATGGATTTACTGGGTATATCCTGTACAGACTGTCAGCGCGGACCAAGCAACTCATCGTATCATAGTTGATATGGATAATAGTGTACTAAAAGATCAAATTCTATCCCATTATCCCTTTGCTGTGACAGGAACAACGCCGCAAGCGGCAGATATCCTTATCACTGATAAAAAAACAGCGGCTGTAAATCATGTTGATAGCGGCGGGAAGGTATTGGTGATGGCAGGAAATATTTCGCAGCCGGCCTCTCAGAAGCCGATTTTTCCTAGTCAGACCAATGATTGGGGGGATCGTTCAAAGCGGGTGCCCGAAAAGTGGGTTACCTATTTTACCATATCCGGATATTACTACGGGAATTTCTGGGGAAGTGTCATAGATAAGACCCATCCTATTACAAAAAACCTTGCAAGCGACGGGTATATAGATTGGGGTCTTGCACATTTGTACCATGATGAAAAGATAGGCAGTAAAAACTACTGCTATGCGGTGAGAATAGATGATCCCCAGTGGTCAAGTTATAGAATCAATCCGCTTATCAGAGCGATTGACTACTATGGCGAAAACGATCCCCTTGCCTTTATGTTTGAGGCATCAAAAAGCAATGGGGTAATGCTGGTCAGCGGTTTATATTATGATTTAGACAGGCATATGAATGGTCTGTATATGTTTGACCAATCTCTGCGGTATTTGCTGAGCAGTGATATGGCAAAACAGTAACCCTCATCTATCTTTGCCTTGGGGGTGCATTTAGTGTAGGTGAAGAAAATTATGGAAATGACCTTATGTGCCAGAGGTCGGATATCAGAGGGCGGAAGTCGGAATATAACCAAACAGGGGCCAAAGTAATCAGCGACAAGCGTATCGTAAATGGTGGATGGTCCATTCTCAACCCTCATCTCTCAGCCCTCAACTACTTTTTAGCCTTGGAATACCAGTTGTTGGAATAATTTTCTTCACCCAGAATTTCTACACCCTTGCCTTGGATATCGGTTGCAGATACCGGACTTTAAAATCAAATGTATACTTGACCAAAAAAACGCAGGACAGTCATTCCGGTTCAAATGTAGTCTTAGGGTATAGTTGGGTGCTTTATCGCAACTAGTTTCTTCAACCGCAATTTAAAAAGTTTGGTGTAAAGAATTAAGAAAACTCACAATATTACAGGGGCAATTCGTTCAAGAATATTTCGAATTATCATTCCTTATATCATTTCTGCATATGTATATTAATATATTCAATTCAAAAGAATCAGGCCTTAAATTATTCACTTATCATATAAATATCATGCTTTAAAAATGAGTTAATATTTAAACAAAAAACATAGAAGTATCGTTATTTGTTCAAATGTATTTTTGGGCTGTAATTTGTTATATTTACCGCCCTTTTGCCGGGTATACTTTGTGAGGTCTTAAAATGACAAGAAATCCACATAAGCAGGAGATCAATGAAAGGCAATTAGTGAGACTCTCAGGCGTAAAGCCTTGAGATATAAGCGGCTGCAAAGAAATGCAATCGCTAAACTAATTTTTATATAAGGAGGGCAAGTATGAAGATCAGAAAATGGACCAAAAGGATTGCGGTATTGATGGTGATGTTAATCCTTTTCTCACCGTTCTGCGCCGGATTAATGACACCGATCCAAGCAAGTGAAATATCCATAAGCCGTCGGGTAACGGATGAGAGGACAGTTGGTCAAGCTGCTGATTTATTGGCGGCCGGTGAGGGTACGGCAAAAGGTGAACCGGCAGCCACCGGTGTTGAGGACGGCAGGATATTGGCCGATTCGGAAGCTGAGCGTTCCTATGAGCCATTTGCGGTGAATCCTCCGCCGGGAGAAGTGACATCCTTGACAGCCACTCCCGGAGATAGCCAGGCCGGTATTCATTGGATTGACCCTGTCGATGAAGATTTAAAGCTAATTAAAATAGCAGAGGAAACAGGCGCCGTGGCAGATGCGGTGTATGCACAGCCCGGACAGCAGGCTGTTACCATAACCGGGCTGACCAATGGCATGCTGTACACATTCCGGGTGACAACCATTGACACTTCCGATAACGAGTCGGAGGGCGTAACGATTGGTGTAATGCCTGCCCCTGACAGTTCGGTTGAAAACGGGCTTATTGGCGCATGGGATTTTGAAAATGTGAGCGGGAACACAGTGCCCGATGAGTCGGTCAACAGCAATGATGGTGTCCTTCGCGGAAAGGCAGGGGTTGTTGCTACGGAAATGGGGCAATCCTTAAACCTTACCGGTGAAAAAGGTACGTTTATGTACACGCCGTTGAACGTTAATACGGCGACGCAAGACATGACGGTCTCCATCTGGTATAAGGTTGACGCTTCTTTATTTGATGGGCAGACTGCACCTTCAGGCAACCTCATGCTCTTCCAGCAAGAAGGAAAAGGCAGATCCCTGCTGTACGTGCTTCCGAACCAGCATATGGCCTCGTTCATCGGCGGAAGCACAATAAGATCTAAAAAGCCTATCGGCACGGGAAGCTGGCAGCATGTTGTGATGACGATTGACAGTGCCGCAACTAAGCTGGCTATGTATTTTGACGGTGTGAAGGACAGCGAGGTTAAATCCTCTAATTTTGCAAATGAGCCGAATGCGGGATTTAGAATAGGGGACCATAAATCTAGCCATAATCTAGCATTTAACGGTTTAGTGGATCAAGTAAAGATCTATAACCGTGTACTTTCCGATCAAGAAATCAAAGCGCTGTTTGACCACGGCATTACGGAGGCGGTGGCCAAAGAAAAAGCGACCACAGCCATCGGAGAATGGGAAGAACTCAAGCGCACCTATCCAAACGTGAACGCTGCGCTTTACGGTGAACTTGAAGCGTTGGCGGCGGAAATGGGTGAATACCTGCAAGGCCCGAACTTTACCGTCGGCGGATGTATGGCCTATGTGGAGCGATTTAATGCACTTCTTGCCGATTACAGATGCTATGTGACATTTGCTGATGTGCTCTCGGAGGCTGAAAACGTATATAACAGGGCGAAGCATATTGAGACCTATGTTGACACCCAGGATTTTCCGACACAGCTTTGTGCAGAATTTAAAGCGTTGATTGACCAAGGGAAAGCCGTTAACTTGAACGATACCGATGTGCAGACCATTCGTACAATGACCGATACACTGATTGCTAAACAAAATGAATTGGATGCTGCAATAACATTGTTGAATATTGTTTTCGTGGACGTTGATATCAACAATGTGATAAACACGACGAGCAAGGATAATTTCGGTTCAAACCACAGGTACGGAGGTCACGGCTATGGCATGTGGGATCCGGAGAACAGGCAGGCCTACCCGGAATTCGATGCACTTTACAGGGAAGCCGGATTAGGGTCCCTCAGGTATCCCGGCGGCACAATCGCTAACCTATTTGAATGGAAGCGTTCCATTGGCCCTGTTGAGCAGAGAAAGCGGACGATACACGGCAAGCCCTATGGCAATCCGCCGCAGGATACGGATTTTGGTCTGGATGAGGCGGTGAGATATGCTCAATCGGTAGATTCAACCTTGGTATATGTCTACAATATAGGCAATGGCAGTGCCGCAGATGCAGCCGACCTCATAGAATATCTCAATGCAGAGGCAGGGACCAATCCTAACGGCGGGATTGCTTGGGCAGATGTCAGAGCGGCAAACGGGCATCCGGAACCCTATAATGTGTTTAATTTTGAAATCGGTAATGAGGTTTATCTGAGTTATCAAAGGTATTGGATAAACGGAAGCGGTGAAGGCAGCTATCAATACAGGTATGTAAACGGAGGAGAATTTTCCTTCACAAAACAAAATGTAGTGGCTGAGGAGGACTGGAGAAAGGAAACCGCATTGAGTGACGGTACGGCCAATCAGGAAAAATACATCCAGTATGTACCCCTGAAGCTGGGGACTGCGGAAGTATTTGTAGATGATGTGAAGTGGGATAGGGTTGACAGTCTTGAGGGGCATGGTGCTGCCAATGTATATACACTGAGCTACGAAACAGGTAAAATTACATTTGGAGATGGCGTCAACGGCAATATTCCTTTGACAGGAGCAAAGATTACGGCCAGCTATACCTGCATCAAAGACGGTTTTAAGGATTACGTGACCGCCATGAAGGCAGTAGACCCGCGTGTCAAGGTTTACAGCTGCTTACACGACAACACATTTTTTAAGGAAATGGGTAATTTTAAATATGCCGGCGTTGCTATACACCCCTATGGTGTAAATAACGGCAAGGCAAACATGGAAGAATACCACGATCATATTATGACAACAGCCGAACAAAGAGTAAACCCGGTGAGAAATTTGATAAACAAGGTGAAATCCATAGACAGCAATATGAATGTTATTGTAAGTGAATACGGCATTTTGGGGGGATCTTCACAATACAGAAAATATTGTAATTCCACCGGCGACGCACTGTATGTTGCCAAAACCTTGATGAGGTACTCGAAGCTTCCCATTCCCTATGCCAATAAGCATTGCACCATCGATACGGTGGGCAGGAGAGATACGGTGGGTGTCGGTGAAATGGCGCTGATCCAGCGCTATGCGGATGAAAACGATAACTTGATTGATTTCGTTCTATCACCAACGGCCCTTGTATTGCAAATGTTCAGCAAAAACTTTGGCAGGCATACGCTTAAGACCTTTGTTGCCAATAATCCTGCCATGAATGGCAATCCGTCGGTGAAAAAACTGGATGTGTTGTCGTCTAAAGATGAAACCGGCAATATGTATGTTATGATTGCCAACACGGACCGACTCGATGATGTGACTGCGGTTATTTCCCTTGAGGGTATGACAGTGGCGAATACGGCCCAGGTTGTTACGCTGGAAAGCCCGGCATTTAATTCACAGAACACACCGCAGAGTCCTCATACGGTTAAGCTGGTAGAAAGCAGTATCGGGGGACTGGAAGGGAAAAGTGAGATTATATACACATTCCCCAAACATTCGGTGGTAGTGATTAAGCTTTCTCCAAAAGCTTAAACGGAAGACGGCAGCGTGGAGTACGTAATTAAGAATTAAGAATGAAGAATGAAGAATTAGATTTGGGGGGGCGGGGGATTGTAACTTAGTGCAGCATTCTATAGATAACGCACACTGGCATTAGGAAATATAGTGGTATGAACCGGAAATCGGAGGTCAGAGGGCGGAGGTGGGATAGCCAAACAGGAGTACAAAGTAATCAGCAGCAAGTTATCATGAACGATGGGTGGTTCATTTTCAACCCTCATCTCTCAGCCCTCACCTACTTTTTAGCCTGGGAATATCAGTTGTTGGAATAATTTTCTTCACTTAAAATTTATGTACCCGTATGTAAAGAATCGATTTTAAAAGATTTACGCTTGTGTTATAATATAAGCTAAG
>JAKSBV010000479.1 GCA_022360955.1 Bacillota bacterium
ATGTAACTGTCATATAAGCTCAAGAACATTCAGAAGCTTAATACAATCCTTATATCCTTGAAAATAAAGTGTTTCCCTTTCTATCCATTCAAGCTTTCCAGTAAAATCTTTATTTCTTAAAATAAATGCCCTATCTTCATCATTAAGTGATTTAAGTATTTCCCGAATCTTAATGCTTTCTTCTACATTATTCCTTACTAATTCACTATAATTCTTATCATTGTCACGCAAATTCTTCATTATATTCTCATGAATATCGCAAAATAATTCGTTTAGATATTGCATATATTCCGTTGACACAATCTCCCTTCTTGTGAAATTTCTTGAATTACTATCTCAAACAGGGTATAATAGATTTACCGCTATTTTAAATAGTGGGTATTTTTTTGAAGTGGTGTTTTGCTGACTGGCGAGCACCGCTTCTTTTACTTTTTGAGGTCATCCTTTAACTTCTTAATACCACGTCTTGCTGCTTCCATTTGACTGACATTTTCTTGTCTACAGTATCTATCCAAAATGTTTTTGCTTTCATCATCTAATCTCACTGCAATTCGATGTGGTTTAGGATTATCTGTAGGACGACCTATTTTCTTTTTAGCCAACAATTCACCTCCTTATAATTTTGGCTGCCTTAATTATATAATTTAGGCAGCCAAAAGTCAAGAAGAAAATTTAAAACCTCACTATTTATTTTTTCTTAACATGTATATCTATTCTATCTAGTAATGGTCATGACATTCAGAAATATACACTTATAAGCAAATGTGTGTACATTTTTGATATTGTAAATCTAAACTCTAACTATAAATTAATTCTTTCAAAACAATCTCATTCACAATGTCTCTAGCCTCTTGCCTAATTTTATAACTCTTCATAAAATTCCCATCAATAGGCAATGAATGATGTTTTAAATACTCCTTCTGTATCCTCTCCAAACGCTCATAAGCCTGTTTTTCTATCTCAATAACATGTTTCATCAGTTCCCCCTCTGAAAGTAGCATAGTGAATAAATTAGGCTTGTTTTCTTTTAAGTATTTATATCTTAACCTCCCAAATTTTCTAAGCTCCGCATTTTCATCAACACCAAAATCAATCTCTGGATAATAATAATCGCCTTTTTGACATATTTAATATCACTCATTATAAATCTTCCTCTCCATTTTTTATTTTTTCATACAAAAAAGCCGATAAGATTATTAAAATCCTATCAGCTTTGCTTTACTTAATAAGTTGTCTCTGCCTTTTCTTTATAAAGCTTCGACTTACAACTATCACACCTATTATTCCTTCCTAGTAAGTAGCGAGCAACACTCCACATGCACCGCATACGGAAACATGTAAAGGAATATCATAACCCATTTCCGCTAAAAAGTGCACACCCCTAACTAAAAATGCACCTTGCTTTACATAAGATGCACACTCGTGTGCATTTTTACCATATATTTGTAATCTTATTAGCCAAACTTCATCTATTTTCAACCCACAATTCTACCTAAAAACAACGAAAACCCTTGATGTCAAGGGCTTTGCATTGTATCAATATTATAGTCTTTTGATGTCTATGCACTATGATTTTGATACAATTTAGCGGTATTGATTAACGCTAAATTGTTTGAATATTGCTAAAAAGTGCACACCCCTTAAAACCTAACAATAAATCCCGTCTTCTTACCTCTTTCAAAACCTGCTTTTTCATAGAATTTAAGAGTATCTTCTCCTCTTCCCGACATAAGCATCACCTTATAGCAACCTTTATCCCGTGCAATTTCCAGTGCTTTCTTCAGCAGTCTTGTGCCATACCCTTTGTTGCGATAACCCTCATGCGTAACCATATTTTCGATTAATGCATATGGCCTTGCTCCCCTTGTCAGATTGTTAATAATTACAATAACACAGGAGGAAACCAACCTTCCATCTGCTTCTGCAATAAGGTAGTGCTGGATTGGATCATCTAGTATATCTTTCCACAAAGCCGTTAATCTTTCATCTTCTCCAATCTCCGGATCATCTTTATTTAAATGCTTGTATAGTTCAAGCAAATCTTTTAGTTCGTCTTTTTTTATATATCTTATGTCATTCGACATTTTCATTCCTCCAAAACCACTGCATTCCTGCCCCATAACTATCCATAGGACGTTTTTCGAATCCAAATTTTTCATAGAAACCTTCACGTCCCTCAGCAGCAAAAAGCCAAACAGTACTTCCAACAACACAATTCGCCTTAATCCAGTCTATAATATTTTGAATGATTACTTTACCAATGCCTTTTCCTTGAAATTCAGGAATCACAATGATGTCAACAATCAACGAAAAAATACCTCCATCCCCAACAATACGCCCCATACCAATAGCCTTATCTCCCACTTTTGCCAATACTGAATATGTAGAAGAATCGAGTCCTTTGGCTATTGATTTATCGTCAACAAGCTTCCATCCAACCGCTGAACGAAAGTATTTATATTCTTCAAGCGTTGGTAGTTCTTTTTTTAATTCAATTTTCATGTACATTCAACACCTCTAATTAAATTTGCTTATACGAAAATCAAACCTTTCCCGGTAATTTTAGAATGAGTTCATCTCTATTCTTTGATTCATATAAACATCGTTGAACGGCTATGGCAGGCTCGGAATAAATTATATTTGTATCGAACTCCCCAAGTTCTTTTCTCACAGGGAAGGCCAGTCTTTCTTCGGTTAAGCTGAACTGTGCATCAACCCCCGGTTTATTCCCTCTTGGATCAAGTCGTATCCATTTATCAATTTCTTTAATATATACTGCCACCAAACCATGCAGTATAATCCTTCTGTCGTCCACATCATCAAATATAAGACCTTGATAGCAAAATCCGGTCGGTACTCCGATACTTCGAAGGAGCGCAGCAAGAAGATGAGATTTGGCATAACACACGCCATGCTTCTCCTTTAATACCTCTGATGCCTTGAAAGTTACATTGTCAACACCAATATCAAACGAATGGCTAATCTCATCCCTCACAAATTCATAGATTGTTTTAATCTGCACTACATTATTACTGATTCCGTCAACAAGTCTATCGGCATATCCTGCAAGCAGTTCATTTTTGAAGTTAATAATGCCTGATTCCTTTAGATAGCTTTCAATTTTACTGTCCTGTAAGGTAAATTTCATCAAATTTCACTCTCCCCTAAACTCAGCACAAAATTTCGTGTATTCTTACAGCTGAAATCCCCCTTGCTTTTTCTCTAAATAAACAAACCACAAACTATGATTAATCTTTTCTTCTCTAAACCTTTTGTAGTCTAGCTTTTCATAAAAAGCAAGATTCTTTTCATCCAAATGTCCGGTAAACAGTTCAAACCTCACTCCCTCAAAGCATTTTTCAATGGCCTTCATCAGCTTTTTACCTATCCCTTTATTCCGATAATCGGGATGTACGATCAGTCTTCCTATGTAGCAGCTCCCATCTTTTTCAAAGGCTCTTACTGAACCTACAATCATCCTGTCTTCAACAACCTTCAGAATGATTGAGCTTTTTGATTCTTCCTTCAAATCCTCCAAAGTCTGAGTAAGCGGTGGAATTGCAAAATCATTGTATCTCATTGCGTTTTCATGGTATGCCAACTTCTGAAGATTTAAAACTTCCTCTAGATCTGCAAATCCTGCCAGTGAAGCTCCTGATTCTATTAACATTGTTTTTAACCGTTCAGATATTGTTCTCATGTAATTTCCTCTTTCTTTGCGAGCCAGTCCTCTTTTATAATAGCATATTGCTTAACATCCCAGAACTTTCCTTTTGCAAACAATTTTTGACGCAAAACACTCTCAAACAACATTCCGGATTTTTTCATAACCTTACCTGAAGCCTCATTTTCTAAGACATGAATAGCTTCAATCCTATTTAGCTTCATATCCTCAAACCCAAAAGATATTAAACGTGTAACTGCCTCAGTCATCATTCCCTGTCCCCAATATTGTTTTGATAGTACATACCCTATTAAGCCGCAAGAATTTTGCGGGTCAAGCCGGACAAATCCCATAGCTCCGATTATTCTAGCAGTCGCTTTAAGTTCAATTCCCCATTCCCAAGCTTCACCGCTATTGCAACGTTCAATAGTACAATTAATAAAACCCTTCGTATCTTCAACTGACTTATGGGGTTCCCACGTTACATATTTTGCAACTTGCGGATCTTTTGCATAAGAAAAAACATCATTTGCATCTGTAATTTCAAGTTTCCTTAGTATCAATCTTTCTGTCTCTAATTTTGAACTCCCTAAGTACTTTAATTTCACTAAATCCATTGCAAAACCTCCCCAAAAATAACTAAAACCCACAGAATCACAGTTACGTGACTCCGCGGGTATATATCCACGTGTAAGGCTTTATTGCCCCTATGCAGCTCCAGCAAATTTGCCTTTATGCATACTCACCTTTTGAAGTATTGTTTCATACATTTTCCATATTGTCAATAGCTTTTACAGGATTTTTTATTTCTAATGTTATAATGTTAAAATTGTGTATTTACCAACCATATAACTCATCTATTCATGGTAAGAAATAAGACTTTGAATATTGCATTATTTTCCTGAAAGGCTGGTATTCTTGCCAACTATGTAGGTATTCCATCATCCTGATATTTTCCATCTCAACTCTGTCCCGTTCTTAAATACAAAAGTTATATCATGCTCTGAATCATTGGTGGTCACGTAAACGGACTTATGGAGTGGAAAACAGAAGATGGAAGATCATTGAAAGCGATAGAAAATAGTGAAGATAACTAAGTATTTTTCACATCTATCCTGTCTCCTCAACCCCTATAAGAATAGGCGTTATCTAATCTGTCAACTCAACCCTACACCTTTCATGGCAGTTGACATGTTACCTTAGACAATAAAAATAAGGCTTTCCCGACATTGGCACCTCCGGCAAAACCACCGAGATAAAAACCCAATGTTTGGAAACCCTTTATTTTAGCTTTTTCAGTTTTTCTATTTATCCGTTCTTGACATCAATATCACGCACTCCACATGCCTAACTGCTGAAACACTTCTAACCCATTTCCGCTAAAAAGTGCACACCCGTGTGCATTTTTACCATATATTTGTAATCTCATCAACCAAACTTCATCTATTTTCAACCCTCAATTCTACCCAAAAACAACAAAAGCCCTTGATATCAAGGACTTTTCATTGTATTAATATTGAAGTTATTATTTGGTGGAGGCGAGGGGAATCGAACCCCTGTCCGAAAACATATTCACATAAGTCTCTCCGAGTGCAGTGAGTGAACTGACATTCCCTCCGCTGTACGCCCACTCACAGGCTTACAGTTTTAGTAGCTTCATTTGTCATGCATAGCTCAAAGCTTTGCTATGTCACGTTCACCGCTAGTCGACGCCCAATCCTAAGCCGCGGTAATCCTAGGTTGAACGGCTGCCCTTAATTAGGCAGCAAATGCTAAATTATCTTCAGCGTTTATATTTATTTTTCCAAGTTTTATAGTGGCCCTGGTCCACTACTCGCTACTTATGCTTCAACATCCCCGTCGAAACCATTACGCCCCCATATATAGTAGTGTACAGCCGACAGTGAGGTAAAGCAATCAACGTCATACCTTAACCTGTACTATCTGTATCCTGTACGCCGGCGTCTAGTATCTGAGGCTTTCTTTGAGCTTTCTGTCTATCTGTCTCTTGGCGTCTCTTTCTGCAATATCGGCTCTCCGGTCGTAGTTCTTTTTACCCTTTCCAAGGGCCAGTTCTACTTTTACCAGCGAACCTTTAAGATAGACCTTTAACGGCACAAGGGTGTAGCCTTTTTGTTGTATGGCACCAATCAGCTTATTAATCTCATAGCGGTGCAAGAGCAGCCTTCGATGTCTCAATGGGTCCACATTAAAAATATTCCCCTGCTCATAAGGACTAATATGCATCCCTTTGATAAACACTTCTCCCTGTTCGATAGCGGCATAACTCTCTTTTAAATTCACTCTGCCCTGCCTGATAGACTTTACTTCGGTACCCGTAAGCTCAATGCCGGCTTCAAAAGTATCCTCAATAAAATAATCATACCTGGCTTTTTTGTTTTGTGCGATTACTTTCATACTGCCTTTGCCCATCTTTGCACCTACTTTTTATCAAACGGATAAAATAGCCCTATTTGAGTGACCAAATAGGGCATATTGCCTCATATAATGTTTCAACAACTTATTATAACACATTTTTAAGTAATGTCAAGGATTAATTCTTTTTTTCACACGGCCAATTCATGAACGCATATCCTTCGAAAACCTTTGCGCAAGATTTTTTAAAAATACCATTTCAGCATTCCTTGTATGAGAGATGACATATTCTCCGGATGAGGAATTTGAATCATACCTGATGATTCGCAAATATGGTATTCCCCCGCATGGAGGACTGGGCCTTATACAGCACTAAAACGCATCATCAAGCTCATATGGTCACCATTTTGCCATGGTAAAGTTAATCCCATATTAAGCAATGCATCTCCCGAATAAACCATTCCGTTATCCAAACATGTATAATCAAGCTCAGCATCAATTCCGGCAAGTCTAAGATTAAAGTAAGCCTCTTCTGCTTCTACCATTACCCGGAAAAACCACACAACGAACTCCCGCTTGTCATCAGATACCACCATCCATGCAGTCTGGTTACCGTCAAACGGACTCTTCAACCGGTAAAAGCGACCAAACTGAACAAGTGAACGCATTTCCTTGTAAAGTGCTACCTGTTCCATTACTTCATTGCTTTCATACTCAGTTAGATTAGTTAAATCCAGCTCATACCCCATGTTGCCGGACATTGCTACCGGTCCTCGCATTTTCATGGGAGTACTGCGCAGCACCTGATGGTTGGGTATGGCAGACACATGGGCACATGTAGCAATCAGAGGATAGCATATGGATGTACCGTACTGAATTTTCAGCCGGCATACGGCATCGGTATTGTCACTGGTCCAGGTTTGCGGGAAATAGTACAGCATTCCCGGATCAAACCTTCCTCCTCCCGACGCACAGTTTTCAAACAAAACATTAGGGAATCTTGATGTCAGTTCTTCCAATACATTATATAGTCCCAGTATATAGCGATGGGAAAATTCCATTTGACGTTCCGGTGGCAGACTTGCCGAAGCCATCTCTGTCAAACGTCGGTTCATATCCCACTTCACATACTCAATATTAGCGCTGTTTAGTACTGTGGCAACACTATGTATAATATAATCGCACACTTCTTTCCTGGCAAGGTCCAACACCAGTTGGTTGCGCCATTCGGTACGCTTGCGTCCCGGCACGCTTATACACCAGTCAGGATGCTTGCGGTATAGTTCGCTATCTGGTGATACGGCTTCAGGTTCAAACCATAATCCGAATTTTAGTCCCAACGCATTTATTTCATCCGCCAGTCCTTTAAGCCCTTTTGGAAGCTTACAGGTATTTTCATGCCAATCACCTAGAGAGGATTGGTCATTATTGCGACTCCCAAACCAGCCGTCATCCAGTACAAACAGTTCTATTCCGGACTCCTTGGCCTTCTTTGCCATTGAAATAATCTTGTCATGGTCAAAATCAAAATAAGTTGCCTCCCAGTTATTAACGAGCACAGGTCTTACACGGTCCCGGTAAATTCCACGGCAAAGCCGCTTACGGTATAGGTCATGATATTTATGGCTTAAACCGTTTAAACCCTCATCAGAATAAACCATAACTGCTTCCGGCGTACTGAAAGTTTTCCCGGGTTCCAGTACCCAAAGAAAATTGAAGGGATTGATGCCTATTTGCACCCTGGCAGAAAAATATTGATCAACATGTGCCGAAGCCACAAAATTACCACTATACACTAGGCTTAACCCATACACTTCTCCCATATGCTCGGTTGCCCCATCTCTCAGCAATGCTATAAACGGATTGTGTATATGAGAGCTTATGCCACGTGTACTGTCAATCTGCACTAATCCTTC
>JAKSBV010000319.1 GCA_022360955.1 Bacillota bacterium
CGGGGAATGTCCCCAACGAATGCTCCAAAACTCGCTGCGCTCAAACAGTTGAAGCCGCTTTTCCTACGCTGCGCAAACAATCTCTAAGATTCTTCATAAGGTTACTTCCATACGATTATATCTCTAGTTCTAGTATTTATTATCTATATTCTAGCTTTTATTTGTATAGTTAGACGGAGACACGCCCGTATATTCTTTAAATTTTACAGCAAAATAATCCGGCTTTTTATATCCTACTTCTGCCGCTATCTCATTGACCCTCATGTCTGTCCTCTTCAGTAATTCTTTCGCTTTATCAATGCGAACCTTATTCAAATAATCATTATACTTCATACCCACTTTCTTTTGAATCAATTGTCCCAAATAATTAGGGTTGAAATTAAAAATTTTAGCAACTGCAGCTATTTTTATATCTTTTTTATAATGATTTTTGATATAATGCTTAATATCCTCAATAATATCTCCTGATTCTTGCTTTATATATAAATAATCGCTGACTTTTTGACATATGGTAATAAGCTGATTCTTTATTTCCGAGGCTTTAAAAATATTTAACGTATCCATTTGCTCAATTAAATTTTTAACTTCCGCATCCTGATCGTTATAAACCTTTGATATGAGTTTAAAGATTTCAGCCTGCAAATTCTTAATCCACATGATGATGATCTGAGGGTCCAGCAAACGCTGTTCTGCGACTTCAAAAAAATGATTGATGTAAAATCTTATTTTTTTATTATTTTTGCTGAGTATATTTTGGATGATATCATTTTGAGTACCGGTGTTAAAAGCCGTCTCAAATTTTATTGATTTAATTTTATCGTATTCTATTATACGGTTGCTCTTATTATAAAATTGGTGCTTTTCACAGATCAAGGCCTCTTCATAAGACCTTTTCACCGAGTCTATTCCTTTGCAGCAGCCTCCCACAAACATCGAAATATCATATCCGTTTTCACCAAGCTCATTTTGCAGATAGGTATACAATTGATTGTCATTATAAAATTTTTGCAGCTTTTCAGATATAATCATATAATACCTCTTGTCCGGCTCTCGAAATACAAAATATCCGTTTTGATTACCTATTGCTTTTTTTATAAACTTCTTCATATCTTTTTTCCGGCTTTTTTTCTCCTCATCTGCCGGATTGATATCTTCTTTCATTAAAATGCACCTTACTTTGTCATCTTCATTTAATCCAAGGATAAAATGAACCCTATCGATTAAGCTTTTTTTACTTTCACCTTTTATAATACGGATCATTGAGCTCATGGTAACAAACTCTAAATCTCTTGCGATTTTATTTATTCTTTCTTTATTTTTTAATATCTTCGTTCTGAGCTTCCCGAGCATTTCGTGCACTTCATCAGCATCTATCGGTTTTAAAATATAGTCACTGCTTTTGTAGTACATGGCAGTTTTAACATACTTAAAATCCGAATAACCGCTGAGGATAACAAACTCGCACTCTAAACCTAATTGCTCTCTGCAATATTTTATAACTTCCAATCCATTCATAACCGGCATTCTAATATCTGTCATTACTAAATCAGGGTCTGTTGCCTTTATCATTTTAATGCCTTCTTCTCCCTCCATCGCTTGTCCGCATATTGTAAAGCCATATTTGTCCCAATGAATCATGCTCCTTAAACCTTCCAATACTAAAGGTTCATCATCAATGATTACTACTTTTAGCATTTACCGCCCACCTCCGATGCTGTATAAACGCTTTTAATCTGAACATCATTATATCTTACATTAATGCATTATGCCAGTTAAATAGTATACCAAGAGGCCGTATCAAATTGTTTCATCACAAATATTAAAATACTTTATCAAGTGTTTAAAATCATTAAGGATATCATAAAAAAAAGAGCATCATTCCCAATCGGAATGACGCGTGAACGCTTGCATTCGATCCCCAGACGGACGGGGTGTATTAAAACATTTGGATAGACGATTAACGCCTCCAAACAATACTTGAATAATCTAAGAATCAACACACAAACGAAGAAAGGTTAAAGCATCCTCTAATACCGTTTCCAACAAATCAATTAACGACTGAGATTTTGAAATGATACTGCCAACGCTGTTTTTGTTTTTCCTAACGCCCATTTTATAGACATTAAACATATTTCTTTTCCATCCCAAATGGAGATTTGAGATTTTATCGGCTATCCTGCTGCTGTCCTTTTGATAGAAATCTGCTGTCTCCAGAACGAATTGCCCCATATATTCGATCAAGTTCATGATTGTTCCGATGCGCAAACTATAATATATTTCCGAGCATACCTCTTTGAACCTGGCGTCCTCAACCTGTGCCAAGTGCTCAAAATGCTCAAAATATTTTCTATACGCCAAAATACCGCAAAGCTCTTTTTGCACTGTGATATTTCCTTTTGAAAAGCTTTCAATGTTTTTTATCGCTTCAAGGACAATATTTTCTTTTGAGACAGGTTTATTTTCTATAAAGTCAAACCATGTCCGGCTGGATATTCCCCGGCACAGCCTTTCGTAAGAGGCCGGTCCTTGATAGCTTAAAATATTTCCCCCGGCATCAAGCAAAAAAGAATCCCCTACATAAGCTGTTTGATTATCGATATCCATACCGTAGAGTATAATGATATGACCGCGGCCCGGATTTTCCCGGTATACGGCATGGTAATCCAGGTATTGGCTGTCCGTAAACAACATTATAATATGTTGATTGCATACCAGATCATACATATCAAAACAAGCTGTTTCTTTATCGCTATTGAAACACTCATGCACATCAAGACCGCAATTTTGCGCAAAATTCAACTGCGTCTCACGATTATACGAATCCCAAGTAAAATCAAAGCCTGACCGGTATCGCACATTAAGTCCGTCACACAGAAAATATATATCCGCTTCGGAAATACGGACATTATGATGCAGCATGATATTACGCAGGCTTGAAAAGCAACAATGGTTTCCGGGTACGATACGAACGCTCGGTATAATATATTTCACAGTGATACAACCTTTCTTATGTATTGTATTGCAACTGATATGCACACACCGTTGATTTAAAAATCCTTTTGAAGATTTATGAGAAAGTATGTCTTCCATAGAAGCATTGCTGAAGCTCATGCTTTTCACACCTCTTTAAAAGTTTTAATCATCGGCCGGTACATATTTCCTCACCACTATCCTAAGCTTTGCAATTGTGTCCAGATTATCAATCAGTAAATCCTCATCCTCTAGCTCAATGCCAAATTCATCCTCAATATTGACAACCAGTTCCATTGCCCTCAATGAATTAAACCCATATTCACTCAAATCTTCGTTTTCATCTATATTTTCCGCCATCTGAGCATCTGTCTCCAAGAATTTTAATACCATCTCTTTTAGAATCGCATCCATTTTATTCATATTACGATATCCTTTCATTTTTATTCAGTTTTCATGGCAATACGTTGGACAATGTTATCAATCTTCGCTAAATACTTCTCCAATTCAACATCATCATCTGCTATGATCAGTACAAACAATCTGCCTAAAAAGACTCCTTTACTGCCGATATATCTCAATGGAAGAGAGCCCGCCGTATACACCATGATGCCCTGTCTTCTTTCCGGTGTAAAAAGCACACCTTCATGGGATAATATTTCACAAAAATCTTTATACTTCACAGGTCTGCTGGTAAGCACTCTAAAGTAGCGAGAAAAAAATTTTCTTTCACCTAAAATGTATTGTATAAAAGAAATGTAGGTGGACAGGGTAAATCTTCCATTTATTTCTATGATCGGTATGATAATCTGATCCTCGCCAATAATGGAATCAATCCCTGCAATCCCCGTATATCCGATGCTATAAAGATATTTTCCTATGGTCATTCCGTATTCTCTATACAGATCAATGACCTCTTGGCTCACGTCCGGAGGCATTTTAGAACCAATATACAAGGTATCCTTCAAAATTTGTTGTTTAACGGAGAATGTGTCAACCTCGCCTTTGGGCGAAATATATATCTGATAATTAAAATCGGTCTTCCGATCGTACCATCCCTCTACCAGCCAACTAATCCCGTGATTTTTTTTGATATATCTGGCGATAATGCGCAGGGTAATTTCCAGCTTTTCCTCACGATCTATAAGATATAGACCTTTACCTGATGCCCCGGAAGGTTCTTTGACAATCACTTTTTTAAAAAAAGGCGCTTGCCGGGTCAGATCGAAATAGGCCTTTCGGATTTCCTCCACCGTACGGCATATATGTCCTTTACAAGTTCGGAATCCCAGTTCTTGTGCTATTTTCCTGCTGAAGATTTTATGATTGACTCTTGCACTCACCTCAGCTGAGGGACCGATGATATCAAGCTTGCAAATATCGGCCAGTTTCTCTTCAACCTGTGTGACCGCGTAGGGCACCAGATAAACCTCCTGATGCTCCTCTTTGATTTGCTTTATTTTCCGGAGCAGCACAGCATCTTTTAATACCAGCTCAGCAATCGGTGTAATGGCATCCGGATTTTTGGGGGTTACTATTGTAGGGATTGCAAACCCAAGCTCCTCCAACGTTGTCAGATATACTTCATCGGGCATTTCCCTTAATAGCAGCATGTCCTGCTTACGGCATATTAAAAGGTTCATTTCTTCGACCCTGTTGACTACCGCATCTTCATTGATATCCCGAACGCCTTCGTTAGAAGGATGCCAATACCTCTCCGCGCCTATATTAAAAAGCCATATGAAAATTGCCTTTTCCGAGTATTTTGTCAGATAATCTATAAAATGAATGGTTTGATTGAGCATAACGGACAGAATGATTTTTTACTAAAATAGGCTTTTTTGCCTTTTTAAAAAATCCTTCCTTTCCCCCCTTTCTCTTAATATATAGGTTCTGCCTTGATCGTATAATACCTCTGCCGGGAGTTGATGGCTTAAAAACATGCTTGGACTGTGCGTCAACCCATAGGCTCCGGATTTTTGAATGACTAAAATATCTCCCGGAACGGGGGCGGCCAGCAGGACCTTCTGGCCTATCACATCGGTAGGTGTACAAAGCGGTCCTACTACAATCGCCTCATTTTTCGGATCTGATTCTTTTCCAAGAATGGACATGGGAAAATTATTGCGGATACGCCTTCCCAAAAAAGCGGAAGCAGCATGTTGATTCGACCCTCCGTCGCAAATCACATATTGGCTGCCTTTACACTGTTTCTGATACAAAACACTTGTCAGGTATAATCCGGCTTCAGCCATCAGAAACCTTCCGCTTTCAACGGCAATGCGGGCCTGAGAAAGATCGGCCCCGTAACGATTCCAGCATTGGGCCAGTCCTTCTTTGAACCGAGCCATATTCAAAGGAGATTCCTTAGGAAAGTAAGGAACACCGAAACCTCCTCCCATATCCAAAAATGCAAGGCTGAATTGATAATCACGGGAGAGCTGCAGCGCCATCTTTACGGTTGCCTCCATACCTGTAACAATGGCATCTGCACTTAGCACCTGGGTTCCCAGGTACACATGTATACCCATAATATTAAGATTTGATAGGGATTGCAAAATCCCGAAGGCTTCTTGCATATCAGCTTGAGGTATTCCAAACTGTGAGGAAACACCTGTCATTTTTATGCTCGCATCGGAAAGTTCGAAATCCGGGTTAATTCTCAGGCATATGTCAATGGTTTTTTGCTTTCCTTTTGCAATCTCATGAATGATTTTTGCTTCTTCGATGCACTCGATATTAATGCTGTAAATATCACTGTCTATCGCATATTTCAGTTCTTCATAGCTTTTTCCCGGACTGGTAAATATAATATCGCCAGGTGCAAACCCTGCTGCTAATGCCGTATACAATTCTCCCGCCGATGCCACTTCTATGTGGCTGCCCAATTTCTTGAACATTTGGCAGATGCCAAGCAACGGATTCGCTTTCATTGAATAAAAAATCTCAAATTTTTTAGGCAGGCTCTTCATTAAACAATGGTATTGTCTTCTGATTTTTTCTCCATCATATAAATATAGGGGTGTGCCGTATTCTTCTGCAATATGATGGATCACATTAGTATCCATATAGCACCTCCAATACATCACACAAAACGATTAGTATGCTTTCTCAACAATCCTATCCACGCTACCCTTTTTTTTATACAACAATTCGATACCCTCTTCTATCGGAATATCCTCAACGTTAAAATCAATAACAGGTAAGTCATCCAAAATAGCCTTCGAGCATTCTTTAAGCTCCCGCTTGTCTACTTCCAGCAATACATTATAACCATCATATTGCTTCACTGTTCCGAAGCCGCCAAGAACATCTTTTTCCACATAATCCTCCAGCTGCAGCTTGATGATTTTTTTCTGCTCAAAGAGCTCATTTACTTTTTTAATCTCACCGTCAAATACGATGCTACCTTGATTGATAATCAGGGAACGCTTGCATAAATCCTCGATATCATTCATATAGTGGCTTGTAAGGATAATTGTTGTTTTGGTTTGCTCGTTATAATATTTCATGAATTTTCTTATTTTTTTCTGTGAGATAATATCAAGCCCTATGGTAGGTTCATCGAGAAAGATCACTTTAGGTCTGTGGAGCAATGAGGCAATAAGCTCCATTTTCATCCTCTCCCCGAGTGAAAGCCGCCTTACCTGCACATTTAATAGATCTTTTACATCCAAAAGCTCGGCCAGCTCTTCCATTGAGGTATGATAATCCTTATTGCTGATTTCATAAATATGCTTATTGAGATGAAGAGACTCATTCGCAGGCAAGTCCCACCACAGCTGACTTTTCTGACCCATCACGATTGAAAATTTGCGCTTAAACTTCTTCTTTCTTTCCCACGGAACATAGCCCATTACGGTCGCATCGCCACTTGTAGGATACAAAATACCGGACAGCATTTTAAGTGTCGTTGTTTTACCCGCCCCGTTCGGCCCCAAAAAACCAACAATTTCTCCTTCTTCTATCTCGAAGGAAATATTCTTCACCGCTTCTTTGACCAGCGTCTTCCTGTAGAAAAGATTTTTCAATGAATTTTTTAATCCGGCTTCTTTTTTATAGTAATTAAACGATTTGCATAAATTGTTTACTTGAATGATTGCCATATCTTATCACCTCCTACCTGAGCTTTATCGGCCATTGTGCCTCGTTCAATCCATGCTGGCAAAGAAAAGCATATGCAAATCTTTCCAGTCCGAATCCTGTACAGCCGGTTTTTATATATTGGTTATTGTCAAAGCATATGTTAAAATTTTTTCCGAAAAAGCTATCATGATAATTAAACGAGCCGACTGCGATACTCTTTGTTTCGGTGATATTCAATTGCAGCTCATATTTGGATTTCAACGCTTTTTGGAAAGCGATGTTCTGCATCATCTGTTCATCCATAAAAAATGAATCGCTTGCATTGCAGCAATATCCTTCTAACTTTAACGCCTCAACTAATTTAAACATTAGCCCCATAAAGTTTTGTCTGCAGCTGTTAACAAATTCGTAATCGCCTAAAAATACCGTTTCTCTTATCGTAAAGTCCCAAAGCCTTTCAATTGTAGATGCATATTTTGACTCATACCTAAAAGATTTTCCTTTGGATGTTATGACAATATTTTCGCCAGCCTTGAATTTTTTATTTGAAAACTGATTATATGTATAATAGCACATTGTAGGAGGCAAACAATAGTCGTTGTTTTTACAATATTTTTTAAACAGCAATTCCGGTATTTCATGATGGCTGTCAACATAGTCTTTGAATGCTATGTAATTATCTATATCATTGTGTAAATAGGTAACAAACATGATCAAGTGAGGGAAATTTTTAATATAACCGCATTTTTCCACAACAGAAGTCGGAACTAACGTTGGGTATTGGTATTCCAATGCATTAAATTGATTAACACTTATTTCTTTAATTTTATGGTCTATATAATGCATTAAATCAATAAATAAGCGATTAAAAGCTATCTGTCCGCAAGCCTGTTCGTATACGATTCCCATCTCAAGCATTTTCTCAAATATTGCATCATCATAGTGCACATTACAATTTGACTCCCATACCTTTTCTTCAGGTATTATTCTTCTTTTTCTAATATCAAAATCCAAAAGACGATCAACCTTGCTCTTGAGCATATCCATATTCATATCCGAGCTCAATTCAAGCTCAATTTCAATGATTTCATCATTTATTTTCTTGGTTTCAAATGCTGTGATTTTATCCGACAAATAATATAATTTCTTTTTCAGCTCGGCATCTAATGCTATGCTTATCGGAGGATTTACGGCTATTTTCTTATGATACATTATCATCAATCTCCTTATGCTTTTTAGTTTTTAGTATAGCGCGCAAACGAGGACACACTGCCGGTGAAAATGTAGTTAAACTCATAACATTCTGTTTTGTTTTTGATCTATCTGTGTACAGATACTATTGATGCTTTGGAAATCATTAAAATTTACATTTTCACCTAATATATTGATTTTAAAAGCTTCTTCTATATAAATAATAAGATTAACCAATCCGAAAGAATCCATTATGCCATTTTCAATAAGGTTCATGTCATTTTCTAATTGTAAGCGATCTTCATCGCTGTCACTTTTTATAATCTCTTTATAAATGTATTCCTTGATTATATCTGTGTTTTGCATATTAACCTCCTTTTGTATCCTCTTATTCCCTATTGAACGGGTGCATTTGCATTTTTGCACCTCTCCTTTAACTGCTTGCGCTGCAATAACGTTTTACCGCAAAATTCCAAAAGCTTCTGCTTATAAAGAAAAATACTATCGGTGCAAGAATACCCCATAGAATCAACCAGGGGTTCATCATATCAAGAATGAACATAGCTCCAAAATTGGTAATCACAAAGATAGGTATTACAAATAATCCGATGGTTCTAATGATATTCGTATAGATAATCATCGGCATATTGTTAAAATCCCACATCTGATTCACAACCTGACTGAGCCCTCTTGTTGATATAATCCAAAAAGCAAAGATATTCGGAATCAGGAATACACTATAGGTAAGAAAGATCCCCCATATTGTAAACCCTATAAATACAGCTACATTGATAAAATTTACCGCTATCCCCGCTCTCATCCACCCGATTATAATCATCGCTCCGCCTGTTGTAACCGACACTAATGCAAACCCCAAGTCTATCCTTCTAAGCGTCGCCATAAACTGCAAAGAAACGGGCTTTACGATCAGCATATCAAGCTCCCCTGTTCGGATCTGATGGGAAAGTGAGCTAAAATTAATCAGGAACAATGAAACAAACACACCCGACAAAGCGCTGTACGTTCCTATGAATATCATCATCTGGTCAGGCGTTACACCGTTTATCGCTACACCTGCATTATAGAGGACAATGACATACGTTACTTTAATACCCATAAAGGCAAGCTGAATAAGGCAGGATATATAAAAGTTAATGCGGTATTCCATTTGTGAGATAACACAGTTTTTTACAAATATCCAGTAAAGTATCAAATATCTTTTTATATTCCTAAGCAGATCCATACATTTATTTCCTTTCTTAAAATTAACTCCTGTTCAAGGCTTTCTCCCCGAATATTTATCCTCCGGACGCAATATACCTTTTCATACCGATTCTCCACAACCATTTTATGAATAGCATAAAAATCACAATCCATATAAGCTGGATAACCACCCCTGCATAGATGTCATCAAAACCGACTTTCCCGTTCAGTACATTGACCGGAAAGTATGTCAGATAATAAAACGGCAGGCTTTTGGAAATCGATACAGCCGTATCACCAAAAATATCAATGGGAAATATGCCTCCGGAAATAATGACAGTGATAACATTAATGGCCAAAAATAATCCGTTACATTCGTGAATCCAGAAAGCGATAACAGAAACAGCATAGGAAATTAAAAATTTAAGCATCAGCGCCAGCATAATAACCAGCACAAACAACAGCGTCTGTGATAATGTAATGGTTATATGATTATTGACCTGATAAAAAAACAGAAATCCCATAATCAGTATAAACACGATCATTGCGTGCAGCAATTTTTCTCCGGCAAACCTATAAATCCTGTAAAAGAAATAGCTGATAGGTTGTACAAGATATTTGCTCAGCCCACCCATTCTCACATCATTCGTAACTTCACCTTCAAAATCAGTTGAAACAAGCTTTGTAACAAGCGCTGCAAGCACTGCATAAATCAACATCTGATTATAAGTATAACCGAACACGCTATTCGTGCCCGAATGGGTGAAGATAGCAGTCCATAAATAATATTGTATAACGATGGGAAAAAAACAGGATAATAATCCCAATACAAAATCCGCCCTGTATTCAATAGAATGTTTAAACCCTATGCCTAAAACTTTCAGATACTTATATTGCGCTTCTAAAATTCTCATCATCTCCTTTATCAAAGGTATAGGTCAAGCAAGATATGTCTAACGTTAAAACCGGTAATGGGAAATGGTCCTTAGGTAATTGTTAATGGGTCTACTATCATATTTTCTACATCCAGTATCATTGTACTTAAACTCAGTCCGGCTCCAAAACCTGTAAAGCACAATTTCCCGGATAAGCTTTTTACACCCTTGGCTTCCGCATACCTGCATAAGGTAATCGGTATAGAGGCACTCCCGGCGCTTCCGATACCATCAACATAAATAGGTATTTTGGAATGAGGAATACACAGCTTTTTACCTATATAGTCTATAATCAATCGGTTGGGCTGATGAAAAGCAAACAAATCAATATTGTCCATTTTTAGTTTGTTTGCAGCTAAGGTATGGGTTATGATTTCGGGTACTTCTTTGATGCCAAAACTAAATATTTCCTGCCCATCCATATAAAAGCCCACATCTGTACGGTGATCTGTTTGCTTTATGCTGTTTAGCTCTTCACAAGCACTATAGGATCCCCAAGATATAATTTTATTATATTTTTCAGCTACTGTTTTCCAACACGCATAAGATTCTTTATATTCTTTGTTAAAACTAACTAAGCACGCAGCTGCACCATCTCCATAGATAAATTTATCTTTTTTATCGCTTATCAGCTTGGTAAGCGTATCGCCTACAACCAATATCCCATTCCTAATATCCTTGCCGTCCAATATTTTCCCCATCGTTATAAGCCCATGCGTAAATCCCGGGCATCCGGCATTAATGTCCAAGGCCATAACATCATTCCCGAGATTCAGCTTATGACATAGAATATATGAATTGCCGGGAATATTGTAACCCGGTGTCTGCGTAACGCATATGATGCAATCATTTTTTGCGATAGGATATCCTGTAATTTCCAAAAGCTTTTTTACCGCCTTATACATCAGATCTATTGACGTTACACCCTCCGGTGCCGTTCTTCTTGAAAAAATGCCTGTCATATTACAGATTCTTTCTATTTCATATTCTTTGTAACCATCTATTAAATCATAATTGTGTTCCATTCTGTCCGGCAATGCAGCGGCGACAGCTTTTAGCCGTAAGCCTTTTATATTTAATAATCTCACCCCTTCACCTCATTTGCAGTGTTTGATACGCTTATATCGTTCAATATGCTGTTAACAATTTTTTCAGTACCGTTCACCAAATGCATTGCACCGATATTTCTTTTAAGCTGCTCCGTTAATCCATCGCTGTCCAAAGCATGTAATATGTTGTTGAGTGCCTCCGTATCTTCAAAAACATATCCGATGCTATATTTTTTAAGAAACTGCACAATTCCTTGCTCTTGATACAATAAACCCTCCGTCGAATCTATTATCAGCGGCGTACAAGCTAATAAACACTCATAAACCATATTGGCACCTGCTTTTGTTATACAGGCATCGGATATATAAAGTAACTCTTCCATATTATTAATGTACGGTAATACCACTATATTTTCAATCCCATTTTTATGACAATATAATTGCGTTGCTCTAAAAAGACCTTTATTTTTCCCGCAAATGACTATAAGCTGAAAATTGAGTCTATATTTTGGTGCAATGGCTTTGATGATATTCAAATAATGGAATGAGCCCTGTGCACCACTGTTCATTAATAATACGGGTTTGCCATCCTTTAATCCGTACTCCTTATATATATTCATTTTTTCATTCTCCGACGGCATACGACAAAATTTATCGGCAATCGGATACCCGAAAACGTTGATTTTATCGGCTTCTACACCTGCATCCAATAATATGCTTTTTACAACATCATTTGCACAAAAATAACGCGTGGCTCCCATTTCCTCAAACCCCGGATATATCGGATAATACGGGTCTGTTACAACAATATAAAAAGGAATTTTTTCACTGAAGCTATTTTCTTTTAAATACCTTATCATAAATCTATTTAATAACGGCGTTGTCGAAATAATAGCATCGTGCTCTTCCTTGCGTACAAATGCATCCAGCGCATCATAACAAGATTCGTACAACCTGTTTTGTGTTTCCTTACCTTCAAAAATCGCTAATTCGGTATACTTTTTACACAAGGCAATGGAGGCTTTCTGCAGCAGATTATAGAAATTGCTTAGAGTACGATTACTTGGTAATAAATCTTCGTAAAAAGACGGATAACATTTAACCGCATATTCTTTTTTGAACGCTTCCGCTAAAGTATTCATAACAGCATTATGGCCGTTGCCGGTACTTGCGCTGATGATTGAAATTGACATCACAATACCCCCAAATACTTTATATTCCTGTTATTTTATGATTTTAAGCTCATTGGGTTCAAAGAATATGGAAGGCATAATCCCTTCCGCTTCATGTGTGCACTGTTTACATAAATCATGTTTGTTCACCAATTGTCTTATTTGCTGTGCTTTATCACTATTCCATAATTTTGAGAAATCCATATCAAATTCTTTTAGATTACCTATGATAGGTAATATCTCGCATACACCAATATCCCCGTTATAGTCTACAAAGGCTCCATGCATGCCCGCATAGCAAAAAAATGATCTCTTTCCGGTTATCATTGTATTATAAACATAATCATACGAACTGGTAAGCATATACGTTTGAGGCTTATTCACATCTCCCATTAACCCTTCCTTAACCCTATTGCAAATGATTTCTTTGCACTCCTTATAGTATTGCGGGTCAATATTCTTTAAATAATTCCCGGCTCTCGGCGTTTGCCTAATTTTCAGCAACGATATTTTATTAGGTTCTAACGCTTTTATACTCCATTTTATAAAGTCGGGTAAAACATGTTGGTTGATTGAATTCATTGTTGTACAAATATAAAGATCAAAATTTTTATAATATTTGGCTAGCTTTTTACATTCTCTCCATGTTTCCATTGATTTTTCAAATGTGCCTGTTCCTCTTATTGCATCATTTTGTTCCTCAAAACCGTCGATGGAAAACCCCAGCGAGTAAACCTGGTCCTTATTATTTTTTACAATCTTTTCGACTTGAGTAACGATTGAGTCCGTCATTTGTCCATTGGTCGCCGAATCACACCAAGACACTTTATTGTTTTTTTGAAAGATATCGATAATACAATGAAAGTCATCCCTTATGAACGGTTCGCCTCCACAAAAAACACCCGTTAGAAACCAATCCATGGAATGAGATAGTTTCTCATATTCATCTATGGACATTTCGTCAAACGCCTGCATTTTAATATTATCATTGATTGCTTCGTGATAAAAACAATGTTTGCATTTTAAAAAACATCGATTCGTTACAAGAAATGATATGATTAACGGGGTTGCATTTTCAAAAAAATGTCTTTTGTAGTATAAACGTAAAAATTTTTTTAATCTGCCATAATGATTATTATAGATTTCAATATCAATTTTCATCACGTTTACATCTCCTATACTTATTCTTTATACATGAACGATCAACGCCTTGATGTTATTTACGCGGCATCAGCCGAAAAATCGCTTTTTACCCGCTATAGCTTGTCTAATCATACGGGGCGGTTTCAGTATGTTTTCAATGCTTTATTATCCGTTTGTAAACGCTAAATCTACAATATCTCCTAACGTTTTACATGCCACTAGCTCAACAGGAGATATCGTTTTATTCATGCATGTATCAATCAACATGACTATACTGAGTTTTGCAAAAGAATCAAAATCATAGCTGTCAAAAGTCGTATCCATATTTGCTTCCGTTTCCGTTAAATTAAGGGTATCCAACAATAATTCAAAGAATTCTCTTTTCTCCATACAACAGCTCTCCCCCTGTATTCTTATTTATACCGCACCGGTATATTTTTCTGCAAAATGTAAAAGTTTTTTAGCCACATTCTCCTCATAATCTGCTATTTGATTGATTCTCATATATAAATTTTCTAATTTATCTTCACCAAAGCCTTCAAAATAATATTTAAATAATAGGTTATTGATAAGCGACCATTTTAAACCTGCCCCATTAAGCTCTTCAGCAAAATTTTTCAATTCTGTTATATTGTCTTTTTTATAAAAATATAACAAAACCTTTGCAAAATTTTTACGTCCGTAACTAATATAATTGAGTCTTCTAATGATAGGCGCATACGTTATATCGTCATATTCCGAAAATTCATCTTTCATATTTTTATATGTTTTTATTTCGTTTGCGCACGCTCGCATATTGTCAAAATCATTCACACGATTATCGCTTTTGATGGCTTCGGCAGCAGCATTAATCATAATGCTTTTCCAATCCGGCCCCCTTATCACTTGTTCAAAGGATAATGTGAAAAAGGTACCATACCCATAACTAAAATCTTTAAAGCTCAATAATTCTCTTTTAGCACTTATGTATGAATCGACACACACAAATTCCGTATCTTTAACCTCCACCACCAAA